>JBDTQW010000011.1:0-42606 GCA_039931975.1 Chloroflexota bacterium | reverse complement strand
CCGAGGTGGGGGCCGCTGACTGCTCCCGGATGCGCTCGATGGGGGACTCACCAGCCGTACCCGAGGTGGGGGCCGCTGACTGCTCCCGGATGCGCTCGATGGGGGACTCACCAGCGGTGCCCGAGGTGGGGGCCGCTGACTGCTCCCGGATGCGCTCGGCTGGCGACTCCTTTGCCGTTGCCGAGGTCGGCGCCGCGGACTGCTCGCGGATGCGCTCGATCGGGGACTCGGCCGCGGTAGTCGAGGTGGGGGCGACGGTCTGCTCCCGGATGCGCTCGGCCGGCGACTCCGCCGCAGGGGTCACGGGCGCGATGCGGATCCGCTCGATCGGCGACTCCTTCGCAGGCGCTCCCGGCGCCAGGTCCTCGGCCGGGATCCTCAGGTTGACTCTCGGCTCAGCGAAGACGGGGGCGGGAGCCGCAACCGGTGCCGGCGCGACGATCGGCCCCGTATTGATGGCCGGCGCCGTGCTCGTGAGCTGCGCCGCGGTCACCCCGACCACCAGCGCGCCAGCGACGATACCCGTGGCCAGCAGGCGCTTGCGGAATTCGTCGGCCTTCTGGGCGGTCGGGAAGTGGAGGCTCAGCGCGTGGCCTTCCACGTCGTCGTCGAAACGAAGCGCGATCGAGACCGACGTCGCGTCGAGCCCATGTCCGCTCGTATCGTCCTCGGCAAGCTCGACCCGCACCCGGTGCTTGGCCCAGGTCGGCCCCGCGTCGATCTTGCGCAGCCTTCCCTCGGCCGGATTCGTCTCGTCATCGTCGAGGATGATCGTAAAGGGCTGGTCGGCGGGGGTCAGGTTGGCAGTCATTGCAGCGGTCCTCCGGGGCGGCTCCCTCATGGGCTGGTCATACGGTAGACGCCCCGGCTCAGCCGGTCCAGCCCGAAGAGAGACACGTCGACTGTCGTACGGGTGACAGGTGGGCCGATCGCCAGAGGCGGACGAACGAACGCCGCGAAGTCAGTCGATGACCCTTCGGAAGACGGCGACCGCGTTCTGGCCGCCGAAGCCGAAGCCATTGATCATCGCCGTGTCGACGGTCGCGCGACGGGCCACGCGGGGGACGTAGTCCAGGTCGCACTCGTCGTCCGGGTTCTCGAGGTTGGCCGTCGGCGGGATGACGCCGTCCCGGATCGCGCCGAGCGCCGCCAGGGCGCTGGCGATGCCGGCCGCGCCGACGAGATGGCCGATCATCGACTTCGGCGAGCTGATCGGGACCCGGTAGGCCGCCTCGCCGAGAGCCGTCTTGATCGCCCGCGTCTCGGTCACGTCATTGAGCGACGTCGAGGTGCCGTGGGCGACGATGTAGTCGAGCTCGTCGGGGCTTACCCCGGCGTTGCGCAGGGCGTTCGTCATCGCCCGCGCCTGGCCTCGCCCGGTCGGTTCGGGCGCGCTGATGTGAAAGGCGTCGGACGTCAGCGCTCCGCCCAGGATCTCGGCGACCGGCGTCGCCCCACGGCGGCGGGCGTGCTCGAGCGACTCGACGACCACCACGCCGCCGCCTTCACCCAGGACGAAGCCGTCGCGGTCGCGATCGAACGGACGGGAGGCACGGCCCGGGTCATCGTTCCGGCGCGAAAGGGCGCCCATGTTGCCCAGCGCGGCGACGGCCATAGGCAGGACCGGCGCCTCGGAGCCACCGGCCAGCACGACATCGCACTCCCCGGTCTCGATCAGGCGCAACGCATCGTGGAACGCGATGACCGAGGTGGCGCAGGCCGCGACCTGGGTCATGACCGGTCCGGTCAGGCCCCACTCCATCGACAGCATGCAGGCACCCATGGAGCCCGACAGGGCCGGCACGGCGAACGGGCTGACGAACCGCGGCCCCTTGCTGTCGTGGACGTGTGTCCCGTCGATGATCTGCTCGATGCCGCCGCCGCCGGTGTTGACGACGACGCCCACCCGGTCGCGCGCCTCTTGGTCCATCGCCGCGAAATCGATCCCCGAGTCGGCGACCGCTTCCTTGCCGGCTGCCATCGCGAAGGCGATGAAGCGGCTCATCCGGCGGGCCATCTTGGCGTCCATGTGGGCGGCTGGATCGAAGTCGAGCACCTCCGCGGCGATCTTGACCTCGAACTGGGACGCATTGAAGCTGGCGATGGGCCGCGTCCCGGTCACCCCGTCCTGGAGGTTGCGCCAGTACGTCGGGAAATCATTGCCGATCGGCATGACCGCGCCGAGGCCGGTCACGACGGCGCGGCGAGCAGGATCCTGGCTGGGCACGCGGGAAGTCACCTCGTCGGGGTACGGGATCCGCGGGTCGGTGGCGACCCGGCTCAGATTGTAGCGAGTCGGTCGGCGCCCACTCTCGGGCGACCGTGGTCGCCGGCCGCGGGACCGGGCAGTCGCGCGACGATCACCTCGACGCTCGGCGATCAATCGCCGTCATAACGCCGGAAGATCACCGCACCGTTGTGGCCGCCGAGCCCGATGTTGTTCGACAGACCGTAGCGGATCTCCCGTTGGCGCGTTTCCGTGGTCACGTTGAGGTCGCATTCAGGGTCGCGGTCGCGATAGTTGATGGTGGCCGGCACGGTCTGCTCGGCGATGGACATCACCGTCGCGAACGCCTCGAACGAGCCGGCGGCGCCCATCATGTGCCCGGTCATCGACTTGGTGGCGCTGATCTCGATCTTCGGGGTGTGGTCGCCGAAGACCGTCCAGATCGCCTCCGCCTCCCGCTTGTCGCCGAGCGGTGTCGACGTCCCGTGCGGGTTGATCAGGTCCACCTCGTCGGCCGGGACCCCGCGCCGGTCCAGGGCCATCTTCAGCGCCCGCGCCGAGCCCGCACCGGCCTCGACCGGCTGGATCATGTCCCAGCCGTCGGCGGCCGACCCGTAGCCGACCACCTCGGCGTAGATCTTCGCCCCGCGGGCCTTGGCGAGCTCGAGGTCCTCGAGGAACAGCGAGCCGGCGCCCTCGCCGAGGACGAACCCGTCGCGGGTCAGGTCGAACGGGCGCGACACCGACGCGATCGATTCGCCGGGGCGCGGATTGCCCAGGCCGCGCATGTTCCCGAAACCGGCATGACCGACCTCGAGGAGGGGCATCTCGGTCGAGCCGGAGATGATCGCGACGCAATCGCCCCGGCGGATCGCCTCGGCGGCTTCGGCGACGTTGTGCGTGCCCGTGGCACAGGCCGAGACGATGCACAGGTTGTGGCCGATCGCGCCGGTCTCGATCGCGATCATCCCCGAGCAGGAGTCGACCAGTGCATTGGCGATGAAGGTCGGGGCGACCGTGCGAGGGCCGCGGTCCCGCAACGCCGTGTGGTTGTCGATCATCAGTGACTGGCCCCCTGCGCCGGAGCCGAAGACGACCCCGACGTCGGTGCGGTTCTCGTCGGTGATCTCGAAGCCCGAGTCGGCCACCGCCTGCTTGGCGGCCGCCACGCCGTAGTGCATGCTGGCCTCGCTCCGTCGGACCGCCTTGGCGTCCATCCAGTCGGTGGCCACGAAGTCGCGCACCTCGCCAGCCGCCCTCTGCTCATAGCCGGATGCGTCGAACTTGGTGATCTCGCCGATGCCCGACACACCGTTCAGCAGGTTCGACCAGGCGGTCTTGCGGTCGTTGCCGACGGGGCTGATGACGCCGAGACCGGTGACGACGACGCGGCGGTTGTGATCTGGGGCTCGCACGGTGGCTCTTCTCCTCGGGTCGACGATCAGGCGGGGATCTCGGCGCCCGGCACGGCCAGGCCGTCCGGGGCATTCGGAGCATCGGTCGCGATCGCCACGGCATCCGGGACGATCCGCTTGATGAGGCCCGTCAGGACCCGCCCCGGTCCGACCTCGATGAAGGTGGTCACGCCCTGGCGGCTGAGGGTCTCGACAGCCCGGACCCAGTCGACGCCGGCGGTGAGGTGCTCCACCAGCTCGTCCCGCGCCGCCTCGCCGGTCGTCAGCGGACGAGCGTCGCGATTGGCCAGCAGTGGGGCGACCGGGTCGTGGAACGGGACCTTGGCGAGCACCAGGCGCATCCCCTCGGCGGCGTCGGCCATCAACGGCGAGTGAGCGGCGACGCTGACCGGCAGCTCGATCGCCCGCTTTGCGCCAAGCTCGCGGGCAAGGGCGACGGCGGCCTCGACGGCGGCTCGCTCGCCCGAAACCACGACCTGGCCGGGCGAGTTCCGATTGGCGATCCCGAACACGCCGTGCGCACCGGCCCGTTCGACGAGCTCGGGCAGGCGGCTGTCGTCGAGGCCGATGATGGCGGCCATCCGGCCCTCTCGACCGGCGCCGGAGGACTGCATCAGGCGACCCCGCTCGCGGACCAGTCGCACGCCGTCGCCGAGCTCGATGACCCCCGCCGCCACCATCGCGCTGTACTGGCCCATCGAGTGGCCTGCGAAGCATGCCGGCTCGGGGGCATCGAGGCCCAGCACGGCCCAGCGCTCACGGAGGGCGGCGAGATACGCGATCGAGGTCGCCAGGAGCGCGGGTTGAGCGTTCTCGGTCAGGTCGAGGCGTTCGGCCGGACCGTCCCAGGCAAGGCGAGAGATCGGCCCATTCAAAGCGGCGTCGGCAGCGGCGAAGACGGCGGCGGCCGCCGGGCTGTTTTCGGCGAGAGCGCGGCCCATGCCCACGGTCTGCGAACCCTGGCCTGGGAAGACGAACGCGACTGAGGTCATCTGGCTCCTGTTCACGGGGACGCGCGACGGCCACGGGACGCGGCTCGCACGAGGAGCGTACGACCCGGTCGGGGTCCCACGCGGAGAGCCTGTGCAGTGTTGCACGTATCGTGAGACGGTCGTACGCTCCGGCCATGTCCGAGGACTCCGCCCATCCGGCTCGAGCCACCTCCCGGCTCAACGCTCGACCGATCCGCCGTGCGGCTCCTCGGCGGGCCATCGCCCGGACCTTCGAGGCCGCGCTCAGTGCGCCCGTGCTGGCGGCCGGGACCTCGTTCCAGAACCCGCGCCAGATCTCGGAGCGAGTGGCGATGGGTCGAGCCCTCTGGCGCGAGCTGGTCGTGGGCTTCGCCTGGCAGCTCGGCGAGCTGCGGCTCGGCTTCACCCAGCTCGCCGCCCTCTATGTGCTGGCCGACTCCGGCACGACCACTGTGGCCGACCTGGCCGATGCCCTGGGTCGCTCACCGTCCGCGACGTCGCGGCTCGTCGACGGACTCGTTCGACGCCGCCTCGTCGAGCGACGCCGCGAAGAAGAGGATCGTCGTCAGCGCTCGCTGTGGTTGACCCAGCGCGGCCATGCCCTGCTCCGGGTCGTCGACCGCGGTCGGGCCGATCAGTTCCTCTCGGCCGTGCGGGCCCTGCCTCCGCCCGAGCGCAAGCTGATCGCGATGGGGGTGGCGGCATTGGCGACCGGGGCGATCTCGCGCCGCGGCCGGTTGATCAAGGCGCCGCGGGACTGACCGCCGGGCCGACCGTCACCCGGATCTGGCCGATTGGGACCCCGGTCGCCGCCAACGAGCCGTGGACCGGGCTGATGATGTCGAGGACGACCAGGTAGTCGCCTGCCGCCGTCGGCGCGGTGAGCGTCAGCCCGACGGTCGCCTGGCCACCCGGATCGACCCGAGCCGGAGTCATGGCGTTGGAGGCGTCGGTCGTTGTCCCAGGGTTCAGCCGCAGCCAGTGGGCGACCAAGCGGGAGGGCGGGCGGGCACGCGCCAGCGAAGGGTCGATCAGGTCCTCGCCGATGACCGGTGGCAGGGCCCAGGCCAGGAGCCCGTCATTGGCGAGGCGGACGGGGACGGTCAGGCTCGCTCCGGCCGAGATGGACAGCTCGGAGACGACGCCGTAAGCGACGGACAACGGGCGACTGACCCGGACGATGAGGACCGGCACCAGGGCCTGGGTCGCGGCATCGAAGGCCACCCCGTCGGACCCGTGGATGGTGGTCGTCAGCCGATAGGTGCCAGGGCCGGCGGGGAGGCCGACCGTCAGCTTGAGGCGGCCCTTCGAGAGCGTGGCGCGGGCCGGCGTGACGATCGTGCCTGGGACCTCGGGCGCGACCAGGTCGATGGTCGGCGGCTCAGCCACGGGCGAGCCGGCCGGATCGCCTGGAGGGGGGCTGGGGATCGGGCGGCCGGGCGGCCGCGGTTGGGCGCTCGGTGTGGGCGGCGGGGCGGACGCAGGAGCAGTCGGTTTCGCGCCCGACGTGCTGGGCGCCGCCGGGCCGGCGACGTCGCTGGCCGGCGGTCGTTGGTCGAGAACCAGGGGATCCCAACGAACCCCGATCTGGAGCTTCGCCGGCAGGGTCACGCCGGCAGCAGCCTTGACCGACAGGCTCAGGCTGGCTCTTGTCCCGGCGACGAGACCGCTTGGGATCGGGCCGGCCGGGGCGAGGCTCGGGGCCTTGATGGCAACCCCCAGAGCGGCCAGCGAGCCCTGTCCCCGAAGCGCCGCACCGATCGACGTCATGGGCAGCGTCGCCACCTGCCCGGCCCCGTCCCGGAGGTCGCCCGATCGCAGACCCGGCCGCATCACAATCGATCGATTGAAGCCCGAGGTGCCATGGGTCGGATCCATGGCCCCGAAAGCACCTGGCGTCCGGACGCTCGGGAAGGTCAGGACGTGGTCGTGGAAGTTGGGGGCCTCGCGCCAGATGCGGCCGATCTGCCGGTCGGTGGTGAGGAGCGAGCGCAGGTATGGGCCGGGCTCCCCGAAGGTGTCGGCGATGACCGCTCCGGCACCCGCCCGCAACCAGCCGGCGGCGTAGTTGTCGACCCGCTGACGTCCGACGTCGAGCGAGCCCTCGGGCAGGCCCGGCTCGGAGTTGCCACTGGCGTAGCACAGGTGATGGAGCAGGACGACCGCCCCCGGCGCCAGGTGGATATCGCGACCGATGGACTCCTCGCCGAAATATTGGTGGGTGTTGTCGCCCGCGCCGGCGACCGGGTTGAGACCGAGCCCGTTCTGGGTCGGTGGATAGAGCGAATCGCGGTAGGGCGAGGGAAAGCCGTTGCCGTGCCCCAGGTAGACGACGATCGACGCTCCGCGCAGCGCCCGCTTGACCGCCGGCCAGGTGGCGCTCGGCGAGGCGACCACGACCACGTCGCTCGTCCAGCGCCGCGCTTCACGAGCGGCTGCCGCGCCGATCGAGCGGTACAGGTCGGTCAGCCCCTCGGCCGGTCCGACCACGATCGCCACCCGCGGCTGGGGCCTGGCGGCCGCGACCGACCCGGGCAGGGCGATCGAGACGCAGATGGCGAAGCAGATCGCGAGGATCCGACGCATGGATGGGCACCTTCCCCCGAGCGGTACCGGCGGGTCTTCGCCATCCTAGGTCGAGGCAGTCACCTGCGGATCATCCGAGGACGGATCGCGTTGAGAGTCTAGCGTTTTCGCGGTGCACCGATGCACCGGCGGTGATGCCCCGGCCCGGCGTCGAATCAGCCGCAGAAGCGGCGGACGACGTCGTACAGGACTGGCAGGCCGAACCGCAGCGCATCCACGCCGACCCGCTCGTCGACGCCGTGGAAGCGGTCGAGGAAGCGCTCCTCGGGGTCGAGCCTGAGCGGCGAGAACCCATAGGTCGGGACCTCGAGGCGGACGGTGTGCTTCGCGTCGGTGGCAAACGGGACCATGACCGGGACCGGGACGCCTTCCGGGTCGTGGTCCCGGAGGGTCGTCTCCAACGTGCGGTAGAGATCGCTGTCCCGGGCGGCCTCGACCGCCTCCCCGGCGTGATACGCCTCCACCTCGCAGACGGCCCAGAGCTCCTCGCCGATCCGCCGCCGAAGCTCTGCCCGCATCGCGGCCTCGTCGGTGCCGGGCAGCGGCCGGCAGTCCACCTGGATCTCGGCGATGCCCGGGATCACGTTGTACTTGATGCCCGCATGGATGACGTCGGGCGAGGCCGTGTCGCGGAGGAGTGCCCCCACGGCCCGGCCATACATCTCGTCGCACACGCTGGCGATGGCGGCGCCACTCTCCGCAGCGTCGGCGGATGCGATGCGCCGGACCAGCGCACCGGTCGGTCCGTCCACCTCCTTGGCGACCGCCGCCAGGAAGTCGGCCATCAGCGGCGTCACCCGGGTCGGACCCGGCTCGGCGAGCCGGCTCACGATCGCTGCCGCACGGACGGCCGCATTGTCCGTACGCGGCACCGAGCCGTGACCCCACGTGCCGTGGACGACGATCCGGTAGTCGACCGAGCCCTTCTCGGCCACGCCGATCGGGTAGAACCGGCGCGTTCCGAAGTCGACCGACACTCCGCCACACTCGTTGAGGGCGCCCTCCGCCTGGAGCAACTCGGGCAGGTTGTCGACGATCCAGCCCGCGCCGAGCCAGCCGCCGGCTTCTTCGTCCGCGGTCGCCGCAAACAGGACGTCCCGGCTCAGACCGGGGATCGGGTCCGTCGCGGGATCGCGTCCGGCGGCACGGGCCTCCGCGGCCAGACGCCGGATGACCGCGATCTCGAGCGCGACCATCCCCTTCATGTCGACCGCGCCGCGGCCCCACACGTAACCGTCCTCGAGATCCGCTCCGAACGGATCGTGCGTCCACGAATCGGGCGGAGCGGGCACGACGTCGAGATGCGACAGGAGCAGGAGCGGCCCGCCGCCGCTGCCATCGCCATGAAGACGAGCGGCCACCGATCCCCGGCCGGGTGCCGGCTCGACGATCTCCGACGGGACCCCCGACTCGGCCAGGATCGCGGCAATGGCCTGAGCCGCCCGGAGCTCGCCGTCGCCCGGAGCGGGTGGCGGATTGACGCTGGGGATCCGGATGAGCGTCCGAAGGTGCTCGATCAGCTCAGCGTGGGCGCGCTCCCAGGTGGCCGACTCGACGCGGTCCGATGGTCGCGCGGAGCGGTCGACGGCCACGATCAGGAGCCGGCCGAATAGCCCAGGACGAGCCCGATGATGCCGATGCCCAGGCCGCCGAGGACGATGAGCAGGACCATGCCCACAAGCAGCCGCAGGTACAAACGCTCCTCGCGTTGTCCTGCGTCGGGTGCGGGATCGATCCCGCCGGGCGGGAAGGGCGAGGCGAGGCCACGCTGCCCGGCGGTCGGCGGCCAGGGCACGGAACGCCCGGGATGCGGGGCAGGTGATCCCGGGGCTCCGACTTCGCCGGTGGTCGCCGCGTCGGGCTGAGTCGGTCGCGTCCCCACGATCGCGCGGTTCTCGTCCGTGTCTTCGGTCACGTCGTCATGATGCCGTGTCGGGCGAACCTCCGCCGTAGTCGGGCTCAGCCGATGGCCGCTCGCAGCGGCTCGGCGACCTCCTGGGCCATCGTGGCCAGCCCATCGGGGCCGAGTCGGGCAGGCATGCCCAGGATGACGTGGCCGGCGCCCTCGGCAACGAAACGCCGGGCCGCCGCGAGGGCGGTCCTCCGGTCCGACGCGGACGTCCCGGTCGCGAGCTGGGCCGCGAAGGTGAAGGTTGCCGGGTCGCGAGCGACGAGCTCGAGCTCCGCCATGATCGCCGAGCGGCGCTCGATGAACTCGGCGAGGCCCTCCTCCGGTCCGGCGGGCAGGACCCAGCCATCGGCCAGCCGCGCCGCCATGCGAAAGCCACGCGGGCGTTGACCGCCGAGCCAGATCGGCGGGCCGCCGGGTGTCACGGGGGCGGGCAGGTTCAGCGCGTCCCGGAGCGGATAGAACGGGTCGGCGAGGGTCACCCCGGGTCGGCCCGCCGCCGCGGCCGAGCCTAGCGCCCGGATGACCCGGACGGCGGACTCGAGTCGGGAGATGCGCTCACCGACCGGCGGCAGCGCGATGCCGAACGCATCGTGCTCGCCCTGGTGCCAGCCGGCCCCGAGCCCGAGGATGAACCGGCCGCCGGTGATCAGGTCGAGCGCGGTCGCCTGCTTCGCCAGCACTGCCGGGTGGCGGAAGGTGTTGGACAGGACCGCCTCACCGAGCCACTTGCCGGGTACCCGCCAGGCCAGTGCCGCGGCCAGCGTCAGCGGCTCCCAGCTCGAGCCACCTCGCTCGAGGTTGGGATCCGACAAGTGGTCGTTCATCCAGGCCGACTCGAAGACCGGCAGGTCTCCGGCGGCCGCCCAGGTCTCGTCGAGGGTCGGCCAATCGACACCCTGCGGGGAGGTCTTGAAGCCGATGACGACCTGACTCACCGCCGCGCCAGGCCGGAGGTCATCCGGTCGCCGGTCGTCACCGCCCCATTCGATGCCGAGCTCACCTGCGCGGCGTACTTGGCCAGGACCCCGCCCGTGTACCGCGGCGCTGGCGCGGTCCAGCCGTCCCGGCGGCGGGCCAGCTCGTCAGCCGCGATGTCGAGGTCGACGGCCTTGCGATCGACGTCGATCACGATCGTGTCGCCCTCCTCGACCAGCCCGATCGGGCCGCCCAACGCCGCCTCTGGTGTGACGTGCCCGATCATCAGCCCGTGGGTCCCGCCCGAGAACCGGCCGTCCGTGATCAGCGCCACGGAATCGCCCAGCCCTTCACCGACGAGCGCGCTCGTCACGCTGAGCATCTCCTGCATCCCCGGACCACCCACCGGACCCTCGTAGCGGATGACCACGACGTCGCCGGCCACGATCCGCCGGTCGCGGACGGCGTCATGGCAGGCGGTCTCGGAGTCGAACACCCGGGCAGGTCCGCGGTGTTGACGGCGCTCGTGACCGGCCAGCTTCACCACGCAGCCGCCCGGTGCGAGGCTGCCATGAAGGATCGCCAGACCACCGGTCGGCTTGAGCGGTCGCTCGATCGGCACGACGACCTCCTGGCCGGGCGTCTCCACGACCGCTGCGGCGACCTCGGCGATCGTCCGGCCGTCGACCGTCGGCGCATCGCCGTGGAGCAGGTCGCGCTTGAGCAGCTCGCGCATGACCAGGGCGACCCCGCCGGCCTCGTAGATGTCGGTCGCAGTGAAGCGGCCGCCCGGCTGCATGTCGGCGACGATCGGGGTCCGGTCGGCGATGGCCCCGAACTCGTCGAGGTCGAGGCTCAGTCCGAACTCGTGGGCGATCGCCAGCATGTGCAGGACGCCGTTGGTCGAGCCGCCCGTGGCAGCGATCGAGGCGATCCCGTTCGCGAGCGCGTCGCGGTCGACGATCGACGACGGGCGGACGTCGCGGCGGACGAGGTCCATGACCAGCTCGCCGGTCACCCGGGCCGCCTCGTCCTTTGCTGGATCCTCGGCGGGGATCCCGTTGAGGCCGGCCGGCGAGAGCCCGATGAACTCCATGACGGTGCTCATCGTGTTGGCCGTGAACTGGCCGCCGCAGGCGCCCGGTCCAGGGCAGGCCACGTTCTCGACTTCGTACAGCTCTTCGAGGCTGATCTTGCCGGCCCGATACGCCCCGATCGCCTCGTAGACGGTGACGACGGTGGCGTTCCGCTGGCCCTTGTAGGTGCCCGGGTAGATCGTCCCATTGTAGAGGACCACGGCCGGCACATCGAGCCGACCGACAGCCATCGCCGCCCCGGGGATCGTCTTGTCACAGCCGACCAGGCAGACGACTCCGTCGAGCAGGTGGCCCCGAACGACGAGCTCGATCGAGTCGGCGACGACCTCCCGGCTGACCAGGCTCGCCTTCATGCCCTCGGTGCCCATGGACACGCCGTCGCTGACCGAGATCGTGTTGAACTCCATCGGCGTACCGCCGGCCGCCCGGATGCCGGCCTTGACGAATTCGGCCAGCCGTCGCTGGTTGAGGTTGCACGGCATCGTCTCGATCCAGGTCGTCGCCACCCCGACCAGTGGCTTCGCCAGGTCCTCGTCGGTGAACCCGACGGCCTTGAGCATGGCCCGGGCACCCGCGCGGTCGGGGCCATCGGTCAGGGCGTGGGAGTGGCGCTTGGCTGGGTCAGTGGGCTGGTCGTAGGGGTGCGCCGGGTGGTCGGTCATCGGGGTCCTCGGGGTCCTCGGGGTGCGATCGAGCGGGCCCGTCAAGTGTAGAGAGCCCGCCCCGGGCCGTCCGCCCGATGGGGGTCGTCGGGCCGCTACGATGCGAAGGATGTCCGCCTCATCTTCCCGCACCATGCCCCGGACCGCCGATGTCGTCGTCGTCGGCGGTGGCGCGGTCGGGGTCAGCGCGGCGTACCACCTGGCCGTCGCCGGCGCGGGCTCGGTCGTCCTCCTAGAACGCGAGAGCGCCCTCGCGACCGGCTCCACCGGTCACTGCGCCGGCGGCTTTCGCCACCAGTTCTCGAGCCGGGTCAACGTCGAGCTGTCGATCGCCAGCATCCCCCTGATCACGGGCTTCAGCGCGACCCACGGCCTGCCGCTGGACGTGGTCCAGGACGGGTACCTGTTCCTGGTCCGAGACCCCGACTCGTGGGCCACGTTCCAGGCCGCCGCCCAGATGCAACGCGATCTCGGCGTCGACGTCCGGCTGCTCGGTGCTCCGGACGTCGCCGAGCTGATGCCCGGACTGGCCCTGGACGGCGTCGTCGGCGCGACCTATTGCGCGAATGACGGGCTGGCCGATCCATCCGGGCTGACCCTCGGCTACGCGACCGCCGCGCGGCGGGCCGGTGCCCGCATCCTCACCGGCGTCGACGCCACGGGGATCGTGACCGAGCACGGCCGGGTCACCGCGCTCCAGACGAGCCAGGGCGGGATCGCCACGCCGCTCGTGATCGATGCCGCCGGACCGTGGGCGCGGGCCCTGGCTGCCTCGGCCGGGGTCGACCTGCCGCTCGAGCCGATCCCGCGGGTCGTCCTGGTGACCGCGCCGTTCCCGGGCGCACCGACACGGCGGACCCTGGTCGTCGACGTGGCCACGAGCTTCTACTTCCATCGCGAGGGCGGCGGCGTGCTGATGGGGATGGGCGATCCCCGCGAGCGCCCCACCTTTGACACCCGGGTCGACGAGCGGTTCGTGGCCGAGGAGCTCCTGCCCACGGCGCTGAGGGTCTTGCCGGCCCTGGCCGACGCCGCGATCGCTCATCGCTGGGTCGGGCTCTACGAGATGACGCCCGACCGTCACCCGATCATCGGGCCAGCGCCGGGCGTCGAGGGCTTCTTCCTCGCCAATGGGTTCAGCGGGCACGGCTTCCAACACGCACCGATCGTCGGACGGCTGCTGGCCGAGATCGTGGTCGACGGCGCGGCCCGCAGCGTGGACATCGGCTCGCTGGGTCTCGAACGGTTCGCGACGGGCGACCTCGTCGGCGAGGCCAACGTCGTCTGATCCGGCGCGATCAGGGCGACGGTAGTGTTGCCTCGACCGTCGTCGCCAGGGTCGACAGGGGCAGCGCTCCCTGGGCCAGCAGCGCGTCGTGGAAGGCCCGGATGTCGAAGCCTGCCCCGAGCCTCGAGCGGACCGCGTCGCGCAGCCGCCTGATCTCGAGCTGGCCGAGCTTGTAGGCGAGGGCCTGGCCCGGCCAGGTGATGTACCGATCCACCTCGTTGACGATGTTGTCGGGTGCCAGCGCCGTGTGCTCGAGCATGAACTCGATGGCGCGGTCGCGCGACCAGCCCAGGGCGTGGATGCCCGTGTCGACGACCAGGCGACAGGCTCGCCAGCCATCGAACGAGGCGATCCCGATTCGATCGAGGTCGCCCGAGTAGAGCCCCATCTCATCGCCCAGCCGCTCGCTGTACAGGCCCCAGCCCTCGATGAACGCGGTCGTGCCCGCGTGGCGCCGGAACGCCGGCAGTCCGCGCAGCTCCTGGGCGATGGCGAGCTGGAGATGGTGGCCGGGGACAGCCTCGTGGAAGGCCAGGGCCTCCGCCTCATAGCGCGGGCGGGTCTGGGGGGCGCTGGTGTTCACGTAGTAGCGGCCCGGTCGACGGCCATCCTCGGCCGGCTGGAGGTAGTACGCGATCGTCGAGTGCTTCGACTCGTGGGCGCCCATCTCGACGACCTCGCAGCGGGCCACGGGCAACGTTGCGAACCAGTCGGGGATGGCCGCGCTGGCTCGAGCCAGCGCGCGCTCGGCGGTCGCCATGATCTCGGCACCGGTGGCGAACTGGAGCCCCGCGTCGGTGCGCAGCCGCTCGATCGCTCCGGTGCGATCGGTCGTCCCGAGCGCCCGGCCGGCGAGGTCCTCCAGCTCGGCATCGATCCGCTCGACCTCGGCCAGGCCGGTCGCGTGGATGGCCTCCGGCGCGAGGTCCAGCGAGGTATGGGCTCGGATCAGCCGGCCGTACGCCTCGCGTCCGCCGGGCACCTCGCTGATCCCCGGCCGTTCATTGGAACGGGCGCGCGGCAGGACGGCCTCCATGAGTGCCCGCCGATAGCGCCCGAAGGCAGGTCGGATCCGCTCGCCCACGATCGACTCGAGCTCGGCGTCGAAGGCGGCCCGCTCCGCCGGCGACCAGGCCGGCCGGGCGGCTGCTGCCGGGGCCATCAGCGGTGAATTCGCAAGCTGGCCGGCGAGCACATCGTCGAGCTCGTCTAGGACGGCCCTGATCGGAGCCTCCGGTGAGACCAGGCCACCGTCGAGCGCCTCCATGAGGTCGGCGATCGACCGGTCGAGGTAGCCGTCCATCGCCCGCCAGCGCTCGATCAGGCGACGACCCTCCGCCGGGTCGTCGATGGGCTGGAATGAGGCCAGGTTCAGGAAGGAGACCTGGGGTCCCTCGAGCGGATCGACGCTCCAGCGGTCGAGCCCGGCCAAGACCAGGTCGAGCTCCATCTCGAGGTAGGCGATGAGCGCCTCGTGGGTGACGGCGTCCTGTCCGGTCAGCGCCCCCGAGGGCAGCTCGCGCGCCCGATCGAGCAGGTCCGTCAGCCGGCGCCTCTCGGCGGCAACGGCTCCGGGTGCGTTGTCGGGCAGACGATCGTCGAAGCGGGCGTCGCCGATCGAGGTGGCGAAGATCGGCTGGGCGGCCATCGAGCCGTCCCATGTTTCATCGGCCAGCCGGGCGAGTGCCGCGGACGAGCCCGTCGACTCGATTGCGCTCACTGCGTGCAATCGCCCGTTGGCACGGTCTGGGTGGTGCCCAGTGCCGGCCGGATCCGGGCTGCCACCGCGGCCGGCCCGAGCGCATAACCGACCGATGGGTCACTCAGCGCCTCGGCGTAGACCACCCCGCCGACCGTGCCGTCCGGCAGGATCAGTGGCCCGCCGCTGTCGCCGCGCTCGATGTCGGCCCGAAGCTCGACGATCCGGCGAGTCACCCGGCCGGTGCCGTACAGGTCGCGCCCCTCCGCCGAGTAGCTGTCCGAGACGGCCGCCGGGATGATCCGGAGCGGTGCCCCACCGGGATGACCGAGGGCGGCTCCGAGCGTGCCCCGCGGCGGGTCGTCCGTTGCGAACACAAGTGGTGCGGCCTTGACCTGCGGGGCCCGCAGAACGGCCACGTCGAGCTTGGGGTCGAACAGGACGACGGTTGCGTCAAACCGGCCGGCACCGTCGAACGCGACGATCACCGCCTTCGAGCCGGCGACCACGTGAGCATTGGTGACCAGGTAGCCGCCTCGCCCGACGACGAAGCCGGTACCTGTCGAGAGCCGCCCGCACGCGGTCGCCCGGACGACGAGGGTACTCGCCGCGGCCTTCCCGGCGATCCGTTCGGCCTGGGCGTCGGACGGCTTCTGGACCGGCGCGGCGGGGAACGGCTCGAGGCCGATGAACACCTCGGGCAGGCCGGTCGCGTCGAGCCAGCCGGCCAGCTCGTTCACATAGGCGGTGGGCGGCAGGACTTGGTCGGTGATCGTCCGGATGAACCACGAGCGCTGGGCCTGTGCGGCCATCTGCGGGACCGGGCCGGCGGCCAGCAGGCCGCCGACCAGCCAAACGACGAGCAGACCCTGGGCCAGGCCGGCGAGCGCTCCCGCGACCCGGTCGAGGTCGACCAGGACGCCGTCGCCCAGCCTTCGCCCGATGGCGGCACCGAGGTTCGAGCCGATCGCCTCGCCAACGCCGATCGCGACCAGCAGGCTGACCAGGACGCCGATCGCGCGCATGGCCGGATCCACCGTTTCCAGGAAGTCGTGGGCGAGCGGCAGGAACAGGACCACGCCGATCGCGCCGGTCGCGGCGCCGACCAGGCCGAGGAGCTGCGGGAAGAAGCCGGATCGCCAGCCGGCGATGATGCCGAAGGCAAGCAGGACGACGATCCCCACGTCGATGAGATTCACCGGCCAAGTATCGGGGAGGACGGGCAAGGCCGCCGTAGGTCCCCCGGGCAGGTTAGGTCAGGACCACCTGGCTGGGCGGCTCAGTTCACCACGACCTGGATGGGCGGCGCGTCCCCGCCGGCGGAGATCGCGTACGTTCCGGGCTCGAGCTCGCCCAGGTCGACGATCGTGGCCTTCAGCATGGCCAGCTCGATGCAGGCGACGCCGAGCTTGTCGGCACCTTCGCGGATGGTGAGGACGATGTCGTTGCCGGTCCGCACCACGCCGACCGTATCGAGAACGGAGCAGGGCTCGACGCCGCTGTACCAGGTCAGCCGGACCACGACCCGCCGGCCGTTGACCCGCGACTCGATCCTGATGGCGCCGACCGGGTGTGGCTCGAGTCGGCCGGGTTTGGCCACGACGATCGTCGGCTCGCCGATGCCCGGATCGATCGGCCAGGGAAGCACCGGCAGACCGATCCCGGTTCCTGGCTGTCCGCTCGATCCGTCGCTGGGTTGACCGTCGGTGGGTCCGGCGGGGCTGGCCGCCGATGGGGCGCTTGATGACACCGAGCTCGGAGCTGACGACGCTCCAACGGAGCAGGCCGTCAGGGCGATGACGGCGACAGCAGCGAGCAGGATCGTGCGGGCAGGGGTGTACATCGGGGCGTAGACGACGGCCCGGGCCCGATGGTTCCACGGCGGGCTCGGCCGGGACCGGCGGCGATGCGCCTCAGGTCTTGAGAGCGGGTGCCCGGGTGTCGACCCGCGCCAGGTGATCCTGCTCGTAGGCCGCGATCGCCGGTTCGCGGGCCAGCAGCCAGCCCATCTCGTCGGTGCCGGCCAGGAGCATCTTCTTGGCGAACGGGTCCACGTCGAACGGGAGGTCTTCGTCGCCCGGCAGGTGCACGACCTGCGCCTCCAGGTCGACCGAGAGAGCGACGCCTGGCTGGGCGTCGATCAGCTCGAACAGCTGGCGGTGCTTCTCCGGGTCGGCCTCGATCGGCAGCAGGCCGTTCTTCAGTGCGTTGCTCTTGAAGATGTCGGCGAAGCTGGTCGAGATGACCGCCCGGATGCCCCAGGCCACGAGCGCCCAAGGTGCGTGCTCGCGGGACGAGCCACCTCCGAAGTTGTCCCCAACCAGGAGGATCTGCCGATCGGCCATGGCCAGCCGGTCCATCACGAACAGAGGCTCCTTCAGGCCGCCGTCCGCGTCGTAGCGCCAGTCGTGGAAGAGCGCGTCGCGCAGGCCGTCCTTGTCGGTGACCTTGAGGTAGCGAGCCGGCACGATCTGGTCCGTGTCGACGTTCTCCGCGGGGAGGGGGATGACCGCGCTGGTGAACGATCCGAAGGGGATGGCCACCTTCAGCGTCCGCCGAGCCCGGCTGCAGCGTCGATCCCGGGCAGGGTCCGCGGGTCGGTGACGACGCCGGTCAGGGCCGCGGCGGCCGCCGTCAGCGGGGAGGCCAGGAATGACCGGCCGCCCTTGCCCTGGCGACCCTCGAAATTGCGGTTGGAGGTCGAGATGGCGTATTGACCGGGGTCGAGCTGATCTCCGTTCATGGCGATGCACATCGAGCAGCCGGCCTCGCGCCACTCGGCACCGGCGGCGCGAAAAACATCGGCGAGACCCTCGTTCTCGGCCTCCTTCTTCACCTCCTGGCTGCCCGGCACGACCATCACCCGGACACCCGCGGCGACCTTCCGGTCGCGCATCACCGAGGCCGCGAGCCGGAGGTCGCTGATGCGACCGTTGGTGCAGCTGCCGATGAAGACGACGTCGACCGGCCGGCCCAGGATCGGCTCACCGGGTGTCAGGGCCATGTACTCGAGCGCCCGCTCGAGTGCCCGCCGCTGGCCCGGGTCCGGCTGGTCTTCGGGGGAGGGGATCCGACCCGTGATGGGGATGCCCATCCCGGGATTGGTCCCGTAGGTGACCATCGGCTCTAGGGTCGAGGCATCGATGGCGATCGAGCGGTCGTAGCGGGCCCCATCGTCCGATGGCAGCATCCGCCAGCGGGCGAGTGCCTCGTCCCAGGCGCCCGCCGCCGGCGCGAACGGTCGACCGGCCACGTAGGCGAAGGTGGTGTCGTCCGGGGCGATGAGCCCGGCCCGCGCACCGCCCTCGATGCTCATGTTGCAGACGGTCATCCGCTGCTCCATGGTCAGGGCCCGGATGGCCTCGCCGGTGTACTCGAAGACGTGGCCCGTGCCGCCGCCGACCCCGATCCGCGCGATGAGCGCGAGGATGATGTCCTTGGCTCCGACCCCGGGCGCCAGGCGACCATCGATCCGGACTTCGTAGGTTCTTGGCCGGCGCTGCAGCAGGCACTGCGTCGCGAGGACCATCTCCACCTCGCTCGTGCCGATCCCGAAGGCCAGCGCCCCGAACGCGCCGTGGGTGGCGGTGTGCGAGTCACCGCAGACGATCGTCATGCCGGGCTGGGTCAGGCCCATCTCCGGGCCGATGATGTGGACGATCCCCTGGTTGGGCGACCCGATGCCGTGGAGGGGGATCTCGAACTCGGCGCAGTTGTCGGTGAGCATCTGGACCTGCGCCGCCGCCATGGCATCGGCGATCGGCAGGCTCCGATCGTGGGTCGGGATCGAGTGATCGGCCGTCGCCACGGTCTGCCCGGGCCGACGCACGCCCAGCCCGCGCGCCCGCAGGCCGGTGAACGCCTGGGGGCTGGTGACCTCGTGGACGAGATGCAGGTCGACGGCCAGGACGGAAGGGGCGCCGGGCTCGTCGTCGACGACGTGGTCGTCCCAGATCTTGTCGACCAGGGTCCGTGGTGAGTTGGCAGGCATGCTCTGGACGATACCAGAGGCTCAGCGGAGGCCTGCCCACGGTCGCTCGACCGCGCTCGGAAGGCCACGGTCCCCGCCTATCGGTACCCTCGCAGGCGGTACTTAGGGGCCCCCGCCGCGAGGTCACTCAGAGACCACAATCCATCGGTGGGCCTCGCAGATCTAACGTCCGACGCGCTCATCGGCAGCGTCCGGTCGCGCCTGGCGTTCCAGGCCGCGCTGATCCGTGTCTGGCTGCTCAGTCTGACCCTGGCGACTGCCGCGCTGATCGGCTACTTCGCGGTCATCCGGGATCTGCCGACCATCCAGGCCCCCCTCTCCGTTCCCTGGCCGCTCCTCGCCGCCGCGTTCTTCGTCACCGAGCTGAAGGTCATCGACGTCCATTTCCGCCGCGAGAGCCACTCCTTCTCGCTGAGCGAGCTGGCATCGGTCATCGGGTTCTTCCTGATGCCCCCGACCGACTACCTCCTGGGCCTGCTCGTCGGATCCGGGATCGCCCTCCTGGTCCACTCGCGTCAGTCGCCCCTGAAGGCGGCGTTCAATCTGGCCAATTACGCGTTCATCGCGGTGGTCACCCTGACCGTTTTCCGGGCGATCGGCGGGTTCGACGGTCCCCCGGCGCCGATCGACTGGCTGGCGGCGATGGTGGCCACGTTCCTCGGTGCGGTCATGGGCGCGTTCACGATCGCCACGGTCATCGTCCTGTCCGGGGGCGCGCCGCAGTACCAGAAGCTGCCCGAGATGATCGAGTTCGCCGGGCTGGTTGCGCTGGCCAACACCAGCCTCGCGCTGCTCGCGGTCACCTTCCTGTGGCTCTACCCGGTCGCGCTCTGCCTGTTGGCGGTGCCCCTGATCACCCTGTTCGTGGCATACCGCGCCTACGTCTCGGAGCGCGAGAAGCACGAGCGCCTCGAGCTGCTCTACCAGTCCAGCCGGATCCTGCAGCACTCGCCCGAGATCGATCGGGCCCTGGTCGCGTTGCTGGACCACGCCCGCGACATGTTCCGGGCCGAGCTCGCCGAGGTCCTCCTGGAATCGGTCAACAACGGCGGCCAGAGCCTGCGCACGACATCCCTGCAGGACGGCGAACCGGAGCTGATGGTCCCCGTCGAACTGGCCCATGACGATCCGATCCGGGCGCGAGCCTGGGCCGAGCGGCGGGCCTTCTTCGCGATGCCTGCCAGGACACCCGGCGGTCGTGCAATGGCGATCCGCCAGGCGATGATCGCGCCGCTCATCGGCGAGTCGGCCACGATCGGGACTCTGACCGTGGTCAACCGCCTGACCGAGGGCACCAGCTTCGGCGACGACGACCTGCGCCTGCTGGAGACCCTCGCCAACCAGGTCGCGGTGGCCCTCGAGAACGGCCAGCTGGAGCAGTCGCTCGCCGAACTCAGCCGGCTCAAGGAGCAGCTCCGCTACCAGGCCTACCACGATCCACTGACCGACCTTCCCAACCGAGCCCTGTTCACGGAGCAGGTCGCCGTCCGCCTGCGCGAGCGCCAGGAGGATCGCGTCCCGGTGGTCCTGTTCCTCGACCTCGACGACTTCAAGGTGGTCAACGACACGCTCGGCCACGCTGCCGGCGACCAGCTCCTGATCGCCGTCGGGGATCGCATCCGGAACACCATCCGGGAAGAGGACCTCGCAGCTCGGCTCGGCGGCGACGAGTTCGCGATCCTGGTCGTCGACCAGCCCGACCTGCGCCATTCGATCGCCGTGGCCCGGCGCCTGATCGATGTCCTCGGGATGTCCTTCCCCATCCTCGGTCAGGACACGGTGGTCGGGGTCAGCGTGGGGATCGCCATGGCTCGCGGGGTGGTCGCCGGCGACGGCGCCGACGAGATTCTCCGCCACGCGGACGTCGCGATGTACACCGCCAAAGCCGCGGGCAAGCGCCGCTTCGCCGTGTTCGACCCGGCGATGCACGCCTCGATCGTGGCTCGTCACGAGTTGTCCTCGGAGCTCTCGCGGAGCGTTGAGCACGGCGAGCTGGTCGTCCACTACCAGCCGATCGTCGCTCTCGACACGGGCGAGACGGTCGGCGTCGAGGCCCTCGTCCGCTGGCGCCATCCCGTCCGCGGCCTGACCCTTCCGGACGACTTCATCGCCCTCGCCGAGGAGAACGGGACGATCATGGCCCTCGGTCGATGGGTGCTCGTGGAGGCCTGTCGGACCGTGGTCGCCCTGCGCGCCGCGGGCGCCCCCGAACATCTCCTGCTGAGCGTCAACATGTCGGCCGTCCAGCTCCAGCGGGGAGATATCGTCGAGGAGATCGAGGCGGTCCTCGAGGAGACCGGGTTCGACCCCAACGACCTGGTCCTGGAGCTCACCGAGACCGCGATGTTCCGCGATACGGCCACGACGATCACCCGGCTCCAGGCCATCCGGGCCCTCGGCGTGCGGATCGCGGTCGACGACTTCGGGACCGGCTACTCCTCACTCGGCTATCTCCGCCGTTTCCCGGTCGACATCCTCAAGATCGCCCGGGACTTTGTCGTGTCGGGCGAAGCGGACCCCGAGACCTGGGCCTTCGCCCATGCCATCGTCGCCCTTGGCCAGACACTCGGCCTGCTGATCGTGGCGGAGGGCATCGAGGAGCCCGCGCAGCTCGAACGCCTGCGCAGCCTCGGTTGCGAGTTCGGCCAGGGCTTCCTGTTCGCGCGGCCCGTCTCGGCCGAACACCTGGCCCGGCTCCTGGGCGTCCCCTCGGGCGTGGTCCTGGTCGAGGCGGGTGCGCCGGCCACCGATCGAGCGGCCGCACAGCCGATCGCCTTCCCGGTCGGCGGCTGAGCCGGAGGCCTCGTGTTCATCCTGTACGCGATCCTGATCGGCTTCGTCGTGGGCCTGCTTGCCAGCGGCCGACCCTCCGGACTGACTTCGCTCCAGTTCCGGCTGGGCTGGCTGGCTGTGGCCGGCTTCGCTGCCCAGGTGGTCCTGTTCTCGGCGCCGGTCACCGAGCGGATCGGCGAGCTCGGCGCGCCGCTCTACGTGCTGTCAACCGCGGTCGTGTTCGCGGTCCTGCTCATCAACGCCAGGATCCCCGGGCTGCCTCTGGTCGCCCTCGGGGCAGCCTCGAATCTCGCGGCGATCGTCGCCAATGGCGGCTACATGCCCGCCTCCGAGTCGGCCCTCATTGCCGCGAGCAAGATTCCGGCCAGCGGCTACTCGAATAGCGTCGTGTTGCCCGACCCGGCGCTTGGCCCGCTGACCGACATCTTCGCCCTCCCGACCTGGCTGCCGTTCACCAACGTGTTCAGCGTCGGGGACGTCCTGATCGGGCTGGGGATCGCGATCACAGTCGCGGTGGCGATGCGGCGACCGCCGGCCGAGCTGCGGCTCGACCGGGCTCTCGATCGCACGCTCGACCCCACCTGACCGCACCCAGCCACCCGGCCGGCCCGGTGCATCGCGGAAACTCCCCCGGAATAGCGTTGGTCACCCGTACCGATGGGTCATTCGTACTCGAGCGGGGAGGTCCTAGCGTTCGTTCCGAGGGCGATGAACGTCCTACGTCGAAGGAACCGTCCAGGGCAAATCCGTCGCGAGGCGGAGACGCAAAGCCAGGGATCTCGAGGCAGCTCGAGACCGCCCGGCCGCCGGACCGACGACGCGGTCTCCGAAACGAGGTGTAGTTATCGTGAAGGCGAACCTGGCGCGCTTCACCACCGCCATCGCGATCCTGGCGACCATGGCGCTGAGCCTTGGCGCGGGGATCCGCTGGTACTAGCCGGGATGGCACCGCTCGCGGGACATCGCTGGTAGTCACCATGCGAGACCCTCCTGGGTCTCCAGCAGAACACGGATCGACCGTCGGACCGACCGGCGGTCGTTCCGTTTTCGGGGCCGTCGCGAACCACTCGCAAGGGGCTCTGCCTTCGGTCCGCTGGGGTCCGCTGTGGTCCGGGCCTGTCGGGTGTGGTCGGCAACGGTCGGGAAGCAGCCCTTCCGGCCGGCCCAGAGCAGTACGGTCGGGTGAGGGGGAGGTGGTTGCGGAATCAGCCGAGGCTGGTAGACTGCCCGAACAGCGCTCGATCCGAGGCTGTGGTGATCGCTCGAACTCGGAGTCCGACTTGGGTCTGTTCAAGGGTCAGGACCAGCGCCGCGTAGCCGTCGTCGCGACGACGGACGGTCGCCGCGTGCACGTGCCGGTCGACTCGGGCTCGGACTCGGTATCCCTCGCTCTTCTTCGCACGCTCCTTATCGGGCTGGACGGCCTTCTTGGGCTGATTACCGGCTCCCGGCGGGAGAACGGAGGATCGCGGAGGTAGCCGAAAGCACCGCCGGGAACCAATGGGACCCTCGCCGGAAGGCGGGGGTCTTGTGTTTCCCGGAACTAATCGGCGAGTGCGCGCATGACGGAACGGACGCCACGGAGGCCTTGACACGATGACGATCACGAAGGGGACGCCGGACGGCAGCGGCTCGCCGACGGCCGGCTCGCCGGTCGGCTCGGCACCGGCCGGCTCCACCGTGGCCGCCGCTGGGTCCGTCGCGCCCGACCGCCCGCGCCGCAGCCACGTGCCCGCAGAGGGCTCGCCCAGCTCGAGTGCGGTGGAGCAGGCGCGCACCACGATGCTCCACGAGGTCAAGCCACGGAAGCGGACCAGGATCGGCGCGGATGTCGTGTGCGAGTCGCTCCTCCGCCAGGGCGTGGACGTCCTGTTCTCGTATCCGGGGGGAGTCATCCTGCCGCTGTACGACATCCTCGGCGACTACCCTGAGCTCCGTCACATCCTCGTCCGCCACGAGCAGGGCGGCGCCCACGCGGCCGATGGTTACGCCCGGGTGACCGGCCGGGTCGGCGTGTGCATGGGTACCTCCGGCCCCGGTGCCACCAATCTCGTCACCGGGATCGGCACGGCCATGCTCGACTCGATCCCGCTGGTGGCGATCACCGGCAACGTCCCCGCGGCGCTCATCGGCAAGGATGCCTTCCAGGAGATCGACATCACCGGGATCACCCTCCCGATGACCAAGCACAACTACCTAGTCCGCAATGCCGACGATCTGCCACGCGTCATCGCCGAGGCGTTCCACATCGCCCGGACCGGCCGTCCCGGCCCGGTCCACATCGACATCACCAAGGACGCCCTCCAGCAGGAGACCAGCGCCGAGCACCCCTCCGAGGCCGACATCGTGGCCGGCCTGCCGGGCTTTCGGCCGACCTTCGAAGGCCATCCCCGACAGCTCAAGCTTGCGGCCGCCGAGATCGCTCGGGCCGAACGGCCGGTGATCATGGCCGGCCATGGGGTCCTTCACGCGCGGGCCTGGGACGACCTGCGGGCGTTCGCCGAGAAGACCAGCATCCCGGTGGCCTGGACGCTGCTCGGTATCGGGGCCATGGACGAAACCCATCCGCTGGCCTACGGCTTCATGGGCATGCATGGCTGGAAGCACGTCAACCGGGCGATCCAGTCGGCCGACCTCCTGATCGCCTTCGGGATGCGCTTCGACGACCGGGTGACCGGCAATGTCCGGACCTACGCACCCTATGCCCGGATCATCCACGTGGACATCGATCCGGCCGAGATCGGCAAGAACGTCGCAGTCGAGATCCCGATCGTGGGCGATGCCGGCCGGGTGCTCCGCGCGCTGACGCCGATGGTCGAGCGGACCGAGCCGGCCCAGCGTGCCGACTACCTTACCCAGCTCGCCGCCTGGAAGCGCGAATCGGAGGGGTCGAGCTGGCACGGCTCGGGCGCCTGGCGCGACGGCGTGCTGTCGGCCGACTACGTCGTCGAGCGGATCGGCGAGCTGACCGACCATCTGGCGACCTATATCGCCGACGTCGGCCAGAACCAGATGTGGCTGGCCCGCTACACGGGCTTCCGCGAGCCCAACAGCCACGTCAGCTCGGGCGGTCTCGGCACGATGGGCTTCAGCGTCCCGGCGGCGATGGGCGCGGCCCTGGGTCGACCCGACCGCGAGACCTGGGCGATCACCGGTGACGGCGGCTTCCAGATGACCTTCCAGGAGCTGATGACTCTGGTCCAGGACCGCATCCCGGTCAAGATCGCCCTGCTTGACAACAAGAAGCTGGGGATGATCCGCCAGTGGCAGGAGATCATCTACGGCGGCAACTACCACTCGGCGACGCTGCTCGGACCGGATTACCTCAAGCTGGCCGACGCGTTCGGGATCCCCAGCTTCAGGGCCCGGACGCCGGGCGAGGTCGACGACGCCATCCGCGCCGCCCAGGCGGTCGACGGTCCGGCCCTCGTCTGGTTCGAGATCGCCGAGGAACAGAACGTGTTCCCGATGATGCCCGCCGGCAAGGGCCTGTCCGACCTGATCGAGCACTGGGACGGGGCCGACGAATGACGGCCGACGGCTCAGCGCCGGCCCGGACCGCCCCGCCGCCGCGGGCGCTGCCGGGCACCGGTGAGCAGCACCGTCATGTGCTCGTCGTCCTGGTCCTGGACAAGCCCGGCGTGCTCAACCGGGTCGCCAGCCTGATGCGGGCGCGCAACTTCAACATCGAATCGCTCGCGGTCAGCCATACCGATCAGCCGGACGTCAGCCGGATGACCATCTCGCTCGACGGCGACGACGTCCTGGTCGAGCAGGCGATCAAGCAGCTCTACCGGCTCATTGACGTGCTCAAGGTCCAGGACCTGACCGCCGAGCCGAAGGTCGAGCACGAGCTGGCATTGATCAAGGTCCGCGCGACCGATGCCAATCGGGCCGAGATCGTCAAGATCGTAGAGCTCTACCGGGCCCGGGTGGTGGACATCTCCGAGGCGGCGATCGTGGTCGAGGCGACCGGCACGGAAGCCGAGGTCGATGCCCTCGTCGCGCTGTTGCGCGCCTACGGGATCAGAGAGCTCGTTCGCACCGGGACCGTGGTCATGGCCCGCGGCTCGGCATCCATCGAAGAGGCGCTCAAACATCCTCGGGCCGATGGCGTCGCAGGGGCTCCGCCTCGGACCTCGGAGAGCGATTCGCGGGAATCCGTTGAAGGTGGCCGTTCACGACGGGAGGCAGGGAACCAGTGACCGCGACGATGTACTACGACAACGATGCCGACCCCGCGGCGCTGGGCGGGCAGAAGGTGGCGATCATCGGGTATGGCAGCCAGGGGCACGCCCATGCCCTGAATCTCCATGAGTCCGGGGTGGACGTCGTCGTCGGGCTCGCCCCGAACAGCAAGAGCCGGACCCTGGTCGAGGACGCCGGGCTGCCGGTGGCGACCGTCGCCGATGCGGTCAAGGCGGCCGACGTCATCATGATCCTCGTTCCCGACACCGCCCAGAAGGCGGTCTACGACACGGAGATCGGGCCGAACCTGCGCGACGGCCAGCTGCTCATGTTCGCCCACGGGTTCAACATCCACTTCGAGCGGATCCACCCGCCGGCCGGCGTCGACGTCGGGATGGTCGCCCCGAAGGGCCCAGGCCACCTCGTCCGGAGCGTGTACCGGGCGGGTGGTGGCGTACCCGCCCTGTTCGCCGTCCACAGCGACCCGAGCGGCACCGCCCGAGCGCGCGTCCTGGCCTACGCTCGTGGGCTTGGGACCACGCGGGCCGGGGTCCTCGAAACCACCTTCGCCGAGGAGACCGAGACCGACCTCTTCGGCGAGCAGTCGGTCCTGTGCGGTGGGACGGCGGCCCTGGTGAAGATGGCCTTCGAGACCCTGGTCGAGGCCGGCTATCAGCCCGAGCTGGCCTACTTCGAGACGATGCACGAGCTCAAGCTGATCGTGGACCTGCTCTACCGCGGCGGCCTCAACTTCATGCGCTTCAGCGTCAGCGACACGGCCGAGTATGGCGACTACGTCAGCGGCCCTCGGATCATCGACGACCACGTCCGCGCCACCATGAAGCAGGTCCTGGGCGAGATCCAGGACGGTACCTTCGCCCGCAACTGGATCGCCGAGAACGATGCGGGCCGGCCCGAGTTCGAGCGGTTGCGCAATGCCGATCGCGATCACCTGATCGAGCGTGTCGGCGAGGAGCTTCGGAGCCAGATGGCCTTCCTCGATCCAGTCGTCGTCAAGGCCGGCCAGGCCCAGGCGGCCGCCAGCGAGCCGCGCCGAGTGGCGGAGTCGGCCCGATGACCGCCGCTGCGGTCCGGATCTTCGACACCACCCTGCGCGACGGCGAGCAGGCTCCGGGTGCCGGACTGACGGCGGCCGAGAAGCTCGAAGTCGCCCGCCAGCTGGTTCGGCTCAAGGTCGACGTCATCGAGGCCGGCTTCCCGGCCGCCTCGCCGGGTGACTTCGAGGCCGTCCAGCGGATCGCCCGCGAGACGAAGGGCGTGGCGGTCGCCGCCCTGGCTCGCTGCCGCGACGGCGACCCCCAGCGGGCCGTCGAGGCGATCCGGGTCGCCGAGCGGCCGCACCTCCATGTGTTCATCGCCACGAGCGACATCCACCTCAAGCACAAGCTCCGGATCGATCGTGACGAGGCGCTCAAGCAGGCAGTCGAGTGGGTCCGCTACGGGCGCAAGGCGCTCGGCCGCGACGCCGAGATCGAGTTCTCGGCCGAGGACGCGAGCCGAACCGACATCGACTACCTGCTCGACGTCTACGAGGCCGTCGTGGCCGCCGGGGCGAGCACGGTCAACATCCCCGACACGGTCGGCTACGCGATCCCCGCCGAATTCGGGGTGCTGGTCGAGCGGGTCGTCGAGCGGGTCGGCCGTGACGCGACGGTGAGCGTCCACTGCCACAACGACCTCGGGCTGGCGACGGCGAACACCCTCGCCGCGGTCCAGGCCGGAGCGCGCCAGGTCGAGGTCACCATCAACGGGCTCGGCGAGCGGGCCGGCAACGCCTCGCTCGAAGAGGTCGTGATGGCCCTCCGAACCCGGCCGACCCAGTTCCCCGATCTCGGCTCGGGCGTCCAGACCGAGCAGATCACGGCCGCCAGCCGGCTGGTGAGCTACCTGACCGGATTCGCGATCCAGCCGAACAAGGCGGTCGTCGGTGGGAACGCCTTCGCCCATGAGTCGGGCATCCACCAGGACGGCGTCATCAAGAATCCGTTGACGTACGAGATCATGACCCCGCAATCGATCGGGCTCACCGGCAGCCAGCTCACGATCGGCAAGCTGTCCGGACGGCGTGGGCTGCAGGGGAAGCTCCGCGAGCTGGGCCATGACCTGGAAGGCGACGCCCTCGACCGCGTGTACCGCCAGGCGATCTCGCTGGCCGATGCCAAGAAAGAGGTCACCGACGCTGACCTCCTGGCCATCGTCGAGTCGAGGACCGCGGAGGTCCCGGCCTCGATCGCCCTCGAGGGCTGGAGCGTCACCAGCTCCCACGGCGGGAACGCGACCGGCACCGTCTCGCTATCGATCGGCGGCGACGTCCGCGGGGCCGAGTCCACCGGCAACGGCCCGGTCAACGCCCTGTTCAGCGCGGTCGACAAGGCGATCCAACCGGTCCTCGGCTGGCGGCCCGTCCTGACCGAGTACGAGATCAAGGCCGTCTCGGCCGGGGAGGATGCCCAGGGCCAGGTCCTCGTGCGCTGCCGGCGCTCGTCCGACGAGGGACCCGGCGCCCTGATCGTCAGCGGCCACGGGTTATCGACGAACATCATCGAGGCGTCCCTGGAGGCGTACCTGGTGGCAACCAACAAGCTCCACGGCGCGGAGATCAACGGCGTGGACGCGGCGTTCGCGACCCGGGCCCGCACGGACGAAATGCCTTGAAAAGAAGCCTCGGACGGATGGCGTCGCGGAGCTCCGCCTCCGACCCCGGTGCGCGAGATGTGGGAGGTTCGCTGAGGGTGCCTGCTCGGGTGAGGTATGACTGAGCGTCCGTCGTACCGGATCGCGGCGATCCCGGGGGACGGGGTCGGGCCGGACGTCCTGGCGGCCGGACGGCGCGTCCTCGAGGCGGTGGCGAATGCCGACGGGTTCGCCCTCGACTGGACCGAGCTCATCGTCGGTGGTGCCGGAATCGATGCCTATGCCGTGGCCGTCCGGCCAGAGGACGTCGATGCCTGCGCGGCGGCCGATGCGGTCTACCTCGGCGCCGTCGGCGGCCCCAAGTGGGATGACCCGACTGCGAGTGTCCGCCCCGAGCAGGCCCTGTTCGCCCTGCGCGGCGGCCTGGGCCTGTTCGCGAATCTCCGCCCGGTGACCGTCCACCCGACGATGGTCGCCGCCTCGCCGCTCCGTCCGGAGCTGCTCGACGGCGTCGACATGCTCATCGTTCGGGAGCTGACCGGCGGGATCTACTTCGGGTCGCGGATCGAGGCGACCGGCGAGCCCGGCAGCCGGATCGCCAGTGACACCCTGCCCTACAGCGAGGGTGAGATCGCCCGCGTCGTCCGGCTGGCATTCGAGCTCGCCCGCACTCGACGGCGGCGGGTGACCAGCGTCGACAAGGCCAATGTCCTGGCCACTTCGCGGTTGTGGCGCCGCGTCGCGACCGAGGTCGGCACCGAGTCCTCCGACATCGAGCTCGAGCACCGGCTGGTGGACGCCTGCGCGATGCAGATCGTCAAGTCGCCGGCGGCATTCGATGTCCTCGTGACCGAGAACCTGTTCGGGGACATCCTGTCCGACGAGGCGTCAGTGCTCGCCGGGTCGTTGGGGATGCTGCCCTCGGCCTCGCTCGGGGCGCGGCGCACCGCATTCGGCCTCCATGGCCTGTACGAGCCCATCCACGGCTCCGCGCCGGACCTCGCCGGTCGTGACCTCGCGAACCCGATCGGCGCGATCCTGTCCGGGGCGATGCTCCTGCGCTGGTCACTGGGCCGGCCGGACGCGGCCGATGCGATCGAGGCGGCCGTCGGACGGGCGCTCGACGATGGTTATCGCACCGCCGACCTGTGGCCCGTGGATGGCGGGGGCAACGACGGCCTGGCCCGGGTGGGCACCGTCGCGATGGCCGATGCGATCGTCGACCGGATCGCGATCCGCCGGGCGGCGCCGGAAACGGTGGCCGCCCAAGCCTCGTGACCCGACTCTCGCCGACCCCGCTCCATGGAGCCACCACCGTGACCCAGCCCGATCGCAGTGCCGCCCCAGGCGGCCCGACCGATGACCGACCGGTCGTCCTCTACGACACGACCCTGCGCGACGGGACGCAGGGCGAGAACATCATCCTGTCGCTGGCCGACAAGCTCCGCATCGCGCGCATGCTCGACGAATACGGGATGCCCTACGTCGAGGGCGGCTGGCCCGGCTCGAACCCCAAGGACATCGACTTCTTCGCCGCGGCCCGGAAGCAGCGCTGGGAGACCGCTCGCCTGGCTGCCTTCGGCTCGACCCGTCACCGCTCCAATCGCCCGGAGGACGACCCGAACCTGCGCGAACTGGTTGCCGCCGAGACGCCGGTCGTGACGATCTTCGGGAAGAGCTGGCTGCTCCACGTGACCGAGGTGCTCGGGGCGACCCCGGCCGAGAACCTGGACATGATCGCCGACTCGGTCGCGTTCGTCGCCGATCGCGGCCGGGAGGCGATCTACGACGCGGAGCACTTCTTCGACGGCTACCGAGCCGATCGCGCGTACGCCCTGGAAACCCTGCGAGCCGCCCGCCAGGCAGGTTCGCGGACCCTTGTGCTGTGCGACACCAACGGCGGGACGATGACCGACGAGCTGCTCCGGATCGTCGACGACGTCCGCGCGACGCTCGAGGCCGACCCCGACGCGCCGGAGGTCAACTGGGGTATCCATACCCACAACGACGCCGACCTGGCGGTGGCCAATTCGATGGCCGCGGTGACCGCCGGCATCCGTCACGTCCAGGCCACGATCAATGGCTACGGCGAGCGCTGCGGCAACGCCAACATGGTCAGCATCCTGGCCAACCTCGCCCTCAAGACCCCGAACGTCCTCGTCCCGGCGGGTGGCGGTGACCTGGTCGACCTGACCGCCCTGTCGCGGCGCGTCGCCGAGATCGCCAACGTCGCCCCGCTCGACTACCAGCCGTACGTCGGGCGCTCGGCCTTTGCCCACAAGGGCGGCGTCCACGGCGCGGCCGTGGCCAAGGTGGAGCGGAGCTATCAGCACGTCGACCCCGGCATCGTCGGGAACGAAGGCCGGCTCGTCGTCTCCGAGCTCGGCGGCCGGGCGAACACCAAGCTCAGGGCGGAGCAGCTCGGCCACACCCTCGAGGGCGTGGATCCGCGCGAGCTGTCGAAGTTGATCAAGCAGCTCGAGTCCGACGGCCTCGCGTTCGAGGGCGCCGAGGCGAGCTTCGAGCTCCTCGTCCGGCGCCACAGCACCGACTACGTGGCTCCCTTCCGGATCGTCGACTACACCTGCCTGGTCGAGCAGCGCGACGGGCGCGAGCTGCTGGCCGAGGCGACCGTCAAGGTCGAGGTCGATGGCGAGGTCCTCCATACTGCAGCGGACGGCAACGGTCCGGTCAATGCCCTGGACGCTGCGCTGCGCAAGGCCCTCGGCGCGTTCTATCCGCAGCTCGACGGGGTCCACCTGGTCGACTACAAGGTCCGGATCCTCGACGGCGGCGCGGCGACCGCGGCCCGGACCAGGGTGGTCATCGACTCCGCCGACAACGGCCGGACCTGGTCGACCATGGGCAGCGATACGAATATCATCGCGGCATCGGCGAGCGCCCTCGCCGATTCGCTCGAGTACGCGATCTGGAAGGCCGGCGCCGAGTTGCGCAGGCGAGACGAGCGGCACTTCACGACGGCCCGCCCCGAAGGTGCGGTCGCCGACCTGAGCGCCGGGAGGTAGTCCGATGTCCGAACCCGGCCCGACCCTGCATCTCGAGCGCTGGACAGTCTCGTCCGGCTCCAACGTCCAGAGCCGCGGCGCCGTCGTGATCGGCTCGGGCGACCATCAATGGAATGGCGCCGCCGAGGGCAACGGCCCGGTCGACGCTCTCTTCCGGGCCGTCGACTCCGCGCTCGAGGGCGTGCTCACCGGCCATCCCCGGCTCATCGCCTACGACGTCCATGCTGTCGCCGAGGGCCCCGACGCCGAGGGCCTGGTGACGATCCGGATCGCGCCGCCGTCCTCAGCCGAGGGCCAGCGGGCGAGCGGCAAGTACACCGGAACGTCGAGCGATGTGAACATCATCGCCGCCTCGATCGACGCCTACATCGGCGCGATCGACCAGCTCCTGGCCGAGGCGCACTGGCAGGGCGCGACCGATGCGGCCGGCAATCGACGTCGAGCGAAGGCGGCCGAGGTTGCCAAGGCCCCCCGTCGAGCCGAGCTCGACGAGGACGTTGCGGAGCACGACACCGTCGCCTGGTTCGAGCGCTGAATCCTCGGAATCCTCGGAGGCTGCGTAGCAATCCGACGTTGAGGGTGGCACGATGACGTCCGTGATCGCGTACTCGGGCGAGCCGGGCGCGTTCGCCGAGGACGCGGTCGGGGCTGCGTTTGGCGAGGTCGAGCGGGTCGGGGTGCCGGGCTTCCGGCAGGTTTTCGACGAGGTGGCCGCCGGGCGGGTGGTGGCCGGCGTCGTACCCATCGAGAACAGCGTCCACGGCACGGTCCGGGAGAACTACGACCTCCTGCTGGAGCATGACCTGGAGATCGGTGCCGAGGTCGTCGTTCCCGTCCAGCTCTGCCTGGCGGCGCTGCCCGGACAGCAACTCGATGAGATCGAGCAGGTCTACTCGCATGTCCAGGCGCTCGGCCAGGCGGAGGCGTTCCTGCGGACCCGGCCGTGGGTCCTGCTCACCAGCTACAACACGGCGGGCGCCGGACGGCTCATCGTCGATCGCCAGGAGCAGGGCGCCGCGGCCGTGCTGTCGCCAAGGGCCGCCGGGCTGTTCGGGCTGGAGGTCCTGGCTGACGGGATCCAGGACGTCGCCGACAACCGGACCCGCTTCCTGGCCATCGCCCGGCCCGGTGCGACGTTGCCGGCCCTCCGCCGAGGCGGTGGCGAGGAGATCCGCACGACCCTGGTGGTGGCCGTGCGCAACGAGCCCGGCGCCCTGGTCCGGGTGCTCACGGTCTTCTCGACCCACGCGTTGAACATGAGCACGATCGAGTCCCGGCCGAGCCGCGAACGGGCCTGGGAGTACGTCTTCTGGATCGACCTCGACGCCGACCGGGCCGATCCGGCCGCCGCTGCGGCCCTGAGCGACCTGGGCTCGGTCACCACGATGATCCGCGTCCTTGGTTCGTATCCTCGGGCCGCCGCGGGCTGACCGCTGCGGGTCGACGTGGGCACTCCGCCGCGGCCTGACTGGTCCGCGATGGTACCCTCGGCGCCCGACTCGCTCACACCACGTCGGCCATCCAGACGGTCAGAGGAGGAGCTGCCGATGGACCAGGCGTTCCGCGATGCGATGGCGGCCGGCTACGCCTCGACGGAGCCGACCATCATCCTCGGCGGCCCGATGCACGATGGCGAGGTCGACACGACGACGCGCGTCCAGGTCGGACTGTCGATGCTCAACCGGCATGGCCTGGTGGCCGGAGCGACCGGGACCGGCAAGACCAAGACGCTCCAGCTCATGGCCGGCCAGCTGTCGAAAGCGGGCGTGCCCTGCTTCGTGGCCGACATCAAGGGCGACCTCACCGGCCTGGCCGCGCCGGGCGACGCGACGAACCTGAAGGTGATCGAGCGCTGCGCGAGCCTCGCCTGGACCTTCGAGGCGTCGGGTCACCCGGTCGAGTTCCTGTCGCTGAGCGGCCGACTCGGCGCCCAGGTCCGCGCGACCGTCCACAGCTTCGGCCCGCTCCTCCTCGGCAAGGTCCTCGGGCTCAACGATACCCAGACCTCGATCCTCAGCCTGGTCTTCAAGTACTGCGACGACAACGCCCTGCCCCTGCTCGACCTGTCCGACCTGTCGACGACGTTGCGGTTCCTCGGCTCCGACGCCGGCAAGCCCATCCTCGAGGAATACGGGGGCATGTCGAGCGCCTCGCTGGGGGTCCTCATCCGGTCGATCGTGACCCTCGAGCAGGAGGGTGCCGACGTCTTCTTCGGCGAGCCCGAGTTCGAGGTCGGCGACCTCCTGAGCACCACGCCCGAGGGCGAAGGGGTCATCAGCGTCCTCGAGCTGTCTGACGTCATGGACAAGCCGAGGCTGTTCAGCACCTTCATGTTGTGGATGCTGGCCCAGCTCTACCACACCCTGCCCGAGGTCGGCGACCTGCCCAAGCCGAAGCTCTGCTTCTTCTTCGATGAGGCGCACCTTCTCTTCGACGATGTGTCGAAGGCACTGCTCGATCAGGTCGAGCGGACGGCCCGGCTGATCCGCTCCAAGGGCGTCGGGGTCTACTTCGTGACGCAGACCCCGACCGACATCCCGGCCTCCGTGCTGGCCCAGCTGGGAAATCGCGTCGAGCACGCGCTGCGGGTCTTCACGCCGCAGGATTCCGATGCCCTCAAGAAGACCGCCAGGACGTTCCCGATCACGACCTTCTACGACGTCGAGCAGGCGATCATGTCGCTCGGCATCGGCGAGGCGTTGGTGACCGTCCTGTCGTCGCGCGGCGTGCCGACGCCGCCGGCGGCGACGCGCCTGATCCCGCCCGACTCATTGATGGCCGCCCTCGACCCGGTCCAGTTCCAGGGACGGGTCGCGACCAGCGCCCTGAGCGCGAAGTACGGTGAGACGATCGACCGGGAGAGTGCCCACGAGCTCATCACCGCCCGGATCACGGGTGCCCGGCGGGTCGCGGCCGATCGGGCCAACGCCGATCCCAACGCCGAGCCGCCGCCGGTCATGCTCAACCCCTCCCAGCAGCGCCGCGAGATCGAGCGCCAGGCACGCGAGCTCGAGCGGCAGCGTGTCGCGGCCGAGCGAGCAGCCCGGGCCGAGCAGCGCGAGCGAACGGCTGCCGAGCGGGAGCGCAAGGCGGACGAGCGGGCGCACCAGCGCAGCGTCGATTCGGCGATCCGGACCGGCGGCCGGATCGTCACGTCGCGGGCCGGTCAGGACCTGTTGCGCGGCGTCTTCGGGACGCTCTTCGGAGGGAAGCGCTAGAAAGGCGGGTCGGCGTCCGCCTCGTCGTCGGCGGGCGTGACGTCGTCCGGCTCCCAGGGGCCGGACTCGAGCGTCATCTGGTGGACCCAGCCTTCCTGCCCGTAGGGCGTCCTGATCAGCCGATGGGCGCCGACCGAGCGGATAAGCTCGACCTCGTCGCCCCGGTCCAGGAGGGCGACCTCCTCGCCCAGGATCTCGTCCGGGATCGACGTCACGCGAACGAGTCGGTAGCGGACCCGTCTGCGTTCCCCGGTCGGTTGCTCGTCGGTGAATGCGACCGGAACGTGGGCCACCGCGACTCCGCGGCGCTCCTTGCGCGCCGATTGGACCGACGGACGGCGCCAGCGCGGGATGTGCGCGTCCTCGTCGAGCGTGCCCGATACCAATGGGACGATCCGCGACACCGCGGGCTCGGGGACCACGGGCCGCGGGGCCTCGCTCGCCGGGACAGCCCCGGCGCCGGCCGCGACGGCCCCTCCGGCCGCGAAGGTTGCCCCGAGCGGCCTCTCGCGCCGACGACGACGGCCGAACGCGACGAAGATCGCGCCCAGGCCGCCAACCAGTGCGGCAATCAGCCACAGGCCGAGACCGCCCGGCCCGCCGTTGCCGCCGAGGCCCGCGCCGCCCGAGCCGCCCGAGCCGCCCGAGCCGCCCGACCCGCTACCGGTCGATCCGTCCACACGGCCGATCCCGCCGACGCCCGCCAGGGGCGCCTCGGTCGGGGAGGCGGCCGGGCCGGCCGGGTCGGACGGAGGCTCGGTCGCCGCGGTCGGTGAGGGAGTGCCATGCGCGGCGGGCTTCGCCGTCGGCTTGGCGGTGGGCTTGACGGTGGGTTTGGCCGTCGGCCTGGCGGTGGGCCGGGGCGTCGGTCTCGGGGTGGGCTTGGGTGTCGGCATGGGCGTCGGCTTCGGAGTGGGCTTGGGGGTCGGCGACGGCGTCGGCGCGGTGACGACCACCGTCGACGGGCTGACCCCGGTGTACACGACGATGCATTTCGGCTGACCCGAGGTGTTCTTGGCGGTCGCGCTGAACCGATAGGCATGAGGACCGGCCGGCAGGGCCATGGACCGCTGGAACACGACGCCGCCGGCGAAGCCCGAGCTCGGCCCACTCAGCGCGGAGGCCGTGCCGTCGACGATGACGTCGATCGAATACGGGCCGCGATTGCGGTTGTCGGAGTACGTGACTGAGAAGGTGATCGAGGTTGATGGGGAGCCCGTGCCCGGGCTGGCTCCGCCGTTGTCGAGCGTCGTCACGTGGCCGCCCGGGCTCGTGCACGACACGGGTGCTGCCTGGCTCGCCGCCGGCGCGATGAGGCCCAGCGCGATCGCCAGGACGAGCGAGAGCGAAGCCACCTGGAGGGCTGATTGACGGGCGCGAAGAGACGTATCCACTCGACACGACCGTAGTCAGGACCCCCGGCCGCGTCGATGGGCCGTTGGTCCGGTGGAGTTCGGGCCGAACGGGTGACCGATCCGGGCACGCCGGATCGAGCGGATCACTCGATGACGACCTTGTCGATACCCGGCTCCGGGGTTGGATACCGCGGGTCCAGCCGCTCGAGTGTCTCCTCGACGATCCTCGATACGGCCAGGTTGCGGAACCATTTGTGGTTGGCCGGGATGAGGTACCACGGCGCGGCGCGCGTCGATGTCCGCTCGAGGCACTCTTCGAAGGCCGCGATGTACTCGTCCCAGATCGCCCGCTCCGCCAGGTCGCCCATCGAAAACTTCCAGTTCTTCGCCGGGTCGCTGATGCGGGACTGGAGCCGCTCCTTCTGTTCGTCCCTGTCGATGTACAGAAAGAACTTGACGATGGTTGTGCCTTCCTCGGTCAGCATGCGTTCCCAGTCGTTGATCTGCCGGTAGCGCTTGCGCCAGACCGATCCCGGGACCAGGTCGTGGACCCGCACGACCAGGACGTCCTCGTAGTGCGAGCGGTTGAAGATCGAGATCGAGCCCTTCGCCGGGACATGGGGATGGACCCGCCAGAGATAGTCGTGGCTCAGCTCGATCGGGGTGGGCACCTTGAACGAGATCACCGCGCAGCCCAGTGGGTTGAACGCGTCCATCACCTTGCGGATCGTCCCGTCCTTGCCGGAGGCGTCGATCCCCTGGAGGACGATCAGGATCGGGTGCTTCGCCTCCGCCCAGAGGCGCTCCTGGAGCGAGGTCAGGCTGGCCTCGAGCTCAGCCTCCGTCGCCTGCGCCGAAACCTTGTCATGGCCGAGCGTCTGGCCTGCGTCGAAGCGCCCGAGGTCGACCTTCGAGCCAGGTTTCACCCGAAGGGCGTCGGCCAGCTTCCTGGTTGGGACCGATCGAGCCATGGCACCTCCGGTGCGCGTCGCCGTTCGCTGGAGCGGCCCGGACCGCTGTCCGCAAGGATATGCCTGCGAAGGAGCCCCCGGAAGGCCGCGTATCATGGGCCCGACCCGCGTCTGCGCGGGTGTTACCCGCGAGCCCGTCAGGAGTCCCGATCATGGCAACGGCCACCGCGACCGATCCGCATCCGATCCTTCTGGCCGGCCGTTGGGTGGATTCCCCGGACGCGCTGGTCGTGGCCAATCCCGCCGATCCCGACAACCCGGCCGGCGCGACCTACAACGCCACGGAAGCCCAGTACGAGGAGGCGGTCAGCGCCGCGGTGGCCGGGTTCGAGGAGACGCGACGCTTGCCGGCGTACGAGCGGGGAAGGGTGCTGCGGGCGATCAGCGCCGGCATCGCCGCCCGGCGAGAAGAGCTGGGCGCGCTGATCTGTGCCGAGGCCGGCAAGCCGATCCGCGATGCGCTGATCGAGGTCGATCGGGCCGTGCTTACGTTCCGGCTCGGCGCCGAAGAGGCCGAGCGGATGATCGGCGAGATGATCCCGCTCGACCTGATGCCTGCCTCGAAGGGCCGGATCGGGGTCACGCGACGGTTCCCGATCGGTCCGATCGCCGGAATCTCGCCGTTCAACTTCCCGCTCAACCTGGCCGCGCACAAGGTGGCGCCGGCGATCGCGGCCGGATGCTCGATCGTCCTGAAGCCGCCGTCAAAGGATCCGCTCACGATGCTGACCGTCGGCGAGATCATCGCCGAGGCCGGCCTGCCAGCGGGGGCGGTAAGCATCCTGCCGATGACCCGCGAGCTCGGCGACCGGATGGTCGAGGACGAGCGGTTCAAGCTCCTGTCGTTCACCGGCTCGCCATCGGTCGGCTGGCGGATGAAGGCACGAGCCGGCAAGAAGAAGGTCGTCCTCGAGCTGGGCGGCAACGCCGGGGTCATCATCGACAAGACGGCCGACCTCGACTGGGCCGTCCGGCGGAACCTCGTCGGCGCCTTCACCTACGCCGGCCAGGTGTGCATCAGCGTCCAGCGGATGTTCGTCCACGAGGACGTCTGGGACCCCTTCATGGCCAAGTTCGTGGAGGGCGCCCGGAAGCTCAAGGTGGGCGACCCGGCCGATCCGGAGACGGATCTCGGACCGATGGTCGACGCGGCCGCGGCGTCGCGCACCCAGCGCTGGGTCGACGAGGCGGTCGCCCTCGGCGGAAGGCTCCTCCTCGGCGGCCGTGCCGACGGGACGTTCTTCCAGCCGACGATCCTGACCGACACCCCGTCGACCGCCCAGGTCTGCTCCAACGAAGCGTTCGCGCCGCTGGTCGTGGCGTTCCCGTTCCGCGACTTCGATGCCGCGATCGCCGGGGTCAACGATTCCATGTTCGGACTGCAGACCGGCGTCTTCACCAATGACCTGGCCCACAGCTGGCGCGCGTTCGAGGAGCTGGAGGTCGGTGGGGTCATGATCAACGAGGTCCCGGCCTATCGGATCGACCACATGCCCTACGGCGGGGTCAAGGACTCCGGCCAGGGCCGCGAGGGCCTCCGCTGGGCGATCGAGGACATGACCGAGATCAGGATCATGGTCGTGGCCCAGCCGCAGTAGGGATCTGGCCCGGGGCTGGGCTCAGCGAGGTGGCGTGACCGCCCGCAGGTTCTCATCGCTCATCCGCGGCGATGGGGGACCGAACAGGCGTCGCAGGAGGAAGTACTCGGTCACCGGTCGGTCGTCGCGGATGAGCGGGGCACTCGCACCGAACGCGTCGACCTGCGCCCCGCTGATCCAGGGCAGGCGCTCGATCTCGGCCGTCCATTCATCGGCCGTCGTCAGCGTGTTGTCAGGAGTATCCACCAGGTCGGTGAGGATCCCGACCCGGTCGAGGACCAGCCGGATGTTCGACGTCTCGAGGTTGATCGGCGCCTGCGAACCGAGCATGTAGACGCCCTGCTGCTTCGGACTGAAGGCGAGCAGGACATTGGGGAAGACGCTCTTGTAGGTGCGCACGTGGGACCGGAACTCGTCCACAGACTGCGACCCCGGCAGCCACTCCATCATCACCCCGCCGTCGGTCAGCCGGCGCGCCGACGCCTCGTAGAACTCGCGCGAGTAGAGGACGGACGTGCCCGAGCTTTCGATCGGCGGTGGCGGATCGACCGTGATCAGGTCGTAGTGATCCGTGCTGAGCTCGACGAAGTTGCGCCCGTCGGTGATCGCCAATCTGCCGCGCGGGTCGGCCAGGACCTGGTCCGCGTCGGAGTAGAACCACCGGAGCATGGCCGGCACCGACGGAACCAGCTCGACACCGTCGACCTCGAGCCCCGCCTGGAGGCCGGATCGGTAGGCTGAGCCCATCCCGAAACAGATCACCAGTAGGCGTTTCGCGTCGGGTCGGGTCATCAGCGGCAGGTAGGTCATCAGCTTCGCGTCGACCCGCAGCCGGGTCATCCCCGTTCCGCCGACGAGCAGCTGCCGGTCGGCGCCCGTTCCGCCCGCCTGGACGGCCGCGATCTCATCCTCGGCCGAGGCGAGCAGGACGTCTCGCCGCTCGATCCGGGTCGCACCCGGGTCGACCACGAGCGGGTTCGGGACGATCAGCCCGATCGCGGCGAGGACCGCCAGGGCGGTGCCGGCGATCGTCAGCCCGCGCCGGGCAGCGGCGGCCAGGTCCGTGCCGCGCAGGAGGAGATACAGGCCAGTCGCGACGTTGAGCAGGGCCAGAAGGACGATCGATCGGAGCGAACCGATCGTCGGGATGAGCAGGAATGGGACGACGAAGGTCCCGCCGATGGCGCCGATCGTGTTGGCACCCAGGAGCAGCCCGGTGTCGCGCCCGATGCGGCCCGCCCCGGAGCCGACGAGGCTCGCTGCGAGCGGGAGGGTCGCCCCGAGCGCGAGTGTCGCCGGCAGGACAGCCAGGAGGACGCGGGGCAGGAACGGGATCCCAGGCGTCTGGCCGCTAAGGATCACCGTCCCGGCCAGGACGAGAGCGGCGATCAGGAGCTGGATCGAGCCCAGGGTGGCGATGGCCGCCGCCGATCGGCCCATCCGCCGCGAGATCACCGCCGCGCCGACGGCGATGCCGATGAGGAAGATCGACAGGATGAGGGTGAACACGTAGGTGGTGTTGCCCGACCCAGAGGCCAGGAGGCGGGTCCACAGGAGCTGGTATCCCAGTGAGGTGGCTCCCGAGACGAAGGCGATCGCGATGGCGGTCCGATGGAGCCACGGGTCGGCCGCGACCTCAGGCTCGGCTGTCGGGGGCGGTGCGATCTCCGAGACGACCCCTGCTGCAACGGGCAGCGCCGCGGTCTCCGGCACGGAATCGGCGGCCGTCACCCCCCCGGGCTCGGCCTCCGGCCCAGGCTCGCTGGCGCGGTCGCGTCGGCGGTCGAGTGCCAGGGCGGCGAGCCCGGCCGTGGCCGAGCCGGCCGCGCCGATGACCAGGGTGAGGGTCAGCCCGACGATCTCGATGAGCAGCAGGCCGGCGACCAGGGTGCCCACCACCGCGCCGACGGTATTCGCCGCATACAGCGCACCGAACGACCGACCGACCTCGCCCCGGTTGCGAGCGAGGTGGCGCGAGAGGGTCGGCAGCGTGGCGCCCATCAACACGGTGGCCGGAGCAAGGGCCAGGAGGGCCAGCCCGTAGCGGATCAGCTGGAGGATGGTCGGCGTCCCGGCGAGGCTGGCGTAGCTCGACCGATACAGCTCGTGAAGACCCCGGAAGAGCAGCGGCGTGATGAGCACGACCACGACCAGGATGAGCTCCAGGACCCCGTACAACCGGAGTGGCCGGCGGACGCGGTCGGCGATCCGCCCGCCGATCACGCTGCCGATCGCGATCCCGCCGAAGTAGCCGGTCAGGATCGCGGAGATGGCCTGGGTCGTGTTGCCGAAGACCAGGACGAGCTGCCGCGCCCAGACCACCTCGTAGACCAGGCCGGCAGCGCCCGACAACAGGAAGATGACAAGGATCGCCCGGCGATCCCAGCCGGCCTCGCCCGCCTCTGTGCCCGTGGCGCGCTCGAGCTGCCGGCCGAAGAGCTCGACGAGGATCGCGCCGCCCGCCAGCAGCACGGCGCCGATGGCCAGCGAGCGGAGCGACGCGACCGCGCGCACCGCCGGCAAAGAGCCCACCTCGAACCCGAAGCCGAGCTGGGTCAGAGTCACGAGCCAGAGGGCTCCGACCAGGGTCCCCAGGAGAGCGACGGCGACGAGCCTCGTCCAGCGGGCGCGCTCACGGATGGTCCGATCCGCCAGGCCCGTCACCGAGGCGAGAACGACGGCCGTCAGGATCGCGGCGACGATGATCCCGAGCGGCGAGCCGCCGGCGAAGCGGATCCCGCGTACGAAGGCGATCACGAGCGCGAACACGAGGAGGTTGGCGGCCAGACTGATAACGAGGCGGGTCACATGACCTCCAGGCAGGGGAGCGGCCACACCATCACGGGGCGCGACGAAGTCTAGCCGAGTGTCGCGGATCTGGACGGACCGTTGGCCGCCGCCAACGGCGTCGAACCTGGTGCCGACCCTGGTCCGCGAGACGACGACGGCGGTCGACGGGCGTCCCGTCGGTCGGGACGGCTCGGCTCGCTGTCCGGCCTGCGGGCCACCATTTGGCCGATGGACCTGACCCTCAGCGCGGCCGAGCTCGAGCTCAGGGCGCGCGCACGGGCATACGTCCGGGACGTGCTTCAGCCGCTCGAGGGGGAGCTCGAGCGAGCCGGCGGTCGGCTCGCCCCGGAGGTCGGACGCGAGCTCCGCCGGGCGGCGATCGCGGCGAACCTCCACGGCGGGACCCTGCCCAGGGAGCTCGGTGGGCAGGGCTGGACGGCGATCGAGGGCGTGCTCGTCCACGAGCAGCTCGGCCAGGTCACGGGCGGCCTGTGGTCGTACGTCCCGGGCGCCTACAACGCGCTCATCCATTGCGACGCGGACCAGCGTCGGCGCTACCTCGACCCGTCGCTCCGCGGGGAGCGCTCCGGCTCTTACGCGATCACCGAGGACGGCGCCGGCTCGGACGTGCGGACCCTCGCCGCCACGGCCGTCCGTGACCCGGCGACCGACGAGTACGTCCTCAACGGCGAGAAGTGGTTCGTGACCGGGCCGGACGACACGGACTTCATGATCTTCCACTGCATCGTGATGGACGGCGCGAGTCGCCGGCCGACCCTGTTCCTGGTCGATTACGACGCGCCGGGGGTTCGGCTCGAGCACGACCCCGACTACATGCACACCTTCGCCGACCGTCACCCTCAGTTCGCCCTCGAGGACGTCCGTGTCCCGGCCGCAGCCATCCTCGGCGGGATCGGCCGGGCCGACGAGCTGACCAACGAGTGGTTCGTCGAGGAGCGGATCCACATAGGTGCTCGCTGCAGTGGGGCAATGGAGCGGCTCCTCGCGCTGGCCGTCGAGTGGGCCACCGGACGGATCCAGTTCGGCGAGCGGATCTTCGACTTCCAGGGCGTCAGCTTCCCCCTGGCCGACTCGGCCGCCGATGCCAGCGCGGCCCGCCTGTTGACCCGCGAGTGCGCCTGGCTGATCGATCACGGCGAGGACCCAAAGGTGGTCCACGCCAAGGCATCGCTCGCCAAGCTGTTCGCCTCGGAGGCGGCCTGGCGCTGCGCCGACCGGGTCGTCCAGG
>JBDTQW010000010.1:0-43648 GCA_039931975.1 Chloroflexota bacterium | reverse complement strand
CCTCGTGGGCCTCGTGGGCCTCGTGGGCCTCGTGGGCCTCGTGGGCCTCGTGGGCTCAGGTGAGACCGTCGTGGTCGAGCGCGGCCAGGCGCCGAAAGGTCGGGCGGAGAGCCGGGTAGAGCTCGACGTAGGTCTCGTAGAGGGCGTCGTAGATCGCGCGATGGACCGCATCGGGCGTAAACCGGTCTTCGATCCGGACGATCGTCCGGCAGCCCGCCGCGAAGTCGGGGAACGCCCCGATCCCGGTCCCGGCCGCGATCGCCGAGCCGACCATCGCCGTCTCGACGATCGCCGGGACCGCCACTGGAAAGCCGGTCACGTTCGCCTTGACCCGGTTCCAGTCGGCGGCGCGGGCCAGGCCGCCGGATACTCGCAACTCGCGTACGCGGACCCCGGCAGCCACGATCGGAGTTGCGACGTGGCGCAGGGCGAGGTCGGCTGCCTCGATGACGGCCCGGGCGAGATGTGCTCGGCGATGGCGCAGCGTCAGCCCGACGAACGCTCCGCGGGCTGACGGGTCCCAGATCGGCGAGCGCTCGCCCGCGAGGTAGGGCAGGAAGACCAGGCCGTCGGCGCCGGGGGGAACGGCGGCCGCCTCGGCCAACAGGTCATCGGTCGTGACCGTGTCGCGCAGGACGTCCTCGCGGAGCCAGTCGAGCGCCTTGCCGGTCGCATTCATCGCTCCGCCGAGGAACCAGCGTCCGGGGATCGGGGCCGCCGCCCCGAACACGCCGGGCAGGTCGACCGGTCGGTCGGTGTAGACGGCAAAGCCACCGCTCGTCCCGCCGGTGTCGATGGCGTCGCCCGGCTCGAGCAGGCCCGCGCCGAGAAAGCTCGCGTGGGCGTCGGCCATGCCCGCGACCACCGGGGTGCCCGGTTCGAGACCGAGCTCGGCGGCCGGCCGGACCTGGAGCGGACCGAGGACCGTGCCGGCGGGGATCCGCGGTGGGATCCGGTCGGCGGCGAGGCCAGTCCGGGCGACGGCAGCTCGATCGGGGTGGACCTGCCCGGGAAGCGTCGTTTCGGCGGCGACCCCGGTCAGCCGGAAGCCGACCCACTCCCAGCTGGCGAGGTACCAGCGGGCCGCGGCGGCGACCGCCGGACGATGGCGTTCCGCCCAGAGCGCACGGGGAAGGATGCCGAGGACCCAGCCCGCTTCGCCGGTCGCCGCGGCCAGCTCGGCTTCCTCCGCGGCGGCTCGGGTGTCCAGCCAGGTCAGCGACGAACCGATCGGCTGCCCGTCCGCGCCTGCGGCGACCAGTGTCGGGCCCTGGCCATCGAGGCCGATCGCCCCGATCGAGACCGGACCAGCCACGGCCAGCAGCTCGGCGGTCATCGCCCGGATGGCCGACCACCAGTCGCCTGGGTCCTGCTCGGCGGCCCCGGTCCCGCCATCGGTCGTCAACGAGTAGGTGGCTCGGGCGAGCGCCAGCAGACGGCCGTCGAGCCCGACCAGGCCGGCCTTGGCCTGGGTCGTCCCGAGATCGATCGCGAGGAGAGCCGCCGTGGTCACCGGGGCACGGCAGCGGCCATCCGCGCGTCGGCCGCGAGGGCCTGGGGCATCGTCCGCCAGGTTCGCGGCAGGAGCGGGCGCCAGGCCCGGAAGCCGAGCGCCAGCCAGGCCGCCACCGCGCGCTCACGCGCCGTCCACGTCAGACCGTAGGCGTCCCGGATCTGGGGCGGCAGGAGTGCGATCGCCGGCCACAGGGTCCACGCGTAGAGCGACGCCGGGATGGACGCCAGCCCCGGATGGAGCGGACCGAGCGGCGGCGCGAGGATGGTCCGGGCCAGCTCGCGAGCCGTGGGCGTCACCCGGATGGGGCCGGTCGGACCAAGCTGCTCCGCCAGGTACGCCTCGAACGCGTCGAGATCGGTCGGGAGGATCGCGTCGGGAATGCCCAGGGCACGGCCGATCGGCCGGGTCTCAGCGTAGAACCGGGCCCGGTCAACGCGGGTGATCGACCCGATCAAGGCGTCGTGCGCCACGAGCGTGGCGTCGATCAGCGTCGCGTGGACCCACAGCCCCAGCTTGGGATCGCGAGCGTGATATGCGGCGGCGCCACTGACTGCCCGGGCGAGGGGATCGCGGACCGGGCCGCCCACCCCGCGATGGAGCACGTTCAGGCGGCGGATCTCGGCGCGCGCCGTCGTCGCCGTCCCGTAGACGATCGCGAGATAGCTCCGCAGGGTCCCGCGCAGCCGGCGCCAGGGGTCAACCCGGAAATCGCTGTGCTGATCGACGCCTTCGGCGATGAGTGGGTGAGCGATCTGCATCAGCAGCGCGCGCGGCCCGGCGCCCAGCAGGAGGGTCGCTTCGCGGTTGAGACGCCACGTGACGCTCGATGCGCCGTAGAGACCCGCGAGGTCGGTCGATTGAGAGATGATCCAGATGGCGTCGTCCGACGTATGCGGGCTCAGGGGGGCCGGGGGGAAAGCGCGGCCGCGCGTGGCCTGGGGGGCGCGCGCGAGCCGCTCTCGCTCGTCCGGGACCGGCCGCTCGGGATCGTCGTGAGCGTGCCACCCTGGATCGCGCGAGGGCGGCGCCGACCTGTTCATGGCCGCATCGTAGCCGAGGGAAACCGGATGACCGACGAGCGCTGGGGCGCAGCCTTCGATCCGGACCGTCTCGCCCTGCTCGAGCTCCGGATGTGGAAGGCGTACTACCGGCGACAGCCCGCCCGGTTGTTCGGCAACCTCGTCCTCGGACTGCGCGAGCAGGCCGGCGCGTCATGGCCACGGGCCCTGCTCGCAGCGACCTATCTCACCCGGGCCGCGGTGGGCTTCGCTCGATCGAGCGGCGACTACCACCGATCCGCCCCGGATGTCGCGCGCGGCTACCGGACGATCGGGCTGCCGGATTCCGTGGACGTCGACGCGGTCGCGCGCGAGGAGCTCCGCTGGTGGGTCGTCCGGCGCGAGATCGGGCTGGCCGCCGGAGCCGAGGCGGGCGCGACGATCACCCGGCTCTACGCGGCCTTCTACGGGGTCCCGGAGACGTCGGTGGCCGAGGCTGGACGATTGCGGGGCCTGGCCGCCGAGGTCCGCGACCGGGGTGCCGCCGCCGATCCGGATGGATCGCGCGGGCCTGGCCGGAGCTATTGGCCGGAGGTCCACCGACTGCTCCGCGAGTCGTATCGGAGCCTCTCCGCGGCGGTCGCCACGGAGCCTGGCCGGTCCGGCAGGATGATGTGATGAGGGGTTGACATCGTATGATGGGGAATCCACCCCATCGAGGCCCGATTTTCAAGCGCACCGTCACACCCCTCGCCTGTCCAAACAGGCGACATAGCAAGAGCACCGTCGACGCCTGGGGCACCCGGGTTAGGAGCGGAACGCGCTATCAGCGATACCGCTGCCGCACGAGATCCGGCACGTCGCACATGTTCTCGGTCACGCTCGAGACGCCGGCAACATCGACGGTTCGGCTCCCTGCGTCCTATCAGCCGCCGCCGGCCTGCCCGACCCATGAGGGCGGGAGGGTCGTCCGCGACGGCTTCTACGGCGGCCGGAGTGACCGCCGCCGGCAGCGCTACCGTTGCGAGCACGAGCCGTGCGGCCCGACGTGCAGGGTCGATTGCGCTGGACACCATCGCTTCACGCCGCCACTGCCCCGCGGGAAGGTCACCGTTGAGCTCGGCTTCGCCGAGGCGTGCGATGTGTGTGAGGAGCCGCTCGGGATCCACCACGGCGCGCCGGCCGCCGCCCGTCGCCACACGTACACGAGCCGGAATGTTGCGGGCGGACTGATTCGACTCGCCCATGCCGACATGTATGGCAAGGTGGGTCGCCGGGCGCTCGACCAGCGCAAAGGCAAGCGCGCGACCCGCGTCACCGAGACCGGCACACAGAAGCGGCCGTCCAAGGCGGCAGCAGACAACCGCTGGCACATCGCCGCCGACTGGGTCGAGATGTTCGCGCCGGTCATCTGGGATCCGCTCGAGGCCGATATGCGGGCACGGGCGATCGCCGAGCGCGCCCGGATCGACGCCGACCAGGCCGCTGGCGGACCGCTCCGCAACCCGATCATCTGGATCGCCGATGAGGCCCCCGTCTTCGGGGCGACCGACGAACTGTTCTGCGTGCTGGTCGTGGCCGAGTGCGAGTGGAAGGCCGGCCAGCCCGAGCCGATCGTCCAACTGCGCGTCGCCCGGGCGATGCCCGACCGCACGATGGCCTCCTGGCTGCGAGCCTCGCGGGCGTCGCACTCGCGCAGCCGGCGGTCGTGCTGGCAGCGCTGGCCGAGGTCGTCGACCGGCGCGCTGCGGTTCTCGACGGTCCGGGTGCGGCGGCGGCTCTCGATGCTGTCGGTCTGGTCTTCGACTTGGCCTGCCCGGTCCCGCTGCCCGGCGACGCGCGCACTCGCTATCCGATCGGCCGGCAGGAGGCGATCGACCTGTGGCATCGGCTGAGCCAAGCGGTCGCCTATCTGGACGCCTGTCCGACCTGCCAGGGCGAGCACGCCTGCCCGCGCGACGAGTTGGTCCGGCGGATCGCGCCGGCCGTCCTGAACCCGGTCTGGGTCAAGGGCAAGATGCTCAAGGGCTTCTCGATCAGCATCTGGATGCCGCACGGCTCGAAGGGCGGTGGCTGGTTCGCGCATCGGCGCGAGCCGATCAAGCCGGGCCAGGCCGGCCCTGAACTTGCTGACGCCACGCTCGGCTTCCTGCTCCGGACCTACCGCGCCCACGGCGAGGAAGCCGACTCGCCAGGCCGGGTGCTCTTCCGACTGAACCGTGTGATGCGCGAGGGCGGCTGTCGGGAGCCGGTGGTCTGGGAGATGTGGGCCTGGGAACAGGCCCGCGGCGGTCGTGCCGAGGACTTCCGCGCGGCCATCGACGCCTGCGACCAGGGCCGGGCCTACCGGCCCGCCACGACCGCCTCGGCCTGGGAGTCGCTTGACCTCACTCGGTCACACTTGCTGGCTCGTCTCGCCAGCCTCGAGCGGGGAACGGCCACCCGGCACCATCCTGGTACACGTGCAAGACGGACGCGACCGCTCCGCTTCACACAGGCGGTAACTGCCTAGGCGCGCGGCGCCGCTTCGCTGGCACACGGGGCGTGGCACGGTCTGCGCGGATTGAAAGAAGATGCGGCCGAAGGCGATCCCGGCGAAGGCGGCGGTCGTCCAGCCGGACGACGAACTCGACCTGCCATTCTGATCAACATCACCGACGGCGGCTATTGGACTGCGCCGTCAGCCCGAGATTGAGCGTCAGCCCTTGTCGGGAGTCCACCGCAGAATGTCGCCAGGCTGGCAATCGAGGACTCGACAGATCGCCTCGAGTGTGCTGAACCTGATCGCTCGCGCCCGCCCATTCTTCAACACGGCGACATTCGAGGGCGTGATGCCAACGGCGTTGGCGAAGTCGCCCACCGAGATCTTCCGGCGGGCCAGCATGACGTCCAGATCCACGACGAGGGCCATCAGATCACACCGTCGAGTTCGGCTCGATTGGCGACTGCCGCCAGGAGCAGGTTCCGCATGACAATCATGAGCAGCACGAACGCGACGCCGCCGGCGATGCAGCAGCCGAGGTACAACCCCATCGGACCGCCACCACCAGGCACGAAGCCGAGCATGTGGATCAGGACCAGCACGGTCAGGAACGTGGCAAGCGCCCCGCAGGTCACGATCACATCAACCCATCGCACGGCCCGGCGCGTGAAGATGCCGCTGCCGTCCACGAGCGACAGCAGCCGCCAGATGGCGAGCAGCGCCACCTGGCCGCATCCGATGAACAGGATCGCGGCCACGGCGTATGGGACGACGAGGTGCGCGACCTCGGGAAACCGCGCCCCGACCTCGGACGCGTAGACCGGCACGAGAACCTGCGCGAGTACCGATACGAGCAGGGGCACGAGGAGAGCGACGCGCAGCAGGCGACTTGGGAGTTTCTTCATTTATCGACAGTCGATCGTTTTCGATCGGATGTCAATAGGCCGTTTCGCGCCCTGAACTTCATAACCACTTGGTTTCACACACCCGGTGGCGCAGTTGGGTCAGATGTGACCCTGCTCGTGGGACATGACCCCGTCCGCCGCCGTGCGCCCGAGCGCCGACCGAGCCGGCAACGAGCGGGGCCGACTCCATCGTCTCCGACGGCGCTCGCCTGGCGCTTACCAGACTCGCCCAAACGAGCTATTCTCGCAGCGACTTGCCACGCAACGCGACTGCCATGCGTGACAAACGTGAGCCGTGCCGCCGGTCGGCGGCCAGAGCGACTGCCTCGTCCGCGGAGTTGATGTGATGGGGTTGATGTCGAATGTCAACCCCTATCACACCTTCCTGCCGGACTGGGAGCCTGGAAGCTAGCGCTCGTCCGTGTTGCGGCCGACGACCCACCAGGCGATCGGGAACAGGCCGGCAGCGAGGGCCAGCTTGATGACGTCACCGACCAGAAACGGTCCGACGCCGGCGCTGAACGCCTTGGCCAGGTCCCATCCGGTCGCAGCCATCAGCCATGGGACCCCGACCAGGTAGATGACCAGGTTGCCGATGGCCATCGCCACGAGCGCGCCACCGAATCGACGATCCCAGCCGAGCTCCGCCAGGCGACCGACGATCCCGCTGGCGATGACGAACCCGACGAGGTAACCGCCGGTCGCGCCCAGGACGAGGTGTCCGTCGGAGAAGCTGCCGATGATCGCCAGGCCCTGCTTGTGATCGGCGTAGACGGGCAGGACCAGGCCCAGCGCCAGGTACAACAAGGTGGCCAGGATGCCGCGCCGCGAGCCGAGTGCCCCGCCGACGAGCAGGATCGAGAAGGTCTGACCCGTGATTGGGACCGGCGAGCCCGGGACAGGGATCGAGACGTTGGCCGACAGCGCGATGAGGAGTGCACCGGCCACGATCAGGGCGAGATGCCGGGCGCGGCTGCTGATCCTCTCCCCGACCCCGATGGGGACGAGAAAGTCCCCGATCGTGATGCCCCGCTCCGCTACCGGGAGTCGGTTGAGGCGGCTGGCTTCGCTGACCATCGCGCGAAGTCTAGCAGAGCTTCACGGCTCGGAGACCCGTCAGACACAGCCTGTCACGGGCCCTGATGGCGTCATCCGGCCGGCCGCAGGACCGACTCGTCCTACTCGTACTGGACCGCGCGGACGATCGAGAGGCGTGCGGCCAGGCGCGCCGGCCAGATCGCGGCCAGCATCGCCACCACGATCCCGAAGACCGCCACGGCCAAGATCGTGCGCCAGTCCGGCTCGAACGGCAGGCTCAGCCCGGCTCCCCCGCCCAGCCCGATCATCGCCTGCCCCGCCAGCAGCCCCGTGACGCAGCCCAGGATCGCGCCTACGATCCCGAGGACACCCGCCTCGACCACGACCATCCGCCAGACCTGGGACCGGGTCATGCCGATGGCGCGGAGCACGCCGATCTCCCGCACCCGCTCGTAGACGTTCATGCTCAGGGCATTGACGATGCCCAGCCCGGCGATGATGACCGCGATCAGGGCGAGCACGTCGAACAGGCCGAATACCCGCGACAAGGCATCGTCGATGGCGCCCTCGATCCGCTCGACCGGGCTGGCCTCCAGGCCGTCACCGCGGGCGACCGTGACGATGCCCTCGCGCTGGGCCGCGGTGGCGCCCGGCCGGAAGCGCACGGCGAACGCGTCGGCGCCGGTGACCCCGAAGCCGTCGGTGGCGTCCGGCCAGCCAACCAGGATCGTCTCCCCTGTCCGGCCCGGGATGGTCCGTTCGGCTACCCCGACGACGCGCAGGTTCACCTCCCGGCCGCCGCCGGCCGGAAAGACCATGTCGTCGCCGACACGCAGCCCGAGGATGCGCGCCAGTGCGGCCGGCACGATCGCCGAGCCACCCGTTTCGAGCGCCTTGAGCGCGGCAGTGCGCTCGCCGTCGATGATCGTCATCCGGCCGTCGGCGAGGAGGTCGGCGCCCGACACCGCCGCTGCGTCGAGGCGGATTCCACGGAACGCGATCTCGAACGTCGCCATCGGGCTCACCCGGACGACGCCCGGCGCCGCAAGGAGGTCGTCCTGGACCGGCTCGTCGATGCCGACCGGCCGAATGGACGTCGCGATGACGTCGCCCGGCACGACCCCGGCGATCCATGAGGTCGCCGAGCGTCGGGCGTCGTAGGCCACCCCGCCGAGGGCAACGATCATGGCGAGCCCCACCGTCAGCGCGCTCACGGTCAGCGTCGTCCGGCTTCGGTCGCGCACGAGTGCGCCGCGGATGAGAGCTGCCGAGCCCGGCGCCACCAGCCGGAACGGGACCGTGGCGATCGTCCCGAGCGGCCCAAGCAGGAGCGGGGTCAGCAGCGTCGCGGCGAGGAGGATCCCGTATACCGCGAGCCAGCGCACGATGCCCGCGCCGCCGGCGCTCGCCGGCCACAGGACGACGCCGGCGATGGCGACGACCAGGAAGACGGCGACGAGCCAGCGCAGGCGGGCCCTGATGGTGCGATCGACCCCGACGGGTCGGAGCGCATCGATCGGCGAGATGCGGCCGGCCCGGTCGGCCGGCTCGATGGCCGCAGCCAGGGTCACGAGCGTCCCGACGGCGAGCGCGAAGGCCACCGACGCCGGCCCAATGACCGGCTCTTCGATCGCCACGATGCCGGCGGCGTCCAGGTACCAGGCCACGACGGCCGCCAGGCCGGTCCCGAGGATCAGCCCCAGGGCGGTGCCGGTCAGACCGATCAACAGGCCCTGGACCAGGACGAGACCGTTGACCTGGCGCCGGGTCGCACCCGCGGCGCGGAGCAGGCCGACCTCGCGGGCCCGCTCCACGATGGTCATCGACAAGGTGTTGAAGATCAGGAACGCGCCGCCGAACAGGGCCAGCGCGGCGATCAGCGCGGTGGTCGCCTTGAAGTCGACCGTCGACGCGCGGATCGTCGCGGCGAGGTCTTCGGGAGTCGACAGGATGTACGGCTCCGTGGTCAGCCGCTGCTCCAGCTCGGCCGCGACGGCGCCGGGCGTGGCGCCGGACCCGAGCCCGATGTCGACCCGCGACAGGCCGTCGAGCCCGAACACCGCGCGGGCCTCGGTCAACCCGACCAGGACCGTCCGGCCGTCGGTGGTCGCCAGCGGCCCGTCGCCGGACACGATCCCGATGATCGGCTCGACGCCCGGCTCGCCCGTGCCCTGAAGGGCGATCCTGCTGCCCAGGATGAGTCCGGCCTCGCGCGCCATGCGCTCGGTGACCAACGCGCCGACCGAGCCGGCGTCACTGAGGCCCACCCCCGTGACCACGTGCAGGTCGTGGAGCTCGGGGTAGGTCGCGGGGTCGATCCCCAGGACGGTGACCGGCCGCTGCAGGGCGGGGGCCGGCGGAGCCAGCGGATCGGGCGCGAGGTACGTCTTGCGCTCGAAGATCGGGCTGGCGACGTCCACCCCGGCGGTCTCCCCGATCGCGACCAGCGAGGCGGACGAAAGGCCTCGCTCGGTGAAGCCCTCGACCCGCAGGTCCGCCCGCCCGAGGAGGTCGCCGACGGTTCGCACGATGGTGGCCTCGATCCCCGCATTGGTGGTCAGTGCAGCGAAGAGGATGGCCACCCCAAGTGCGATCCCGGCGACGGTCAGGAGCGCTCGCAGTGGGCGCGCGGCGAGGGTCCGCCAGGCATAGGAGGACAGCCCACCCACAGATCAGAGCCCGAGCTGGGCGAGCCGCGCGATGAGCGGAGCCGCCGAATGGTCGGTCCGCCGGCCGAGCTGGATCTCGTCGCGCAGCTGGCCGTCCTTGACGAAGAAGACCCGGTCGGCGTAGGCCGCGGCCTTGGCGTCGTGGGTCACCAGGACGATCGTCTGGCCGCGCTCGACGCAGGATCGATGGAGCGCCTCGAGGATGTCGATCCCGGTCGTGAAGTCGAGGTTGCCGGTCGGCTCGTCGGCGAGCAGAAGGGCCGGCCCGGTGACCAGCGCCCGGGCGATCGCCACTCGCTGCTGCTCGCCGGCCGAAAGCTGGTCCGGATGGTGATCCTCCTTGCCGGTCAGGTCGACCAGCGCGATGACATCGCGGACCCGATCCGCGGTGCTGCCTTTGCGCGGGTCGTCGCCGGCGATGGTGAACGGGAGGCCGACGTTTTCGGCGACGTCGAGCACCGGGATCAGGTTGAAGGACTGGAAGACGAATCCGGTCTTGCGCCGGCGCAGGAGGGTGGCCGCGTCGTCCGACATCGTGCTGACGGGTTCGCCGTCGAGCACGACCTCGCCGGTGCTCGGTCGGTCGAGTCCGCCGAGGACCTGCAAGAGCGTGCTCTTGCCCGAGCCCGACGGCCCCATGACGGCCACGAACTCGCCCGCATCGACCGTCAGCGATACGCCGCGCAGCGCATCGACGATGGTCTTGCCCAGTCGATAGCTCTTCGTCAGGTCACGCGCTTCGAGGATGGCCGGCATCAGTTCCCGAAGAATAGTCCGGTGACGCCTCCGAGGATTGAATCGAGCAGACCGCCGCTCGACGGCCGGTCGACGACGCGCAGACTCAGGCCCGCGATCGCGCCGCCGCCGCCGGGGACTGGCCCCGCCCCGCCATGGTCGGTATCGAACCGTGGTCGTCCGACGCTCAGCTCGGCGATCGGGCTCGGCGCCGTCTTCGGCTTGGGCTTCGGCTTGGCGGTCTGAGGTTTCGGCTGCGGCTTGGGCTTGGGCTTGGGCTGGACGCCGCCTGACGAGCCGCACGAGTCGGCGAACAGGACCGTCCACATCTTCTTGCCCCCGGCGCCCTTGTAGGCGCCGATGCCGATTCGGTCCCAGTCCCTGGCCAGGATGTTCGAACGATGCCCAGCCGAGCTCATGAACATCTGCTGGATCTGGGACGTTGCCGCATCATCGGGATAGGTGTTCCAGCCGATATTCTCGCCGGCCACCTTGTAGCAGTAACCGCGGGCGGTCATCTCGTCGAAGACCATGCCGCCGCCGGGGATGTTGTGGCTGAAGTAGCCGCGCTGGATCATGTCCTTGCTCCGCCAGCGCGCGATCAACGCCAGTGCGCCGTCCCAGCGGAGGGTCTTTCGTCCGGCGCTCGAACGCGCCTGGTTGGTTAGGGCAAGGAGCTGGCGCTCGGACGCCGAGCTGAATGCGCCGGAGCTCCAGGCGAGGGTCGTGACCGGCGTGGCCAGGACGCCGATGGAGCTGGCGGCGATGGCGATCGCGACGATCAGGCTCAGTCTGCGCGGAGTCCGCCGACCCTCGCTGCGGCCGCGCCACGGGGCCGCCGGAACAGGGTGATCCGACATTACCTCACCGTAGGCGTCCGCTCCTGTCCGGTCAGCCCGCGGGATAGTCCGGGTCCGTGGGGGACCCCGGTACCAGCAGCGTTCGAACCCGCCGACCGTTTGACAGTTCGGCCCGAGGAGCGCACCGTGAGAAGCGTCACCGCGTCGGATCGATGCGCGGCGCCAAAAGGGGCGTCCGTGGAACCTGGCGCCCGGTGGTAGTCCCCGGGACGGATCCTTGGCGGGATCCTCGGACCGCTTACCGGTGAATCGCCAGAGCCGCATCTTCGACCCTGGCTGGGGGCCGTGGACGGCCCCCCGACGACTGGAGCAGTCTCATTCGTATCGCGTTCGCTTCCACCTATCCCCCACGCCGCTGCGGCATCGCCACGTTCACCAGTGACCTGTCGCGGTCGATGGACGATCGGGAGATCGTGGCGCTCACCCCGCCCGATCACCAGGGCTCCTACCCGTCCGAGGTTCATCACCGGATCCGCCGCGACGAGTGGACCGACTACCCGCGCGTGGCGCGCGCCCTCGACCGTTGCCGCATCGATGCCGTGTCGATCCAGCATGAATTCGGGATCTGGGGCGGTGAGGACGGCGACCACGTCATCGACTTCGTCAAGGGCTTGCGCGCCCCGGCCGTGACCACGCTGCACACCGTGCTGCGCGAGCCGACGGCCCACCAGCGCCGGGTCCTGGTCGAGCTGGTCGAGGCGACCAGCGCCACGGTGGTCATGTCGCGCTCCGCCGCGGCACTTCTCGGCGACGCCTACGGGATCGCTCCCGAGCGTATCGAGGTCATCGCCCATGGCGTTCCAGAGCTGCCCCTGGTCGATCCGAACACGCTCAAGGCAGGGCTCGGACTCGAAGGCCGCGAAGTCATCCTGAGCTTCGGCCTGCTCGGGCCGGGCAAGGGCTACGAGCAGGCGATCGCGGCCATGCCGGCGGTCGTGGCTGCTCGCCCGGAGGCGCGCTACGTCATCCTCGGCGCGACGCACCCGGACCTCGTCCGGACCGAAGGCGAGGCCTACCGCCAGGGCCTGACCGCCCGGATCGCCGCCCTCGGGATGACCAAGCACGTCCAGCTCGTCGACCAGTTCGTCGGGCGGCGTGAGCTCGCCCGCTGGCTCGAGGCGGCCGACGTCTTCGTGACGCCCTACCCGAACCTCGATCAGATCGTGTCCGGCACGTTGTCGTATGCGATGAGTGCGGGCAAGGCGATCGTGTCGACGCCGTATGCCTACGCCACCGAGCTGCTGGCAGGCGGTCGCGGCGTGCTCGTCGAGCCAGGCTCGGTCGAGTCGCTGAGCGACGCCTTCATCGGCCTGCTGGCGGAGCCGGAGCGGCGCAACGCGATCGGCGCACGAGCGTATGCCTATAGCCGCGGGATGATCTGGCCGGAGGTCGGCGCGGCTTATCGCCGGTTGTTCGCCCGAGTCATCGGTGTGCCGCCGGCCCGGCTGACCATCGATCCGCGAGTCGTCCAGGCCGATCTCCGAGCAGGTGCGGATGTCTGAGCCGGCGCCCCTCTTCCCGGTCAGCCGAGTCCATCTTGACGAGCTCAGCGACGCGGTCGGGATCATGCAGCACGCGATCGGCCCACGACCAGATCCGGCCCACGGCTACTGCACCGACGATGTCGCCCGAGCGCTGATCGTCGACCTCCTGCACGGCGCCGAGCTGGGCTGGCCGGCGATCGCCCGGAGCGTGGACCGGTCCATGGCCTTCCTCGAGGCCGCGTTCGACCCCGAGACCGGCCGATTCCGCAACTTCCGCGATGTCGCCGGACGCTGGCTCGAGGCGGTCGGCTCCGAGGACTCGCATGCCCGCGCGGTGCTGGCACTCGGCGAGACATCGGCCGCCGCCGACGATCCGCGGGTCCGCGCCGCAGCGGCATCGCTGTTCGAGCGGGCCCTGCCAGCGACCCTCCGGCTCACCTACCTTCGGCCGCTCGCCGCCGCGGTGGTCGCCACCGAAGTGGCCGCGCGGGGTGGCAGTCGTGCCGCAACGAAGGCCCTGCCCCGGCTGGCCGCGGCCGTCTGGCTGCTGACCGAACACGCTCAGGGCGGGCAGAACGCGGACTGGCCCTGGCCTGAACCGGTCCTGACCTACGAGAACGGGCTGGTCGCGCGAGCCCTGATCGTCGCCGGCGATCGCCTGGGCGAGGCGGCCCTCCTCGAGCGAGGGCTGCAGCTCCTCGACTGGCTGGTCTCCGTCCAGACGGCCCCGAATGGCCACTTCTCGCCGATCGGCAATGACGGCTGGTGGCCACACGGTGGCTCCAAGGCGCGTTACGATCAGCAACCGATGGAAGCCACCGCCCTGCTCCTGGCCGCCGAGGCAGCATTCGAGGCGACGGGTGACGCTCGTCACCGAGCGACCATGGAATGGACCTATGGCTGGTTCCTCGGACGCAACGACGGCGGCCGGACGGTCGCGGTGCCCAAGACGGGCGGCGGCCAGGACGGGCTCAAGCCGTCCGGGGTGAACCCCAACCAGGGCGCCGAGTCGACCCTGATGTGGCTCATCGCGTTGGAGCGGATCCGGGCAGCCCGACGATCGCCGGCCGGGACGACCAACGGTCGCCTCGCCCGCGGCGCCGGCATCCGGGAGGCGACGCCCGCGTGACCTCCCCCGGCGGACCCGAGCTGTTCGAGCGAGCCGTCGGCAATCCCATCCTTACCACCGCTACGCTGCCGTATATCGCCAACACCGTGTTCAACCCCGGTGCGGCACGGGTCGGTGACGAAGTCCTGCTGCTGGTCAGGGTCGAGGATCGGCGCGGGATCTCACAGCTCCACGTCGCCCGCAGTCCCGACGGCATCGGCGACTGGAAGTTCGACCCCACCGCCCTGGTGATCCCCGATCCCGAGCATCACCCCGAGGAGATCTGGGGCTGCGAGGATCCCCGGCTGACCTGGCTGCCGGAGCGGCAGGAGTGGGCGATCGCCTACACGGCCTACAGCCGCCGCGGGCCGCTGGTGTCGCTCGCCACGACGACCGACTTCCGCACGGTCCGCCGACTCGGCGCGGTCATGCCACCCGAGGACAAGGACGCCGCGCTCTTCCCCCGCCGGCTCGACGGTCGCTGGGCCATGATCCACCGGCCGTCGCCGCTCCGCGGCAATGCCCACATGTGGATCTCGTACTCGCCCGACCTGCGCCACTGGGGCGATCACAGCCTGCTCCTGGAGGCACGCGACGGAGCCTGGTGGGATGCCGGCAAGATCGGGCTCGGGCCGCCACCGGTGGAGACCGAGCACGGCTGGCTGACGATGTACCACGGGGTCCACCACACCGGCGACGGGCCGATCTACCGGGTCGGCTTCGTCCTGTTCGATCTCGACGATCCGACCATCGTCCTGCGGCGCTGTGACGAGTGGGTCTTCGGGCCGCAGGATCGCTACGAGCGCGAGGGCGACGTCGACAAGGTCGTCTTCCCGTGCGGCTGGGTCGTCGACGAGGATCTCGACCAGATCCTGTTGTACTACGGGGCCGCCGACACCAGCATCGGCCTGGCGACCGCCAAGTTGAGCAAGGTCCTGCGCCACATCCTGGCCTGCCCGACACCCGAGCGGCGACGCCCGCCAACCCTTGGCCAGCTAGGCTAGCGCGGCGCCGATTCCGGTACACTGCGCTGGCTCACGGGCCCCGACCGATCTCGGCCGATCCCGCGCAGCAGGTTCGTGGTGGCCTTAGCTCAATAGGCAGAGCATCGGATTGTGGCTCCGAAGGTCGCGGGTTCGAACCCCGCAGGCCACCCCACGACCCCGCACCAATGACAGGCACGGGCCGCAATCAGCCTCTTGAGACGTGGCTGCTGCTTCGCTCGGAACCGACGTGTCGACGACGCTGGATAACGGGCGGACGATACGTTGGTCCCGTCGATCAGTACCCAGGAGCGTCCAGTGAGCCTACCCGCTTCCAGCCCTGTCACCGGGTCCGAGATCATCGTCGCGCCCGTGCGCCGTGCCGGACGGTACGCGCGGTTGATCGTGCTCGCGACGGTCCTGAGCTTGGCCGCAGCCTGCTCGAATTCGACCGGCGTCGGTTCGCCGATTGCTCAACCATCGCCTGGGGCGCCCGACGCGACTCCGCCCGCGGGGTCCTCGATCGCCTCGTCCACCCCTTCGCCATCCGCGTCGCCGATCGGCCAGCCGGCCGATGACGGGGCCCGAGTGATCGGCGTTGAGACCGTGTCGCCGCGCGTTCGCGACCTGATCATCGAGTCCCCCGCGGTGGGCACCAGGGCCGTCCGGCTGCTCCTGCCCGCCGCATTCGATACTCAGCCGACGACACGGTGGCCGGTCCTCTACCTCCTCCACGGGGCCGAAGGTTCGCATGCGGATTGGATGCGTTACACGGACGTCGAGTCGCTCATGGCGGCCGAGGAAGTGCTCGTCGTCATGCCCGATGCTGGAGACCTCGGCTTCTACTCCGACTGGTGGAACGGAGGCCGAGGCGGACGGCCGATGTGGGAGACGTTCCATATGACGGAGTTGCCCCAACTCCTCGAGCGCGGCTGGCGGTCCAGCGACCGGCGGGTGGTCGCCGGCCTGTCGATGGGCGGCTTCGGCGCGATGCTGTACGCGGCTCGCCACCCCGGGATGTTCAAGGCGGCCGCGTCGTTCAGCGGCGCCGTCGATCCGATCGGCGGGGGCCTCGACATCGGGGACTCGAACCTGTGGGGCGACCCGGTCGCGCAGGCGGACATATGGCAGGCCCATGACCCGGTCAACCAGGCCAAGGCGCTCAAGGGCACCGTCCTGTACGTTGCGTATGGCGACGGCGGCAAAGGTCCGCTCGATCTGAACCCAGTCTCGTCAGACGATCTCGAGCCATGGATCGCCGACCAGAATCGGACATTCGTAGCCAGGCTGCGCAAGCTCGACATCCCGGTCAAGGTCGATGCCTACGGGCCGGGGGCCCATGACTGGCCCTACTGGGAACGCGCGCTGCACCGTTCGCTGCCCCTGCTGCTGAAGGCGCTCGACCAATAGGGTTCGGGGCCGGTGCCGATAGACTCGCCCGAATGGGCTTCGAGGCGCACCCAGTCACCAAGGAGCGGTGGCCCGACCTGGTCGAGCTGTTCGATCGGGCCGTCGTTCGAAGCTGCTTCTGCATGTTCTACTGGAAGGTGGGAACGGGCAACGCCGGGTTTCGGGAAGTCGCGCGGCGGAGGCCGACTCGCCCGGTGGTCCGCAGATCGCTTAGGGCCAGAACCTCGCCGGAGCCTGGTTGAGGACGCCCGAAGCCGGCGGTTAGTACCATGACGATCGGTGTCTGCGGACACCACTTCCGGGATGAGGCCTACCCTTTTACGCTCGGCGGTAGTACCTTGATAGGCCGATAGTCCTATTGGTGTTCTAGCCCGGTTGGCCCGACATTGGTACCAGGTCGACCGCCGAACATCATCCGGATGTCGACCGCCAGATCCCAACGGAAAGGAGGTGAATGCAATGGTCGTCTACACCCAGATCCTCGTGAGCCAGCTGACGGAGTCGTTCCGCGCGGCCCTCCGATCGGATCGGATCCCGGCTCGTGGCCAGGGTCTCGCCGAGTACGCTCTGATCCTCGCCCTTATCGCCATCATCGCTATCGTCGCTCTGCTGTTCCTCGGTGGACAGATCAGCAAGATCCTGAGCACTGTCGGCAAGTCCGTCTAGGACTGCCGCTGCACATTCCCAGTCCGTGTTCCCCCGGTTGACTGGCACGTCGGCCGGGGGTTTCACGTTCCCCGCTAACGCTGGATCCGAGCCGACCCGCCGGCCGCAAGGTTGCGCACCTGGTCCAGGGTCGCCATCGTCGTGTCGCCGGGGAAGGTCGTCAGCAGCGCTCCGTGGGCCCAGCCAAGGTTGAGCGCGTCGGCCGCGGTCTCGCCGCTGAGCAGGCCGTAGAAGAAGCCTGAGGCGAAACCATCGCCGCCGCCGACGCGATCGAACACATCGAGCTCGCAGACCGGCGCCACGTGGCTCTGCCCGTCGACCCAGGCGACCGCGCTCCAGCTGTGGCGGGTGGACGAATGGACCTCGCGCAGAGTCGTCGCGACGACCTTGATCCGCGGATGGCGTTCCACGACTCGGTCGATCATGCTGATGAACGCGCCCGGGTCGAGGCTGGACGACGCGGCGACCATGGGCCCCGGGATCTCGAGCGCGGTCTGGAGATCCTCCTCGTTGCCGACCAGGACATCGACGTGGTCCACGATCCGGCGCAGCACCGACCGAGCGCGCTCCTGGCCACCGCGGATCGCCCAGAGCTTGGGCCGGTAGTTCAGGTCGAACGAGACGGTCGCACCGGCGGCCCTGGCCGCGGCGATCGCCTCGATGACCAGCTCGGCGGTCGAGTCCGACAGCGAGGCGAAGATCCCGCCGCTGTGGAACCAGCGCAGACCGCCGGACAGGATCGCGTCCCAGTCGAAGTCGCCCGGACCCAGCCGGGCCGCCGCCTCGTTGGCCCGGTTGTAGAACACGACCGGAGGGCGCAGGCCGTGGCCGCGGTCGCTGTAGACGGTGGCGATGTTGGGCCCGGTGACTCCGTCATGTTCGAACCGCCGATAGAACGGACGCACGCCCATCGCTCGGACCCGCTCCGCCACGATCTCGCCGATGGGGTAATCGACCATCGCGGTCGCAACGGCCGTTCGCATCCCGAGGCCGTCGGCCAGGTTGGCGGCAACGTTGAATTCTCCGCCGCTGACGTGGAGGTTGTACTGGGTCGCCTTGCGAAACGGCACGGCGCCCGGATCGAGCCGGCAGACTAGCGCGCCCAGGGACAGGAGGTCCAGGTCGCCGGCCTCGCGCACCTGGAACCCTGACATCCTCGCCTCCTCGCGGCAGCCGACCGGATCGGCCACCACCGACTCGTCAGCCACGCGATGATAGACAATCGAGGCGTAGTCCATGGCCGGGAAGGAGGCACATGGCCGGATCGAACCGAGCGTGGGAACCGGTCGCGGTCGTCGACGAAACGAGCCCGCCGGGATCACGGCCCTTGCGGTGCTCGGTCCCGCCCTGGCTTCGAGCGGCCTTCGACGAGGTCGTGATCGACGCCTCACGGAACCCGTGGGGCTTCCGAAATGAAACCTGGCTGGCAGAGCTGGCCGACGGGCGGCGGTTCGTCGCCACCCGGCTGGCTGATCGCCGTGCCGCGGCGGTTGTTCCGGCTCGGATCCTTGCCGTCCAGCCCCGCCTGATCGCGGTCGGATTGCCCGTGCCCACGTTGGCCGAACCCCGCTCGCCGCGGGCACGCGGTGTGCTCATCAGCCAGTTCCAGGATGGTGTCCCTGGGCCGGACCTCCTCAGCGAGACGTCGGGGCCCGCCATCGTCGGGTCGCTGCTCGGGTCGGCCTGGAGCCGGCTGGCCCTCGCCGATCCAGTCGGCCTGGCGTTGCCCGACCTATGGGCCAGGCCCGATCGCCTGGCCTCTTCCGCCCGGAAATGGCTGGCGGAGCTGGCCGTCGGCCTGGCCCGCGCGGATCGTGCTCGGCTGGCGAACACGATCGACATGCTGCCCGGCCTGCTCGGCAGTCGCCGAGCCGGGATCCTCCACGGCGATCTCGTTCCGGCGAACATCATCGTCCGCGACGGCGTTCTCGTGGCGCTACTGGATCTCGAGTTCGTTCGCCTGGGCGACCCGCGCCTGGACGCCGCTTGGTTCGACTGGATCGTCTGGTTCCACCATCGATCGATCCACCGGGTGGCGTGGCAGGCGTTCATGACGGCGGGTGGGATCGTGCCGGACGACGCGCCGACGCAGGAGACCATCCGGATCCTTCCTGCGATTCGGCTGCTGGAGATCCTCCATGATCTCGAGCGTGGTGAACCGGCCCGTCCGCGCTGGATGGAGCACCTCCGCGCGTGGCTGTCCAGGTCGTGACCGACGGAGTCCCGGCCTGGAGCGTGACCACCTTCTCGGCTGACGTCACCATTCCGCTCGGCCATCCGTGCATGGGCGGCGGGATCGCCCCCGCTCGGACCGTGGTCGATCCGCTCGAGGCCAACGGGTTCGTCCTCCGCGGCGGTACGCTGGATCGACCCGTCGTCCTCGTCTCGGTCGATTGGTGCGAGATCCGCGGTGAGGCCTACGACCGCTGGCGAGATGCACTGGCCGAAGTCGCCGGGACGGACCGCGGGCATGTTCTCGTCACCGCGATCCACCAGCACGACGCCCCGGTCGTCGACCTCGATGCCCAGCGGCTCCTCGATGCGCACCACGCCGCGGGTGCGGTGTGCGACCCGGGTTTCCATGAGGCGGCAGTGACGCGGGTCGCAGGGGCACTGCGGCACCGCCTGGAACAATCGACCCGACCGGTGACCCACCTCGGGATGGGCACAGCGAAGGTCGACCGAGTCGCCTCGAACCGGCGCTACGAGCTTGCCGATGGGACGATCTCATATCACCGGACGAGCGCCTCGCACGACCCCCAGGCCCATCGGGCGCCCGAAGGCACCATCGACCCCTGGCTCAAGACCCTCAGCCTGTGGAACGAGGACGAGCCGCTGCTGGCGGTCAGCCATTACGCGGTGCACCCCATGAGCTACTACGGTCAAGGTGAGGTCTCCGCCGACTTCATCGGGATGGCTCGGCGAGCGCGTCAGGCGGTCTTGCCGGAGGTCGCCCAGATCTACGTCTCGGGCTGCAGCGGCAACGTCACCGCGGGCAAGTACAACGACGGGTCGCGCGACAACCGACCGGTGCTTGCGGGGCGCATCGAGCGTGCGATGGCCGAGTCCTGGGCCTCGACCAAGCGCCGGCCGCTCGAGACGGCCACCTTCCGGTCCGTGCCGCTCCTCTTTGAGCCCCGGGCGGGCTTAGGCTACAGCGGCTTCGAGTTGACCGAGCGGCTGACGACCGATCCGAACCCGTACGGTCAATGTCTGGCCGCAATGGGCCTCAGCTGGCGCCGCCGGGTCTCGACCGGGCAACCGATCGACCTCCCGGTGCTCGATCTCGGCCAGGCCGTCGTCGCCCTCCTACCCGGCGAGGCGTACGTCGAGTACCAGCTCCGGGCCCAGGCCCTGCGCCCCGATGCCTTCGTGCTTGCAGTCGGCTACGGCGAGTCCGCGACGGGCTATATCCCAACCGCCCGGCAGCTGGCCGAGGGCGACCCCAACCTCGGCGACTGGTACTGGGTTTCCGAGACGGCCGAGGGGATCCTCACCGAGGGGCTCGCGCGGGCGATGACCGGGACGTGACCTCCGCCGGCGCGGCGATTGGCCGGGACATCGGCTGGGCGGGACCGACGACCTCAGTCGCGCGGCTGAGGTCGCTCGCCGGGTTGTTCGAGGTCGACCGGATCGCCAAAGTCGACCGAGACGGGGACGTCCATGTCCCCGGGCGGTCCGGCCCGGAGGGCGATGATCCCGCCGATGGCGATGGCGGCGGCGCCGAGCAGCGCTCTCGGCATCACCGGCTCGCTGAACACGGTCGCACCGATGGTGAACGCCCAGACCAGACCCAGGTAGCCGAGCGGTGCCATATCGCTGGCGCGGCCCCAGTGATATGCCGCAACCAGCAGCCGGTGGCCGGTCAACGCCGCCAAGCCGACGAGCGCGATACCAGCCCATTGCCAGGGCTCCGGCGAGGGCTGTCGCGGCGCGACCACGAACAGGGCGGTGGCGGCGACCATGCCGACCACGCCCGAATAGAACAGGGTCACGTCGGGCGACTCGTCCCTGAGTGCGCGGGTGAGCAGACTGAACAGGGCAAACGACACCGCCGTACCCAAAGGGACCAGCGTGGCGAGGTTCAGGCGGGTCGGATCGATGCCGACAAGGACCATCACCCCGCCGAACCCGACCAGCGCCCCGATGATGGTCATCCGGGTGACTCGCTCACCGAGAAGTGGTCCGGCCAGGCCCAGGATGATGAGCGGAGTGGTCGAGGCCAGCGTGCTCACCTCGGCCAGCGGCAACAGGGAGAGCGCGAGGAAGAAGCTGAAGGTCGCCCCGAACATGGCCACCCCGCGCGCGATCTGGGCCTTCCTTCGGGTCGACTGGAACAAACGACGCGGGTTGCCCCGACCGGCCAGCACGATCACCGCCAGGAGATATGCGACGTGGCGCCCGAAGACGACGTCGACAACAGGGAGGCCGGACACGAGTGACTTGGTCAACGCGTCGGTCGCACTGAAGACGAGGCCCGCGCAGACGAAGATGATCGCGCCCCGGCGAGCCAGCGGCAGGCCGGCCAGGCGGAGGCCTGCGCTAGTCGTCATCGGCCTGGTCGATCGCGCAAGTCAGGCGGGCAGCTCATCGGTCAGGGCCCCCTCCCCATCGAAGCCGATCGGCGCGACGTTGGCGACGATCTCGCAACGACCACCGTCGATGAGCTCCGGCAGGAGCGCCGCGCTGGCGTAGAACCAGCCCAGGTGCTTGGTGTCGAGGATGCGCGCGATCCGGGCCTCAGGGATGGTGACCTTGAGGCAGCAGGCCAGGGCCACGTCGAGGGCCTCGCGGTCGGTCTCGACGGTCAGCGCCACGCGGGCGCCTTCTGGCGTCTTCGCTGTGATGCAGTTCATGTAGGTCTTGGCCCGGTCCATCCGGTCTGCGGCCCGGCGCAGGACGACGTCGGCCATCCCGATCCCGACAGCGTTGCCCTCCGTCTCGTCGGTCAGGTCGCGCACGACGATGCGCTGGATCGACGGGCCTCGGCCGGTCGGGCCGTTGTAGTAGCGGCCGACCACGTTGGAATCCATCCCGAGCCCGCTGATGTCCTTGCCGATGCGATCGATGACCAGCACGTCCAGGTCGTCGATGGGGAGCCGCGAAAGGAACCCGTCGGCTTCATCGCGGAGCTCCTGCTCGCGCTCGAACATCCGCTCGGCAGGGACGGCTTCCACGCGTCGCAACCGGGCGAGGCCGTTCTCGACGAGGGCCAGACCGAAGGGGATGTTGGACCGGGACAGGATGTACTTGCCGACGGCCGGGAGGAGCTCGGCGAAGCTGCTGAAGCCCTCGCGGTGGAACGTGTCGGCGCCGAGCTGCTTGCCGAGGCCGATGGCGATCATCTTGAGCAGGCCGCTTTCGACCGGTCCACTGAAGTCGGTATGCGGCTTGACCCGATTGATCGGGATGATGACGTCGGCGTCCTCGGCGGCATGTCGATCCATGAACACCGGGATCCGCCCGTCGACTTCGCCGATGAGCACCGTGTCCATGCTCGCGCGGATCTCGCAGCCGACGGAGGCCTCATTGATCCCGAGCGAGGCCAGGACTTCCCGCTGGCCCTCGGCGGTGGCGCCCCCGTGGCTACCCATCGCGGGTACTACGAAGACCTCGGCGCTGATCGCGCGGAGGACCGACACGGTCGCCCGGGTGACCTCGGCGATACGGTCGATACCTCGGCTGCCGACGGCAACGCACACTCGCTGGTCGGGTCGGATCCGATCAGCGACGCTCGCCAGCGCGGTTGCAACTGCCGCGGGCACATCGTCGATCTCGTCCGGATCCAGCAGCTGCCGCACCAGCGCCCAATCCGGCAGGCGGTCATGGCGGAAGATCGCCATGGGATCGCCGGCCTCCGGAGACACGCCTGGGAGGACGGGTACGTCGTCGACGTTGTCGGCGGTCATCGTCGTCTACCTCAGATGGTCATCGCACTGAAGCCGCCGTCGACCCGGATGATCGCTCCCGTGACGTAGCCCGAGGCCCGCTCCGAGGCAAGCCAGACCGCCGTCCCGATGAGCTCGTGGGGTTCGCCCAGCCGCCGGGCCGGAGTGTGCCCGACAATCGAGCGCAACCGGTCCTCTGACAAGAGGAGCCGATTCTGCTCGGCCGGGAAAAAGCCCGGGGCGATGGCATTGACCCTGATCCGGTGCGGCGCCAGCTCGAAGGCCAGGTATTGAGTCAGGTTGTTCAACCCAGCCTTGGCCACCGAGTAGGTCAACACCCTGGACAACGGCGGTCCGGATGAGGCCGACGAAAAATTGATGATCGAACCGCCGCGCCCGGCATCGATCATCCCTCGGGCGAACACTTGGCACGCTACAAACACGGCGGTCAGGTTCGAGTCCAGGATGTGGTGCCATTCGACAGCGTCGATGTCGAAGAACGGTGTGGCGCTGTTGACCCCGGGCGCATTGACCAGGATGTCGATCGGGCCGAGGCGCGTCTCAACGTCATGCCGAGCGGCCTCGACCGAAGCCTTGTCAGTGGCATCGACCAGCGAGGCGATCGCGGTCGCGCCGTCCGCCCGCAACGCGGCGACCCGAGCGTCGGCGCGCTCGGGCGACCGGCCGAGAACCGCGACCGCAGCGCCGGCCTCCGCTAGACCGTGACAGAGCGCTCCGCCGAGAACGCCCGTCCCACCGATGACGGCCGCCACGCGTCCATCAAGGTCGAATACGCCCGTGCTCGTCATCTGGGCCGTCGTCTCCAGTCCACCGCCGGATCGATCGCGTCGTCGAGCGCCTGGCTCGGACGACCGTCCTCCAGCCGAATGATGCGCCGTCGTCGCCTTGCGAGGGGCGTGTCCAAGGGTCTACTGTAGGACAATCAACCCTGGTTTGAGTCCCGCCGAGGTCTCCAAACGTGACCCAGTACGTGTTCGACTCGCGCCGAGCGCTCCGCTACCGGTTCCCGACCCACACCAATGATCTGATCATGGACCGCAAGGACGCGGCTGCATCGGAGGCGTTCTTCGTCGTCCTCGAGCCGGGTGAGGCACCACCGCTCCACGTCCACGACGGCGTCGAGCAAGTGTTCTACATCCTCGAAGGCGAAGGACTGCTGACGATCGGCCAGGACCGCCAGGAGACGTTCCCCGTGCGGGCCGGCGACTTCGTCCGGACGCCGCCCGGGGTCCATCACGCGATCCGCTGCACGGGGACGGAAAGGTTCGTGTATCTCAGCATCGACTGTTTCGTTGCCGGCCCACCGGCCGACGAGCCGACCTGGGACAGTCACGTCCGGGTGATGTGCGCCGAGCACGGCTGGGACTTCGACGCGATCCAGCTCGGCCCGGTCGCCGACATCGAAACCGCAAGTACGCCCAGCTAACCGACGCGAACGCCCAACAGGATCGTCAGGCCATCCAGCCGCGAGGTCGAGCCACCGTGATCATCCAGTTCGATGAGCTCAAGGTCGCCCCGGAGTCATACGCGGACTACCGGCCGATCTTCGAGACGAGCCGCCTGAACGTGACCCATGTTCGAGTCTGGCCCGGGCAGTCAGTGCCGGCCCATGTTCACGCCGACGAGGACCAGGTCTATTACGTCACCACCGGTAAGGGCATCGTCGAGCTCGACTCCAAGCGGGTGGAGGTCAGTGGCGGGAGCAGCGTGCTCATTCCTCTCGGCACCGAGCACATGATCACCAACACCGGCAGCGAGCCGCTCGACTATGTGTTCTTCGTCGTCTTCATCCCGGAGCGCGCGTGAGCGAACTGCGCCGCGACAACATGCGGGTCGTCCGGCTGGCTGACCGGGAGGCGATCGGGGCGGCTGCGGCCGACCACGTCGCGGGCCGGATGCGCGAGCTACTGGAGGCTCAGGCCCGAGTCCGGGCCATCTTCGCCGCCGCGGCGTCACAACTCGAATTCCTCGATCACCTGGCTCGCGCCGACGGGATCGATTGGGCACGCGTCGACGCCTTCCACCTTGACGAGTACGTCGGGCTGCCGCTGGGCGATCCGCGCTCGTTCGGAGCGTGGCTCGACGGGCAGCTCTTCGCGCGCGTCCAACCGGGTCGGGTCGAGCTGATGAACGGGGGCGCACCGGACCCGCCCGCCGAAGCAGACCGCTACGGTCGGCTGCTGGCGGACGGCGGGCTCGACCTGGCCCTCATCGGGATCGGCGAGAACGGTCACCTGGCATTCAACGATCCGCATGTTGCGGACTTCGACGATCCGCTGATCGTGAAGCCGGTCGAGATCGACGACATGAGCCGCCACCAGCAGGTGCGCGACGGCGCATTCGCGGACTTCGAGGCCGTGCCGCGCCTGGCGCTGACGGTCACGATGTCGACCATCCTGGCGAGCCGGGCGCTGTCGGTCGTCGTGTCCGGCGCGCAGAAGGCTGCAGCCGTCGCCTGGACGCTCGATGGACCAATCGAGACGGCGTGCCCGGCGTCGGTCCTCCGGCGACACCCCGATGCGGTCCTGTTCGTCGACGAAGCGGCGCTGCCGACGACCGTCCAGTGACCGCGACGTGTGGCTCCGGCCCACAGCCAATCGACGGAGCCCGGGAGGAGCGCTCGTGGTGAAACTGGCAATCCATGGCGGCGACCCCGTCCGGACCGAGCCCTTCGGCGGCTGGCCGGAATCGGGTCGCGAGGAAGAGGAGCTGCTGCTGAAGGCGCTCCGGTCCGGGCACTGGGGCTCGCTCGACGGGACCTTTGTGAATCGGCTCGAAGTGGAGTTCGCCGAGCTGCAGGCGGCGCGTCACGGGGTCAGCTGCGTCAACGCCACGATGGGCCTTGCGGTCGCCCTGCGGGCGCTCGACATCGGCGTCGGCGATGAGGTGATCGTCCCGCCGTATACCTTCATCGCGACGGCCAGCGCCGCGTTGATGCTCGGAGCGATCCCCGTCTTCGTGGATGTCGATCCGGAGACGCTCCTCATCGATCCGGCGGGGATCGACGCCGCCGTGACGGCCAGGACCCGGGCGATCATCCCGGTCCATCACGGCGGCTCGCCGGTCGACATGGACGGCGTCATGGCAGCGGCCCAGCGCCACGGCCTGCGGGTCGTGGAGGATGCCGCCCAGGCCCACGGCGCGGCCTGGCGGGGTCGGCCGGTCGGGGCGATCGGCGACATCGGCGTATTCAGCTTCCAGTCGACCAAGCCGATCAACGCCGGCGAGGGCGGCATGATGGTGACCGACGACGACACCCTCGACGAGCTCGTGTGGTCGCTCCGCAACGTGGGCCGACGCCGGGGCGGCGAGTGGTACGAGCACGTCCGCCTCGGCTGGAACCTCCGGATGAGCGAGTTCCAGGCAGCCGTGCTGCTCGGCCAGATGCTTCGGATGCCCGACCAGCAGCGGCGCCGGACCGAGGCCGCGGCCTGTCTCTCGGAGCAGCTGCTCAAGGTCCCCGGGGTAATCCCGCTCAAGGTGCCCGACGGGGTGACCGCCCATAGCTGGTACACCTACCACTGGCGCTGGCTCGGGGCAGCCGACGGCGGGCTGCCCAAGCTCGCCTTCGCCGATGCGCTCCGCGCGGAAGGCATCCCTCTCTTTCATGGCTACACGACTCTCAACCGCAACGAGGCCGTCCGAACCGAGATCGCGCATCTTGGCGGAGCCGAACCGGCGGCGTGCCCCAACGCCGAACGGGCCGAGGCCGACGAGATCCTCATGTTCTCGATGCCGATCCTGATGGGCAGTCGCGAAGACCTCGACGACGTGGTCCGGGCCGTGGCCAAGGTCGCGGCGGTGCGCGCGTGAACGTTCGGTGCGCAGGGGCCGGCAGCCGACGCACCGCGCAGAGCTCCCCGAGGTTAACGTGAAGGTCGGCGCCGCCGCCACCGAGATCACGCCGCCGATCGGCATGGCGATGGACGGCTATGGCGCGCGCGCAAGCGGGGCGGTCGGGGTCCACGATCCGCTGTTCGTCCGCGTCCTCGTAGCGGAGGGCGCCGACGGCATCGCGGTCGGCCTCGTGGTCGCCGATCTGCTCTACGTGGTCCCTGACCTACAGACCACGATCGTCGAGGGCATCGAGCGGGCGACCGGGATCGGGCGCGATCGGCTCCAGCTCATCGGCACGCACACCCACAGCGGTCCGGATCTCGCGGAGCCATCAGAGGCGCGTGCGGCGGTCGCGCGGACGATCGTATCCACCGTCGAGGAGGCCTGGGCAGCACGCCGTCCGGCCGTCGCCGCCGTCGGCCTCGGTCGGGTGGCCGGGATCGGCGCCAACCGGCGGCCTCATGGCGGGCCGGTGGATGACCGCGTCACCGTCGCCCGCTTCGACGATGCCGACGGCCGGCCGATCGCGACGTTGGTGAACTATGGCTGCCACCCGACGACTCTCGGCCCGGACAACCTGCTCTATTCCGCCGACTACCCCGGGGTCGCCTGTAAGGCTATCGAGACGGTCCTTGGCGGCGTTGCCCTGTTCACGACGGGTCCTCAGGGCGATGTCAACCCGGGCGGCTACTCGCCGGAAGGAAGCATGGTCGGGGTCGTGGTTCCATGGCGGACGTTCGAATCGGCCGGTCGCTACGGACAGCTCGTGGCGGAATGCGCGGTCGAGGTCCACGAGCGACTCCGAACCGGCCCGGCTAATGGGGTGTGGGCGGAGGCGCAGGTTGTCGAGCTGGCGCGCAAGCCGCTGCCCGATGCGGCAAGGGCTCGGGCGGCCACGGATCTTGCCTCGGCCGCGGAAGTGGCCGTCCGCGAGGCCGGCCTCTCGCCCGATGCGATGTACCACGCATCCGTCGCAGCGGCCTACGCCGACCTGATCGCAGAACAGGCCGCCGATCCGGGGCGAGATGGCCCAGTCCGGATCCGGATCAGTGCTCTCGGTATTGGGCCGCTGACACACGTCGGGGTCCAGGGTGAGTTGTTCGTCGCACTCGGCCAGCAGATCCGGGCGCGGCTCGACGAGGAGCGGACTTGCATCGCGGTCCTGTGCGACGGCACCGTGGGCTATATCCCAACCGCCGATGCGTTCGCCGAAGGTGGCTACGAGCCGAATGCCAGCGTCCTCGTCACCGGCGAGGGCGAGCGCCTGGTCGAGGCGGTCGTCGAGCTCGCCGGCGGCCGCGTCGGGGCGAGCAGGACCGGATGACCGATCCGCCTCCTTGCACCGACCGAACCCGGAGCCATCAACCCAGCGACAGAGGTGCCAGATGACCGCCCCGATCCACGCGTCCTATCTCCAGCAGGTCACCGGGTTGATCGCCCGGATCGCGGCAGACGAGGGCGACGCCATCGTCCGTGGCGGTGTCGCCATCGCCGATCGGATCGCCGAGGACCGGCTGATCTATGTCATCGGGCCCGGCGGCCACTCCCAGATCGGCGCGGAGGAGGTGTTCTCTCGAGCGGGCGGTCTGGCCTGCATCCGCGCGTTCATCGACCAGGGCTTCTACCTCGGGAACGGTGCCGCCCGCTCGATGGCCATCGAGCGCACCCCCGGCTACGCCCGGGCCCTTCTGAGCGGATCCGAGCTCGGTGCCGGCGACATCCTGATCATCGTCAACGCCTATGGGATCAACGCGGCCACGATCGACAGCGCTGACTACGGTCACGAGGTGGGGGCGATCACGATCGGGGTGACGTCCATCGCCAACCAACGTGGTCTGCCGGCTGACCACCCCAGCCGACATCCGAGCCGGCGCGATCTGTGTGACCTGGTCGACATCGTGATCGACACGAAGATGCCCCTTGGCGATGCGCTCCTGGCCATCGACGGGGTGCGCGAGAAGGTCGGCCCCGTGTCGACCATCGTGAACGCGTTCGCCATGAACGCACTGATGCTCGAGGCGATCGCCGAGCTGGCCCGACGCGGCATCGAGCCGCCCGTCTGGCGCAGCTCCAACAGCCCCGGTGGCGACGAGGCCAATGTCGCGGTCCATGCCCGCTATCGCGGTCGGATCGCGGATCTCTAGCCGGCCGCAAGGAGCTGCGCGAGATGCCCCACGATAACGGTCTCATCGGATCCTGGGACCTGGCCGGCGATGGCCGCGACGGGTCCGGCCACGGCCATGACGCCGTGGCTCAGGGCACAGTCGCATTCGGCCCTTCGTCGGATCCGATGATCCCAGGATCGGTCGCCCGGCTCGATAGACGGCGAGGCCACCTGTCGGTCCCGGGGATCGACCGGATGGGAATTGGGGACTTCAGCCTGGGTCTGTGGGTCAACGCGGCCGCCCGGCCAACGGCTGCCCTCGGTGACCTCGCCTCGTACTTTGACTCGGCAGAACGACGTGGCTTCAGCCTCGGCTTCCAGCACGGAGCGGTCTGCGGCAGCCACGCCAACGATCGCAACCTGTTCTTCGGGGTGGACGCCGGGACCGAGCCGCAGTGGACGGATCACGGCCGGCCGGCCGAGGCGGCGATCATGATCTACGCCCTGGTCGTTCACGACGGGCACCTGTATGCCGCGACGTGGGAGGAGTCGGCGAGCCCGGTCCCTCGCGGTCACGTCTATCGCCTGGACGACGGCGGATGGGTCGATTGTGGCTCGCCCTGGGACTGCAATGCGGTCACCCGCCTGGCCGTCCACGGGGGCCACCTGTACGCCGGTGTCTCCCGGGTCAAAAGCGGCGGCTCGGGACGGCCCGAGTCGAACAATCCGAACCCCGGCGGGCGAATCCTGCGCTACGAAGGCGGCACGGAGTGGTCCGACTGGGGTGGGCTCGATGGCGCGGATTCCGTCGCCGGGCTGGTCCCCTTCGACGGCTCGCTGTACGCCACGCCGCTATATTCGCAAGGCGTCTTCCGGCTGTCCCGCCCTGGGACCTGGGACTTCGTTGGCACGCCCGGTCGCCGCCTTCTGGCGCTTGGCGTCTTCGACGGCGCCCTGTATGGCGCCGGCAACGACCACGTGGATGTCGACTCGGCCATCCGCCAGACGGCGGCCGGCGTAGTCGTGCCCGCCGAATCGAGCGCGGGCGGCGGTGGCGTCTTCCGGTACGACGGTGGCCAGACCTGGACGAACTGCGGGATGCAGCGCGACACGACCCAGGTGTATTCGATCGCGACCCATGGCGGCCGGATGCACATCAGCACCTGGCCGAGCGGGCTCGTCTTTCGCTTCGATGGGGCGGCTGCCTGGGAGGCGATCGGTCGCCTTGGCGGCGAGACCGAGGTCATGGCCCTGGCCTCGTACAACGGCTCGCTCTATGCCGGGACGTTGCCCCACGCCGAGGTCTATCGCCTCGACCGGGACGGCGAATGGTCGCGCCTCAGGTCGCTCGACAAGACACCCGACGTCCTGTATCGACGAGCTCATGCCATGGGCGCCTACCGTGGTGCGCTGTTTTGCGGCACCCTGCCCGGCGGCCGGGTCTTCTCGCTGCGGACCGGCCTGGGCGTATCCCTCGATCGAGCCCTCGAAACGGGCTGGCACCACATCGGCGCGGTCCGAGCGGGTGACCGCATCGACCTGTACGTGGATGGGCGCGCGGTCGATTCACGTTCTGCGGACGAGCCGGGATCGGTCCTCGACCTGGGGGCCGGCTCGGTGTTCCGTCTCGGAGGCGGTCCCCAGGGCAACCTCGACGGTGAGCTGGCCGGCGTGCGGCTATATGAACGCGCACTGGATGCTGGGGAGATGGCTGCGCTCGCGGAGCGGCCCACGAGTTAAACCGCGGCCCGCCGACCTGCGGCTACCTGATGTACGCGGCCCGGTCCCAGTGCGTCTGAGACCGGGCCGGCCGATCCTGCCAACCGACTCGGCAGGACGTGCCTAGGGCGCGAGGTTCCCGTTCCTGTCGAGGATCTGATTCGTCTCAGCCGCCCATGTGTCGAGCAGCCCCTGGATCTTGGTCGTGTCGCCCGCCAGCTTTGCGAAGTCGGCGTATGCCTCGGTGAGATGGGTGGCCAGCTTGGTCTCCAGCTCGTCGAACTCGGGCAGCTTCGGATTGAACACGAAGGTGAAACCGGCCGGGTGGCTGAAGAAGCCTTCGTAACCCGCATTGGTCTTCATGAACGAGGTCAGGTCGAGATCCGCCCGGGTGGGGAGCCAGCCGGCCGTCGTGGCGATCGAGAGCTGTTGCTCCTGGTCGGTCAGGAACTTGATGAAGTCCCAGGTGCAAGCCTGGTTTGGCGCGGTCGCCGGAACGAACATGCTCTGGGTCTCGGCGATGCTGGCCGCGGGAAGCGCCACCGTGGCGTAGTGACCGATCAGATCAGGCGCCGAGGCGGCGATCTCCCCGTTCACCCATGACTCGCGGGCGAACATTGCAGTCGCGCCCGTTTCGAACGCCTTCGCGTCATGGTCGATCTCCGGCGAGTCCACCTTGTCCTTGAGCAGGTCGAGGTACATCCCGAGGAGCTTCGCGCCCTCCGGTCCGTTGTAGTCGGCTCTCCATTTGCCGGGTGAGATCTCCTTGATGAGGCTGTGCCCGGACTGCGACAGGAAGATCCAGAACTTCTGGGCGACGCCGCTGCCTTGGCCGCTGAGGCGAAGGCTGAGGCCGGAGCGAACGACCTTCCCGGCGCTATCGAGCTTGACCAGCTTCCGGGCATACTCGACGATCTGGTCCATCGAGGTCGGAGGACTCGTCAGACCGGCCTCCGCAAACATGTCCTTGTTGTAGTACAGGGCCGCCCAACCGACGAACTCGGGGACGCCCCAGAGCTTTTCCTTGTAGGTGGTGTCCGCGACGATCGCCGGGTCGAACGCGCCGCTCCGGACGAAGGCCTCCCTGTCGGCGGGCATCGGCGCAAACAGACCCAGGTCGATGAACCGGGAAAGCCAATCGGCCCCGTAGACGATAATGTCGCCGGCCGTACCGGACGGCAAGGCGGTCGTCAGCTTCTGCTCGAATCCGCGAAGGTCCGTGCTGAAGGTCGACACCTCAACGTTGGGATGAAGTTTCTTGTATGCCGTTCCCGCGGCCGCGTAGACCGGGTCCATCTCCGGGAAGCCGCCCCAGACGTTGAGGGTTACCGGGTCGGTCCCGCAGGGATCGACTGCGGCAACGCTGGCAGACGGGGCCGGGGCGGCACTGGCGCCGCTCGATGCGGTTGACGGGCCCGGTTGGCCGCTCGTCGCGCCGCTGGTGCCGCACGCTCCGACGGCGATGGCCAAGACCCCCAGGGCAGCCAGGGACTTCAGCCTTGCTCGGGCTGACTTCATGGTCTCCTCCAAAGCGTTGGCTCGGCCGCGCCTCGATGGGGCGGGCCGTGATGTCGTTGAAGCTGGATTGGGGCCCGGCTCGGGCCGATCCGGGGCGAACAGGCGCCGCACGGGCGCCTTCAGCGACTAGGCAACTCGTCCCGCATCGGCACCTCCGCGGAGAGCGACGGCTTGGCCCGTTCGGTCGGATTCGTACGCGGCGGTGACGACTTCGACGGCCCGTCGGGCATCCTCCCCGGCGATCGCCGGCTGACGACCCGTCTGGATCGCAGCCAAGAAGTCCGTGTACTGGCGGGTGTGACCGATCGAGTCCGTGCCCCACGTCGGCGCCGCCAGGATCGCCGGATCGATCCCTGGCTCGAGCATGTCGGCCGACGGCGCAGAGAACCCCGGGACCTCCCATTCGACCGGCTGCTCGCCGACGATCCGAACGTGGCCCGCGTCGCCATAGATCCGGATCTCCTGGTCGAAGCCGGGCGTGGCGCAGGTGGTCGCGACGATCTCGCCGAGTGCGCCGTTGGCGAACCGCAGGCTGACCGAGGCGGTGTCCTCGGACTCCATCCGGTGACCCAGTGTCGCGATGTGCGCGGCCACCGATGTCACAGGACCACCCAGCCAGCAGACGAGGTCGACTTCGTGGATGGACTGGTTCATCAGGACGCCGCCGTCCAGGGCGCGAGTCCCCCGCCAGGCCGCGCTGTCGTAGTAGGACTGGGGGCGGTAGTTCAGGCTCTCGGCGACGATCAGGGCGATCCGCCCGAAGGCGCCGGCCGTCACGGCACGATGGAGGGCCTGGATCACCGGCTCGAAGCGTCGCTGGGACACCGCCGCGACCAGCCGGCCCTGGCGGCGACCCTCGGCGATCAGCGCGTCGGCGTCGGCCACGTTGAGCGCCAGGGGCTTCTCGACGATCACGTGCTTGCCCCGGCGTAGCGCCGCGAGCGCGATCTCGGCATGGAACCCCGACGGGGTCGTCACCGTGATCGCGTCGATGTCCTGGCGCGAGAGGAGCTCGTCGAGATCCGTCGTCCAGGGAACACCCCAGCGCTCGCCGGCGGTGCGGGCACGCTCACTCGAGGCGCTGCTGACGGCGACCAACTGGGCTCCGACGGCGTTCATGGCCTCGATGTGCTGGGTCGAGATGCCGCCGCAGCCAACCAGGCCGAAGCGCACCGGCGCAGGGGCGGTCACGTCCGAGCGAGCCCGGCGGAGACGCGGGTGCGCGAGTTCATCATCGTCGTCCTCCTGTCGCGAACTACGGTCAGCCGTCGCCGACGGCGAGCGTCGGGGGCGTCGCCTCAGGCGTCAGCGCGCTGGGCCAGCTGCCGGGCTGGAAGGCGTCTCCCTTGGCGCGCCGCGGGCGCGCCGGCTGTCGCGCGGTCATCTGGGCGATGAGCTGCTCGCCGGCATCGATCACGTGGCTCCTCACCTCGGCCTCGAGCACCTCAGGGCGGCGGGCTCGGACCGCGGCCGCGATCGGGGCGTGCTGGCGCAGGACCGCCGGGCCGTCCGACGCGTAGAGCTCGCCCATCAGAATCAGCCGGCGCGACAGGATCTGGAGCGCGTCGAGGCGGTTGAGCAGCATCTGGTGATCGCATCGGGCGAAGACCGCCCGGTGGAAGCCGATGTCGGCATCAGCCACCGCGAGCGGATCGCCGGTCCTGACCGCGGTTGCGAGGCTCTCGAGTGCCCGGTCGACCTCCTCGTGCATGGCCGGATCTGAGCCGGCGGCATCGAGGGCGAGGCGGGCTCCATATGGCTCGAGGATCGCGCGCAGGCTGGTGATCTCCCAGGTCGCCCGGACCGACAGCTGCGAAACGAACACCCCACGATGGGGAATGATCTCGACCAGGCCACCGGCGGCAAGCATTCGCAGTGCTTCCCGGACGGTCCCACGAGACGTGTCGAGCTCCCTCGCCAGGGCGACTTCGGGGAGATTGGAGCCGGGTGAATAGTCGCCCCGCACGATCGCGTCGCTGATGTGCCGGGCGACAGCGCCAGTGAGCGTTTCCGGCCTGTGGAGCGGCATTTCACCTGATTCTGGGGAGCGAGTTTGTCCGACAATAGATGACCGGACATTGGATGGCAAGTCCCCATGATCGGCCGCCATAGCCATCTTGCCGACGCTATGTCCGATGGTCTATTGTCCGGCAGTCAACACTCTTGGAGTGCCCCCCAGATCGCACGAGTGCCACGGCGGCCTTGAGTGCGGGTCCCGGAGGCGGGGCTCCATCGAGCAGGAGGTACAGCCGTCAAGGGTCGTTCGCCCTCAAGGCGAATCATAATCTCGGTCGGAGGAGGAGAATCCGTGAACCGATCCTATCCCCGGCTCAGGCCCGCCGCCCTCATCGCGAGCATCGCGATCGTGGTCGGAGCCTGTGGCGGCGGAACTGCCACCACGGCGCCAACGACGGCGCCGACATCCGCGCCGGCGACGGCGACCGCCAGCGGCGAACCCGCTCCGTCCGTCGCTGGCAATGCCTGTGGCGACGCCCCTGTAACGCTCAATGTGTGGGGCGGGTACCCAGAGCTCGATCCGGTCTACACCAAGGCCGGCGCGGCGTACAAGGCGATCCATCCCAACGTCGATTTCGTCGTCTTCAGCACGGACCTGCGCGGCTTCGAGCAGAAGCTGACGACCGCGCTGCCATCGAAGACCGCCGGCGACGTCGTCGTGCGCACGACGAACTTCCTGGCCCGGTTCATCGATCAGGGGTTGATTGTCCCGCCGCCCGACGACCTCAAGACATTCGTGAAGAGTGGAGCGTTCGTGCAGGCCGTCGTCGACGATGCGACCTACAAGAACGAGGTCTGGGGGGTGCCGATCTTCAACGGCGGGACCGCCCTCTACTACAACACCGACATGCTGGCCGAGGCCGGTTTGTCGGGACCGCCTACCTCGATGGACATGATCATCGAATACGCCAAGAAGCTGGCCAAGCTCGACGCGAGTGGCAACGTGGAGCGAGCGGGCCTGAGCCTGCGGCTCAGCGGCCAGGGCAGTGGCGTCGCCGAGAAGTTCTGGATCCTGCTGCTCCAGTACGGCAAGACCATCGTTGCCCAGGGGGCAGACGGCAAATGGGCCGCCGACTACAACGGACCGGAGGGCGCGAAGCTCCTCGGGATGTACATGGACTTCCTGAAGAACAAGGTCGACTCGCCGAATATCGATCACGACGCCAAGGCGTTCGAGACCAAGGCCGCGGCGATGTTCGCCCGTGAGTCGTGGGTCGTCGCCGACATCGCGACCAACGCTCCGGACCTGGTCGGACACTACGGCAGCGTCTCATTGCCGGTGGGCGACCTTGGCGGAGGCGAGTACGCCCATGTTCCGGCGGCCTCTCCGAACCAGGCCTGTGCTTGGGACTTCATCAAGTTCCTGACCGACCAGCCTCAGCAGCTCGACTTGGTGACGACCGCCGGCTGGCTGCCGGCTCGGGCCGACCTCGACCTTACCGAGTTCCTGAAGGCCAACCCGGGCTATGAAGGCTTCCTCAAGAAGCCAGCCGGCATCAAGACCACGCTCGCCCCGCCGATCCCGGAATGGGACGAGATCGAGACCAAGCTGGCAACTCATCTGGTCGACGCGTATGCCGACTACGCCAACATCGCGGGCAACACGACAAAGATCCAATCGCTGCTCGACGAATGGGCAGCCGAGACCAACGCTATCCTCAAGGCGAACGGCCACTAGCAGATCCGCCAGCGAAGGGCGCCGTGGAGCAATCCGCGGCGCCCTTCAAGCGGTCCCATTCGAACAGGCCTGACCGACCGGTGATCGATTGATCAATCCGCTGGCCGCAGCGCGACTCACGCCCCGCCGGACGTGGGTGCGCTATCGGTTCGTGTTCCTGGTGCTCGCTCCGATCATGGCCCTGTTCGTGTATCTCCGGGTCATCCCGACCGGACAGGCCGTCGTGATGAGTCTCTTCGATTGGGAGCTGATCGCCCCAGCCAAGAACTTCGTTGGGCTCGACAACTACCTCAACCTGCTCAAGGACGACAACTTCAGGCTGGCGTTCAGCAACACCACCATCTTCGCCGTCGCGACGACGATCATCTCGGTCCTGCTTGCACTTCTTCTCGCGGCTGTCCTATCACGGGCCGTGAGTGGGCGGCTCGGGGGAGCCATCGAGCTGCTCTACTTCGCCCCGGTACTCGTGTCGATGGTGCCCGTCACGCTGGGCTGGCGGGAAATCTTCAATTACCAACACGGGGTGCTTAACAGCGCTCTGGGCGTCTTCGGGATCGGCAAGCAAGCCTGGCTCAACGACCCGAGCATGACCCTGGTCGCGGTCATCATCCTGTCCGTCTGGAAGCAGCTCGGATACAACATGATCATCCTGATCGTGGGGATGCGGGCCATCCCGCGGGTGTATCACGAGGCTGCGGCGGTCGACGGCGCCGGGGCTTGGCAGCAGTTCCGGCACATCACGATGCCTCTGCTTGCCCCGGTAACCCTGTTCGTGGTGGTCATCACGACGATCACAGCGTTCAACGTCTTCACCCAAGTTTACGTCCTCGCCTCGGACGTCCAGGGTGCCCCGGGCAAGCTGGTCAGGGTCCTCGTCTACGACATCTTCGAAAACGGCTTCCGATTCTTCAACATGGGTTATGCCGCGGCCGAAGCCGTCTACCTGCTGGCCATCATCCTGGTCCTGTCGTTCATCCAGTTCCGATTCCTGCGGGGAGCCCAACCGTGACTCCGGGTGCCCGCAAGGTGCTCGGACGAATCGGCCACTGGCTGCTGATTGTCGCCCTCGTGGCGGGCGGCCTGATCATGATCTTCCCGCTGTTCTGGCTGGTTAGTACGTCGCTCCGACCCGCGCCGGAGCTCCTCCTCACGCCGCCCCGACTGCTGCCAGTGAAGTGGACCCTGGCCAACTACATGACCGTCTTCCAGAAGGCGCCAATGCTGCTCTACTTCTGGAACAGCCTCGTCTTCGCCGTGGTGTCGACCTGCTTCATCGTCCTGACTTCGACCGCCGCCGGCTACATCTTCGGCAAGTTCCGCTTCCCGGGAAACGGCTTCCTCTTCGCCCTGGTCCTTGGAACGGCCATCGTTCCGTTCGAGATCTACATGGTCCCGCTCTTCCTGCAGATGAACTCGCTCAAACTGGTCAATACCGGGGTGGGACTGATCCTGCCGTTCCTGATCCTGAGCTACGGCATATTCTTCATGCGCCAGAACACGATCGCGAGCGTGCCGGATGAGCTGCTCGACGCGGCTCGGATCGACGGCATGTCGGAGTGGGGGATCATGCTGCGACTCGTCCCCCGCCTTCTCGCGCCGGCGATCAGCGCCCTGGCGATCCTTGCCTTCATCCAGGCCTGGACCGCGTTCATCTGGCCCCTGCTCATCCTCAACGAGCCGAAGCGCTTCCCAATGGAACTTGGGCTGTCGCAGTTCGCCAACAGCCTGTCGGTCAACTTCGGAGTGACCAGTGCCGGGGCCGTGATTGCGATGCTACCTACCCTCGTGGTCTTCCTGATTCTTCGGCGTCGAATCGTCGAGGGGATCACCCTGACCGGGCTGAAAGGCTAGTCGTGACCGCCCCCGCTGCGCGATCAAGCTCGGCAGACCGTGGGCAGGAGCGGGTCCTCGAAGGACGGCTGATCGAGGACGGGGGATCGGCTCGGATCACGATCCGAGACGGGGTCGTCGCTGCGATCGCTCGGGACTCCGTCGCGGCAGAGGACGTCTGGATCGGCCCGGGCTGGCTGGACCTGCAGGTCAACGGATTCGCCGGGCACGATCCCAACGGCGGGGAAGCGAGTCCGGAGATCGTCACAGCGATGGTTCAGGCGATGTGGCCGTCTGGGATCGCCGCGTCGTGCATCACCATCTGCACCGAGTCCGAGGCGCGCATCATTCGCTCCCTCCGGGCTGTCGCGGACGCCTGCGACGCCGATCCGCTCATTGCCGCGTCCATCATCGGAATCCACGTCGAGGGCCCGCACATCGCGCGGGAAGATGGGCCGCGCGGGGCTCACCCACTGGCCCACATCCGGCCGCCGGATGTCGCCGAATACCGCCGCTGGCAGGAGGCCGCCCGGGGTCGGATCCGGATCATCACCGTTTCGCCGGAATACCACGAGGCGATCGCCTACATCCGGGCGATCGTGGACGACGGAGTCGTCGCCTCGATCGGGCACACGGCGGCGACCGGGGATCAGATCCGGGCTGCCGTCGACGCCGGCGCCCGCTGGTCGACGCACCTGGGCAACGGCGCCCACGCCCTCATCCCGCGTCACCCCAACTACATCTGGGATCAACTCTCGGAGGATCGACTGAGCGCCGGGTTCATCTTCGATGGGCATCACCTGCCGCCATCGATCATGAAGCCGCTCATCCGCGCGAAGGGCGTCGAGCGGAGCATCCTGGTCAGTGATGCCGTCAGCTTTGCCGGTCTGCCGCCGGGGATCTACGAGCTGTTCAATGGAGCCGATGTCGAGTTGCTGGCATCGGGTCGCCTCGAGCTCCACGGGACGCCCTACCTGGCCGGAGCTGTGGCAATGCTCCCGGTCTGTGTCTCGAACGCCGTGCGCTACGCGGGGGTGACGCTGGCCGAGGCCGTTGGGATGGTCACGGCCAATCCCGCGCGCCTCCTGCGTCTGCCGCCCCTCGACGGGCGAGAGAGCGTCCGGGTCGGCGCCGCGGCGAACCTGACCCTGTTCCGCCAGTCCCTCGCGGACCTCGCGGTCGAGGTCGTCATGACGGTCGTGGCGGGTCACCCGGTCTATGCCGCGAAACGAGCCTGATCGGTCGCGAGCTGCTGTCCCCGTCCAAGACAACAGGCGGTTGGCCGCTGCCGAGGGCGATCGTCAGATGCGGCCGCACCAGAGGGCCCACGGGCTCGAAGGCCATTGGCACGTCGACGAGGATCAGCTAGATGAGGGCTCGCATCGGGGCGAGTATCCCAGAAGCCGAGGACGACGATTCCGGGCGAAACCGCGCCTTGCCTCGGGCCGTCGCCGAGGGCTAAGATGCCGCCCACCAGCGAGTCGCGTACGGAGCCCGTCCGAGTCCGCCCTGCGGCGGCCGGATGCATGGGCTCGCGACGACACGATGGACGGGAGAATGTGCGATGGCGACCGTCACCTTCGACCACGTCACCAAGAAGTATGGTGAGGTCCTCGCCGTCGACGACCTCGACCTGGAGATCCAGGACGGCGAATTCATGGTCCTCGTCGGGCCCTCGGGCTGTGGCAAGACCACCAGCCTGCGGATGATCGCCGGGCTCGAGGAGATCTCCTCCGGCACCCTGCGCATCGGCGACAAGGTGGTCAACGACGTGGCCCCCAAGGACCGCGACATCGCGATGGTCTTCCAGAGCTACGCGCTCTACCCGCACATGACCGTCTACGACAACCTCGCCTTCGGCCTCAAGCTGCGCAAGGTCCCCAAGTCCGACATCGACAAGCGGGTCCAGGAGGCGGCTGGGATCCTCGACCTGGGCAAGCTCCTCGCCCGCAAGCCCAAGGAGCTCTCGGGTGGCCAGCGCCAGCGCGTCGCCCTCGGCCGGGCGATCGTCCGCGAGCCGGCGGTGTTCCTCATGGACGAGCCGCTCTCGAACCTCGACGCCAAGCTGCGGGTGCAGACCCGTGCGGAGATCGCCCGGCTCCACCAGCGCCTCAAGACGACGGTCGTCTACGTCACGCACGACCAGGTCGAGGCGATGACGATGGGCACCCGGATCGCGGTCATGAGCGATGGCCTGCTCCAGCAGGTCGGCACGCCCCAGGCCCTCTACGACAAGCCGGTCAACCGGTTCGTCGCCGGCTTCATCGGCAGCCCGGCGATGAATTTCGTCGACGTGACGGTCGACGGCGCCGGCGATGGAGCGACGCTCCAGGGCGCGGACTTCAGCGTGCCGCTTCCGTCGCGCTTCCGCGACGCCATCGGTCCGGGCAGCGGACGCAAGCTGATCGCGGGCATCCGGCCGGAACATCTCGAGCTCGGATCGGTCCCCGGCGAGACGGCCACCATCCAGGTCAAGGCCGACGTGGTCGAGTACCTGGGCAACGAGGAGCTGCTCCACGTCACCGCGGGCACCAAGGAGCTGGTCGCGGTCGTCGGGACCGAGCACATGGTCAAGCCGGGCGACGTCGTCAACCTGGTCGTGACGCTCGACAAGCTGCACCTGTTCGACGCGGAGACCTTCGCCTCTCTCGCCAGTACGAGCGGGGCGGCTGCGGCCGCCTGACGCGTTCCGGGGGGAGCGCACATCGAACCCTTCGTCGACCCCGCCGCGGAGGCCGACCTCCGCGAGACGACGGTCGACTCGCGCGTGATCCATCGCGGCCGGACACTGGCGTTCCGGGTCGACACGATCGAGCGCGCCGATGGCTCGCGCCATCAGCGCGAGATCGTCGAGCACCCGGGTGCGGTGGCGATCGTCGCCATCGATGATGAGGACCGGGTCCTGCTCGTGCGCCAGTTCCGGACAGCCGTCGGACGGACGCTTCTCGAGATCCCGGCTGGGACGCTGGACGTCGACCCGACGACGGGGACGATCGAGGACCCCGGCCTGGCCGCCCCGCGCGAGCTCGAGGAGGAGACCGGCCAGCGCGCCGGGCAGTGGCAGGAGCTCGGCGCGTTCTGGACGGCCCCGGGCTTCGCCACGGAGCTGATGCACCTGTACCTGGCCACCGACCTCCATCCTGCCGACGAGGGCCGGCTCGGGCCCGACGAGGACGAGGCCCTCGTCGACGTCCGGGTTCCGCTCGCCGAGGCGATCGCCGCCGCGGAGGACGGCCGGATCGTCGACGCCAAGTCGATCGTCGGGCTTCTCCGGGTCGATCGACTGCGCCGGCCCGGCCGATGACGGAGCTGCGCATCCGGCCATTCGATCCCTCCGACGCGCCGGCCGTGCTCGAGCTGGAGCTGGCCAGCTTCGACCTGGCCCCGGTGCCGGGCGCGAGTCGGGCCGAGGTGGCCTGGATGGTCGACCGGATGACTCTCGTGCCCGAGAGCACCCTGGTCGCGGTCGAGGATGGCCGGGTCGTCGGTCAGTGCACGCCGCGGGTCGATGCGCTCACCGTTCATCCCGACTACCGCCGCCGCGGCCATGGACGCCGTCTCGTCGAGGCCGCCCGGGACCACGTCGCGCACACCGGCCTAGCCGAGCTGTCGTTGTGGGGCGACCGGACCCGACCCGACGCTGCGGGGTTCATCGACGCCCTGGGCGCCACCTATCGCTCGAGCCTGTGGCAGTTCCTGCTGCCCGCCGATCGAGCGGTTCCGGCGGCGGTGTTCCCGACGGATGTCGTCGTGCGGCCCATCCGCCCGGGGGCCGACGACGGGTCCTTCGTGAACCTGATCAACCTCGCCTTCGACGATCATCCATCGCCCTTGTCCTGGCCGCTGGGCTACATCAGCGAGATCCATGCCCGGGCCGATTTCGATCCGGCTGGCGTGCTCCTGGTCGCGCCGGCCGACGAGCCCGAGCGACTGATCGGATGCTGCCGGACGCTCGAGCTGCCCGGCGACAATGGGCGCCGCCGCGGCGAGGTCGGCATCGTCGGGCTCCTGCCCGAATGGCGGGGCCGGGGCCTGGGCCGGCAGCTCCTGCGCTGGGGGATCGGCTACCTGCGCTCGGTCGGCTTCGGCGAGATCGAGCTATCGGTCGAGGCGCTCAACGAGCGTGCCCTGGGCCTGTATAGGCAGGAAGGGTTCGTCGCCGGCGTCGAATGGCCGCACTTCGTGCTGCCGGCCGGGGAAGGGTCAGCCTCCGGAACGCCAGTTGGCCAGGTCGACCGGCCGTAGTCGCGGGCTGAGGGTTCGGCCCGGGATGCGGCCACGCTTGGCGATGGGCCGCCCGTCGATCTCCTTGATGTCGCCGGTGAAGTCGATCGGCGCGGCGCCGCTGATGTACGAGCCGACCGCGAACGAGTCGACCGGCGCCGCGTTCTCCGCGAAGTAACGGATCCGCTCCGGGCTGAGGCCGCCCGAGACCACGATCTTGACGTGATCGAAGCCCTCGAGGTCGAGCCGCGCCCGGATCTCGATGACCAGGCCCGCGGTCACCCGGCCGCGCTCAGCGGGGGTGTCGAGGCGGATCCCGTACAGTCGGTCGCCCAGGGCGTGGGCCACCCGGAGCGCCTCCTCGGCCTCGTCCTTGAACGTGTCGACGAGGACGATGCGAGGGACGTCCGGGTCGAGGTCGCGATCGAAGGCGACGGCCGCCTTCACGGTGTCGCCCATGATCAGCACCAAAGAATGGGGCATGGTGCCGGTGGGGCTCAGGCCGGCGAGCCGCGCGCCGGCCGGCGTGGAGGCGCCGACACAGCCGCCGACGATGGCGGCGTAGTCCAGGACGTCCGTGATGTCCGGGTGGACATGCCGAGCGCCGAACGAGATAACGGGCTGCGGGGCTGCGGCGGTCACGCACTCTCGCGCGGCGGTGGCCCAGCCGGTCGACTGGGAGAGCATGCCCAGGACGGCGGTCTCGTACAGCCCGAACGCGCGGTACCGGGCAGTGATCCGGAGGACGATCTCCTTCGGCTCGATCGGGTCACCGTCCTCCAGCGCCTCGACCGTCGTCTCGGCGGCGTCTGCTTTGGCGAGCGCGAATGCCAGCAGGTTCTTGACCTCGTCGATCCCGCACAAGATCGCGCTCTGGCGCCCGAAGACCTCCATCGCCACAACGGGATCGAGGCCCTCGCGCTCGAGGACCTGCTCCGCGCGGGCGAAGTACACGTCGGCGGATTCGCCCGAGAGGATTTCGCGGGACGGCCTGCTTCGATGGACCGGCATCAGGCCTGCCACGGAGCGAGCGGCGCGTCAGGGATCGACGGGTGAATCACCGCGTGCGTGGCCTCCCTCGTCGTGCTCCGTGGCCGGATCGGCGGCGAGTGTAGCGTAGGGCTCGAGCGGCGCAGGGTCGAACGGCGCAGGGTCGATCACAGTCCGTGCGGCATCCGTGGCGAGGGCCGACATTCGGCGGCGGCGCGCGCTCCGGCGGACCAGGAAGACGAGCAGCCCCAGGAGCAGGAGCACTCCAACCGTCGAGACAATGGCCACGACCAGCCGCTGCTGCCCGACCGCCGCCGCTCCATCAAGGATCGACGACGCCGCGCCGGCCAACCCGAGTGCCTGGTCCAGCTGGCCGGTCTGGAAGGCGCGGCGAGCGCCCTCATACGACGCGCGCGGCGTCTCGCCGACGAGACCGATCTGGGCCACGAGGTCCGGCGTCGCGTCCAGCTTCGCCCGGGCCTCGGCGATGGCGGCCAGCGCTGCGAGCTCCCGGTTCGCGATGGCCGTGGCGTCGCCGAGGCCGTCCTTCGCTCCCTCGTACGCCGCCTTGAGCGCGTCGTTGGGCACGAGGTCGAGCGCCGATGCTGCAGCGGTGACCTGGTCGCGCAGCCGGAGGAGTGCGGTGCTTTCGCTCATCCGGGTGGTCGCCGTTCGGAACGACCAGTCGCCCATCGGCTCGCGGACGTACCACGGCGGCAGCCAGCCGGAGCCGCTCGCCAGCAGCGCGCGATAGGCCTCGCGGGCTGCGTCGCGATCGGTGAGCTCCGCCTCGCCGCCGGTCCCGAGCACGTACGCACGCATGGCCGTGTCGATCGCTGCCGGGTCGGGTTGGTCAACGGGCTCCGTCAGGTCGATCAGGCGCCGCCAGCCGTCACCGGTGGCAACGGATTCCGCGACGCCCGCGCCCGGGTAGGCCGTGCGATTCGCGTCGGCCGCGGCGAACGCCTC
>JBDTQW010000009.1:0-44041 GCA_039931975.1 Chloroflexota bacterium | reverse complement strand
GCAGTCGCGAACAATCAGCATTACGTTCATCCGGTGGTGGCGTCGGTCGTCATCGTCGACTCCCTGCGCTGGCTGCGCCAGTCCGATCGCCTGAGCCCGCGTGAGATCGAGGTCCTGCGGCTGGTCACGGCCGGACGCACAGCCGTGGAAACGGGGCGCGCCCTCGGGATCAGCGCTCACACGGTCCGGCGCCACCTTTCGAACATGGCATCCAAGGTGGGCGTGCATGGGCGAGTCGCGTTGACCCGGTACGCGCTGGAACACAACCTGGTGCTGGACGAGGGCAGGCGGCCGCCCGGCTAGCATTGGGCGATGCAGGATGAGCCGGTCGGAGATCCGTTGGACCGTAGCGGCCGCCCACCGATCGCGGGTCGGCGAGGGAGGCGGATCGGCACCGCGCTGGGCCTGCTGGCAGTGATCGCTGCGGCGGCCTACGTCTCGAATCTACCCATGGGCGGCACCCCAGCCGCTTCACAACCCCCGGACGCCAGCTTCCGCGCGATCGGCGGCGGGGCTGAGGGGGCCGGGATCGGCCGCTCGGCACCGGATTTCGTGGGCACCGACGGCGGCCATGCGCCGCTCCTGGTGAGTCTCGGCGGCAACCCGATCCGGATCAGTGACTTCCTCGGCAGACCTCTCTGGATCGTCTTCTGGGCGACGTGGTGCACTCCGTGCCAGCAGGAGGCGTCCGACATCCAGGCCGCGTACGAGGCGCACTGGGGCGACGACCTCGCAGTCCTCGCCATCGACATCCAGGAGCCGGCTGCGGCTGTCCGCGAGTATGCCCTCGAGCACCACCTCGACTACGCCATCGGGCTCGATGCCTCGGCGGGCGTCCAGGCGCTGTACGGCGGGTGGGGCTTGCCGGCTCACTTCTTCCTGGACAGCCATGGCGTGATCAGGGACCGCTACCTCGGACAGATGACCAGGGAGCTCATGGAGCAGCACTTGCAGGCGATCATCGGGTCCTGAGCACCTAGCGACGAGGCCGGCGCTACCTGGCCGGAAGCGCCTGGAGCAGGGGTTCGATCTCGCCGCGCGTCACGACGGTGTCCCAGGATGCGGCGATCCGGCCGTCGGCACCGATGAGGAAGGTCCACGGCTCGCGGAGATCGCCATCCGCGGTCAGCAGCCAGTCGCGCGCGGCCTGGTTGACCTGGCCTGACTCGAAATCCCGGTAGATCTCGACGTGGATGAAGTCCGCGCGGTCGCCGTACTCCGCGGCCAGATCGGCGACCAGATCGGTGACCGGACCACAAAAACGGCTGACGCAGTAGACCGGCGTCGAGAAGACCACGAGCGCCGGGCGCCCAGCCTCGATGGCGTCCGCGATCGACCTGGCGTGGAGCTCCGGGTCCGGGATCGCCACCCCACCCGTCGTTCGGGAGTCGATCGCCTGGGGCGAGACGCCAGGGTCACCGATCACGGCATTGTGCGTGTGCGGCGCGAGCGTCCCGACGCCGATGATCAGGGGCGCATCGAGGACCTTGAAGGCCGCCTCGGCGTTGAACTGAGAGCCGTCCCCGAGCTCTCCGCGGGCGACGACCTGCCAGTACCCAGCCGTCGGGAAGGTGATCGGTTCGACTGCGTAGACGCCGCGCCCGTCAGCGGGGGACGTCAAGGACGGCGATCGGCCGTCCCCCTCGGGTGACCCGGGGATCGCCAGGAACCGTGCTGTCGCATCACTCGCGACGACGTCAGGGACCGGCGACCCGGTCCCGTCGCCCAGGTAACTGAAGCCGAGCCCGACGCTGCCGAAGCTGAGCCACCGGTTGTCCGCGGTCAGGAGCGCGACGAGCAGCCGCCCGGGCTGCCTGGTCACCAGCTGGTAGCTGACAACCTCGGCAACGATGCCCTGGGGGTTGGGGGACGGCGAGGAGACCGGGCTCTGCGCAGGCTGGCCGCAGCTCGAGATGATCGCGACGAGCAGCGCGATGAACGCGAACCGGCCGCGCTGTCGACACGCCGGCATGCTCAGCGCGTGCATGGTGGCACCTGGACGCCGAGCGCTCGCAGCGCCGCGTCCGCCGATGCGTTGAGCTCGGCCAGGTCCGCGCTCAGCTCGGTCGCACCCGAGGGCGGGTAGAAGTCGGCTTCGACCTTGCCCATCTCCTCGAGGACTCGCGCCGACATCGTCCGGTCCAGCCGAGCGTCGGCTGCCAGGCCGTGGAGCGCGTCGTGGGCCAGGTTGGTGAAGGCGCGCTTGGCGGCGGGCAGATCGGGCAGCGCGACGATCGCCTCGCACACACCCGACGATGCCGCAGTCAGATCGAGCGACAAGGGGCTCAGTGTGGTGGACGGGGCCGTCCCGGGCGAGCAGGCGATCAGCAGCAAGGTGATCGACGCGAGGCTGCAACGCCACGGCATACGCAACGAGCAGAGGGAGACGGTGGCTCGCGATCGGAGCGACATCGCTTCACAAGGTACGCCTCGCCCGCTAACGAACCCAGTCGATGTTGGTACCGCATACCGGACTCCCGGTGAACCGTCTCATGCGTCTCAGCCGCGTTCATCCAGTACCTCCAAGAGACGCATGAGACGCAAGAAACTGGACGGATAAGGGCTCCGATAAGGGCTCCCTGGGGTCGGGCGACGTGCTCGGGGTCGCTGAGAATTCGCTGGCGGCTCGGCCGATGGCGAGGAAGCTCTGCAATTGCCCGAGAGGATCGGGTAACTCGGCACCATGCCCGAATAGCACTCGGTCGAACTCGAGTGCTGCGACCCGTTGAAGACGCTTCTCGGCCTGGTCGGGGTCGGCTGTAAATCTGTCGGTCTTGCGGGGCGCGGGCATCCTCGACCAGCGCTGGCGCGGCTCTCCGTCCGGGAAGCTTCGACCCTGTCGGACCGGGAAGCTCGTGCGCTTCAGTTGTGGGGTGAACCACGGGTGATGTGGTTGGACCCATCTGCACGAGGAGAAGACAATGTCCGCAACCGCACGCACGACCGGCTGGGCCGCTACAGCGAGCGGGAACAATCGTCTGCTGGGAACAGTGTGCATGCTGGGGGGCGCCGTCGCGGTGATGGACAGTCTCCGCTGGGGGGTGCTTGGGCTGAGTGACTCTGACACGCTGACCGGGATCGTCTTCATTGTGTGGGCCATCGGCAGCATCGCCGGGTTGCTGGGGCTGATTGCTCTCAACGTGGTTGGGGCCAGCCCGGTGACCCGCGCCCTGGCCATGCTGCCGGTGCTCGGCTTTGCGCTGCTGGCGGCCACGTCGGTGCTGCAATTGGCCGGGTTGATCGGTGCCGATAATCCCATCTTTGGAGTCGGCTGGCTCCTGATCTATGGTGGCATGGTCCTGGTCGCCATCCTGACGCTGGCCGCCAAGACCTGGCGCGACTGGCGCCGCTTTGCACCCTTGCTGACAGTCGTGGCGGCGCCAATTGGCTTCGGGCTGGGGGCGCTGGTGGGCAGCCTGGGCCTGGGGGTGGGGCTGATCTACCTGTTCTGGGTGCTGCTGGGCCATGCGGTCCGTACGGCGCAGCCAGTGCCGGTGCCGCAGACGGAGGAGCGGATCGCCTAACCTACCCGTGCCAGAGAGCCTGCGCCGGAGGCCGGCCTGGGCCACATCAGCAGGACAACCTCCTCGTGAACGCCGCAACGGTCCTGGCGAGCCTCGCCATGCTGGCACCCTTTGCCAGCTTCGCATTGACCGGCTTCCCCTTCGGGCTCATCGCCACCATTCCGTACGCCGCCGCGCTCGGGATCTCACTCGTTCGGCGCGGGCGTCGATTGGCGGCGACCGCTGCGACCGCAACCGCACCGGCAGTGTCGGCCGCATAGGCTGACTTGCCCGTCAAGGGCGCCTTGCGTCCATCCGGCATGATCCACGCGTAGCAAGGACGAGCGTGCCCATTCTCGCAGCCTCAATCCTGGTTCAACTGGTCAGCTGGCCCCTCGTCGGAGCGCTCTGCTGGCGCGCGGCCCACGGCAAGGCGTCGCCTGTGGCCTGGGTCGTCGTCGTCCTCCTCGTTGTCTACGCCGCAACCACGCTCGTCGAGACCACCGCGGTCGCGTGGTCGCGCGGGCTGTTCGCGGTCATGGGCGTCACTGTCGTCTTGCTCTTCGGCCTCTATCCCGATGGCCGGTTCACACCACGGTGGATCGTGGTGCCGGTGAGTATTGAGATCGCGCTCCAGGCCATCGACGTCGCATCGGGCTTCACCGTCGGTGCCCAGCCGTGGTGGCCGTGGCACTTCTTCGTCACGTTGGGCGTGACCCTCCTCGGCGGCCAGGTGTACCGGTACCGCCGTCGCTCCTCGGTTGAGGAGCGCGAACGGACGCGGTGGCCGATGCTCGCCGTGTTGGCGATGGTGTTCGCGTACACGCTGTGGGCGATCGTTTGGGTCGGGCTCGGGCTTGATCAAGAGAGCGGATCGTCGCTGGCGGTTCTGCTCACGGTGCTCCCGGGAGTCGGCTTCGCTCTCGGCCTGCTCGCGCCGCGCTGGCTCAACGTCGACGTGGCGCTCCGGTGGTGCCTCCTGCTGGGTTGTTCATCGATTACCCTCGGAACGACCATCCTTGCAACCATGGCGCTCGGTGAGGGGCTCGGCGCAAGCGCACAGGAACGAACCTGGGGAGCGGCCGCTCTGGCTGCCGCGCTAACCATTCCGGTGGTCGAGGTCTCTCGGCGGGCGGCGGACCGCTTCGTCTTCGGACGTCGGCCGAGTCCGCTTCGAGCACTCGAGGAACTTGGGACAAAGCTCGCCCAGCTCGCGGACCCCAGGGACGTGCCCGAGACGGTCCTCGGCGCGGTGACCGAATCCCTTGCCGTGGGCGGCGCGCGTCTGCTCGTCGATGACACCGTACAGGCGGAGGTTGGGACCGCCACCTTCGAGGAGCAGTTCCCGATCACCTACCGCGATGAGCGGCTCGCGACTCTGGCGGTCTCGCCGCGGCCCGGCGAGACCGCGCTTATCGCCCGCGACCGCAGCGTCATCACCCGCATCGGCGCACTGGCAGGGCCGGCGCTGCACGGTGCTCGCCTTGTGAACGAGCTCGTGGAGGCTCGGGCGCGGGTGGTGATCGCGCGCGAGGACGAGCGGCGACGCTTGCGGCGAGACCTCCACGACGATCTGGCCCCCACGCTAGCCGGGCTCGGCCTGAGTGCCGCCGTCGTCGAGAAGTTCTCGCGCGCCGGCGACCGGCGGGCGGCCGATGCGGCAACAGACCTGGCAGGGCGCTTGCAGGGCGCCTCACGCCAGGTGCGGGACATCGCCTATAACCTCCGTCCACCGGTTCTCGACGATCGCGGCCTGGTCGCCGCGATCGAGGACACGATTGCCAGCGCTGGCGGCCCACCGGAGGTGCGGGTCGTGGCGCCGGCCGGCCGGCTCGAGCTCCCCGCCGCCGCCGAAGCCTGTGCCCTGCGCATCATCCAGGAAGCGGTCATCAACGTGCGTCGCCATGCCGCGGCCTCTTGCTGCGAGGTGACCATCGTCCCCGAGCCCGACGCGCTCCGCATCGAGATCGTCGACGACGGCATCGGCCTCACCGAGCCGCGGCGGGCGGGGATCGGCATGCGATCGATGACCGAGCGAGCTTCTGAGATCGGCGGAAGCGTCTCCTTTCGTTCGGAGGCTGGGCGGGGAACTCGCGTCTCGGCCCGGCTTCCGGTGAACCGATGACGACCGTGGTGGTGGTCGACGACCACCCCGTCTTCCGGAGCGGGGTCGCCGCCCTCCTCGAGGTGAACGGCTACCAAGTCGTGGGCGAAGCTGCCGGGGCGGCCGAAGCAGTGGAACTCGTGCGGCGTCTGCGCCCGGCCATCGTCCTGATGGACCTCGGCCTGCCCGATGGAAGCGGAGTCAAGGCGACCGAGCGCATCGTGGCCGAACACCCCGAGGTGCGCGTCGTGGTCGTGACGATGTTCGACGACAACGGCTCCGTGCGGGCCGCGCTCCGGGCTGGGGCAGCCGGGTATGTCGTCAAGGACGCCGGCCATGCCGAGATCGTGGCGGCTGTACGAGCCGCGGAGCTTGGTGCAGTGGTGCTGGGATCTGGCGTGGCCGCGTCCGGGGCGTCTGCCGCCACCTTCGCGGAGCCGGCCGCGGACCCGTTCGGGCTGACTCGCCGAGAACGTCAGGTCCTCGACCTCGTTGTGCGCGGGCTCACCAACGGCCAGATCGCCGAGCGATTGGGCCTCTCCGGCAAGACAGTCAGCAACCTGGTCTCGACCATCCTCGGGAAGATGGGGGTCCACGACCGCGTCGAGGCCGCCGCAGTGGCCCGCGAGCTGCTCCGACCGCCGCGGGCGGCAGATTGATCGGCGATTGCGGTAGTCACAATTGTCACAAAAGTTGTGACTTTCGATGGATACCACTAGATCTGGTGCTTGGTAACCAGACCGACCACAACATGTTGTGGTGGTACCGCATACCGGATTCGAACCGGTGATCTCCGCCTTGAGAGGGCGGTGTCCTGGGCCTCTAGACGAATGCGGCGCCGAGGTGAGGGTCGGCAGCGAGCGCCGGACCGGCCGGGATGATACCAGCGAGGCCCCGACCGGGGCAAACCCGGACGGCCCTGCGAGCACCCCGCTGAGGCCCGTCGGGCGACCCTTGCCGATCGGGTCGACCGCTACAGTCGATGGGTCTCGAGGAAGGCCCGGATCGCGTCGGCGACCTGGCCGTGGCTGACCTCGCCGACGACCAGGCCGTAGTGCGAATGGGCCCCAAAAGGTTCGTACTCGGCGCCGAGCCACTCCGCCAGCCGCTCGCTGGACGCCTCCGCGACCTGGCGGTCCAGCCCTCCGCCGATGACCAGCCGTGGGATGCCCTGGACGGCCCGGCGGTCGATCGACACCCCGGCGAGCATCTGGCGCCGGGCGGCGCCCGCCTCGTGCGGTTTCTGGCCCAGGAGGTGCTGGATCCGCAGGACGTCGGCCAGGGACAGGTCGCGGTTGTCGCGCTGGAGCTTCTCGGGCAGCAATTCCCAGCCGATGAGCGCCTTGCCGTAGGCTTGGGGGATCTCGCGCAGCTCGTGCGGCCGAGCCGGCGGACGGAGGTCCCGCGGCGACTCGGGTGACAACAGCACGAGCGCACCCACCTCGTGACGCTCGGCAGCCTTGAGCGCCAGGAGGCCACCCATTCCGTGGCCGATCACGACCACCGATGAGCCGAAGCGCTCGATCGCGGCCACGACGTCGTCGGTGTACGTCTCGAACGAGAGCGTCGCCGGATCGGCCGTCTGCGACCAGAAATGGTTGCGCAGGTTGAGCGCGTGACCCTCCCAGCCGCGTCCGGCGAAATAGCCCAGGTAGCGCTCCCACAGCCACGATCCCGCGAGCTCGCCGTGGAGGAACAGCAGCGGCCGGCGGCGCGAGCGACGCTCGGGCAGCCACGACTCGATGTACAGGCCGCGCTCGAAGAGCTCGATCTCATCCTTCCGGACGGGACGACCGGATGTCGTGGCCGGAGCGTTCGGTCTCGTACCCGGGACGTCCCGGATCAATTCCGGCATGCTGCACCTCGCCTCTGGAGGGATGGACCGGGCCCGGCCGACGAGCCCATCACCATTCGTGGGGGTTGATCACCAGCCCGGTCACTGGCTTGGGGTAGAAGTAGGTGGACTTCTGGGGCATCACGTCACCGGCGGCGGCCACCGCCGCGATCTCGGCGACCGGCGTCGGCTCCAGCAGGAAGGCGGCATCGGCGCCATCCTCGGCCCCATCGACCCAGGCCACTGCCTCCGCCACCGATTTGGTGTAGCCGACGCGCCCGCCGGCCTCCGTTGCCTTGGGATCGATGCCGGCAAGACGTTCCAGGGTCACCTGGAGGAGGGTCACGTCGAGCCCGCGGAGCGCCTCTCCGCCTGGCGGGAGGATCCCCTCGAATGCCCCCGGCCGGGCCGTCAAGAGCGCCCCGCCCTGCCGGGTCCACAGGCCGAACCGGCCGTGGCCGCCGAGGGCCAGCCCGGCGGGCCCGAAGGCGGCCTCGAGTCGGTCTGCCGCCTCGACCCGCTCGACCTCGAAGAGCTCGCCGAGCCCTGTCCAGAGCGACTCGACACCCGCCTCGCCGAGTCCTCGGACGACCCGGTGGGTGGGCAGGACGGTCAACGCTCCCGAGGTCGTCTCGAGCAGGAGCATCAGGATGTAGTCGAAGGCCGGATCCTCCTCGCACGAGCGGCTCATCCGACGCTCGTCGCGATATCGCAGGGCGGTCTCGTAGCGGTGGTGCCCGTCTGCGATCGTGATCGGCCCGGCTGCCGCCGCCGCGATGAGTCGTCCGACCGGGCCGTCATCATCAGCACTCTCGGCGGACACGACCCACAGCCGATGGCGCACGCCGTCGTCGGCGACGAGGTCGATCGTCGGGTTCGATCGGGCGATGTCGGCCAGCAGTCGGGCCGCCTCGCCGTTCGGATCGGCGTACAGGCCCACGACCGGGCTGAAGTTCGCCCCGGTGGCCCGCAGGAGCTTGTAGCGGTCCTCCTTCGGTCCCGACAACGTCCGCTCATGGGGCAGGACCCCGCTGCCCGGACCGAACGGTTCGAGCCGGAGCCGGCCGAAGAAGCCGCGTTGAGTCCGCTCGAGATCGGTACCCGGCACCCGATAGGTCTGCTCGTAGGCGTACAGGCTGGGTCGGGGGTCCTTGCGGAAGGAGCCATCCGAGCGCCAGGCGGCAAAGGTCCGGGCGGCTCGCCGGTAGCGGTCGTCGGGTTCGTCGCCCAGCTCGTACGCCGGAAGATCCAGACGGACCACGTTATGCGGGTCGCGAGCCATCAACGCCTGCTGCTGGGTCGAGGAGATCACGTCGTAGGGCGGGCTCACTACCGCGCTCAGATCACCGACGACGTCCGGCTCGAAACGCAGGCCGCGGAACGGGCGGATGTGGGGCACAGGGGTCCTCGGGTCGGGCTCTCGGGGTCGCAATCGTACGACAGCCGAACCCGCCCGGCGAAATCCTGGTCGAGCCGGCCGGCCATCCTACGGTAAATCGCTCAGCCGCCAGGACTGTTCGGATGCGATCTTGGGAAGTACCCTCCGTTGGCCACGCAACTTTTGGCCCAGTCGCTGCGTCTGGTGCCTGATCGCCCCCACGTCCATCGAGGAGTCACGTGCTGCGCTCGAGTCACCGGCTCCCGCGCCCGTTCGCCGCGCTCGCGGTCCTTGCCGTCGCATCGGCCCTGAGCCTTGCGCCGCTCGCCGGCCCGGTCAATGCCGCCGACCCGCTCACGATGGACGCCCACGCGCTGATCGGCGGCCACGTCCGGGTCGGCTCCTGGATGGCGATCGAGATCGACGTCGAGAACGGCGGCCCGCCGATCACCGGCGAGCTGCGTATGGCGGGTGGCAGCCAGGGCCGGACTCGGTTCGGGGTCGCGATCGATCTCCCGACCGGCTCGCGCCAGGCGCATGTCCTGTACGTCCAGCCACCGGCCTTCGGCGACAAGCTCGACATCGCCCTGGTCGGCAGCGACGGACGGACCGTCCTGTCGAAGAAGGTGCCGTTCGTCCTCCACGATGCGACCCAGCTCCTGGTCGGGGTCGTGGCCGATCGCCCGGACAAGATCGTGGAAGGATTCCGCCTTGGCGGCGATCAGGGCACCCGGCCGCCGGCCACGGCGATCCTGGCTCCCGAGGACCTGCCCGAGCGGGTCGAGGCCTGGGGCGCCCTCGACCGGCTGATCTGGCAGGACATCGACACGGCCCGCCTCTCACCTGCACAGGTGGCCGCGATGCGCGGCTGGCTGGCCGGCGGCGGCCGCCTGGTGGTGGTCGGTGGGACCGCTGGCCCGGCCACCCTGTCGGGGTTACCCGACGCGATCCTGCCGTATCGCCCGACGGCCACCATCGACGCACCGCCCGAAGCCCTGCGCAGCCTGCTCGGCACCATCCCGGTCGACGCCGTTGCCGTGCCCGCCCTCTCCGGATCGGCCGGAGAAGGCCGGACCCTGGCGGTCGTCGGAGACCGGGTCATCGCCGCGGAGCGACGCTACGGCAACGGTGCCGTGGCCATCGTCGGGATCGACCCGACCGCCTCGTGGATCGCCGCGAGCAAGGCATCGGACGGGCTGTGGCGGAGCCTCGTCCCGGGTCGTTCGGGCAACGGCGATGTCACTGGGTCGGACGACAGCTACATGGTCCAGGCCGTGGCCAGCCTGCCGTCACTGGCCTTGCCTCCGATCGGCGGGCTGATCATCCTGCTGTTCGGGTACGTCCTGCTCATCGGGCCGATCAACTACCTCGTCCTGCGCCGGCTCGACCGACGCGACTGGGCGTGGCTGACGATGCCTGTCCTGATCGTCGGGTTCGCCGTCGGCGCATATGCCTTCGGGTCGGCCCTGCGCGGCGGTGATGTCCTCATCAACGAGGTGGCCGTCGTCCGCGGCGCGCCCGGCGCTCAGGAGGGCCTCGGATCGGTCTACGTCGGGGTGTTCTCCCCGAACCGGGGCGATTTCCAGGTCCGAGTCCCGGGCGGTGCCCTGCTGAGCGCGCCGCTCAGCACCGAGCTCAATGGCGGCGGACCCGATGCGGGTGCCGGGGCGCTCGACATGCTCCAGGGCGATCCGGCCCGCGTACGCGACCTGTCGATCGGCTTCGGTTCGTTGCGAACGCTCCTGGCCGAGACGCCGCTCCCGGTCCCAGGTCTCACCTCCGACCTCCGGCTCGAGGCCGGGACTCTCGTCGGGAAGGTCACCAATCAATCGACCCAGAAGCTGGAGAACGTGGCCATCGTGCTCGGAGGCAACTCGGTCGTCCTGGGCGATCTGGAGCCGGGCGCCGAGAAGGCGGTCCGGCTCACGATGGCCGAGAACTTCCAGAACTTCGGCCAGAGCCTCGCCGACCAGGTCCTCGGCCAGCAGTCCTTCGAGGGCGGGGCGATCGGGTCCGAGGGCCAGACCATGCAGGTCCGGCATGCGGTCATCGACCAGCTCACGTTCGACCCGAACTTCGGCCCGACCGGTCGGCTGCAGGCCGACGGCCCGGTCCTCCTCGCCTGGACCGACGGCGAGCCGCTGCCGATCGAGATCGTTGGCCAGACGCCCCGGCGGACGGGCCAGACGATGTACTACGTCCCGCTCGGGATGAGCGTTAAGGGAGCGACTGTGTTCACCAGCGATCTCGTCAGGACCACGGTCGTGGCGTCGGACGCCGGGTTCTTCAACAAGGGCCCGTTCGACATGTCGTTCGGCCAGGGCACGGTCACCCTGGCCTATCGCCCGATCGACTTCGGGGGTCGCCTCGAGGCGACCAAGGTCGTCCTGGCCATGAACACTGGTCCCGACGCAGCGCCCGTCGCCGGTGGCGTCGATCCGATCGCGTCCCCGTCGCCGGGCGGCCCGGGCGCACCCGCACAGGCGTTCGACGGCGCTCCCGATATCGAGCTGTTCGACCGGGTGGCCGGCGGCTGGGTCCGGCTGCCCCACCTCGCGGGCCAGGCGGTTGCCGTCAATCAGCCCACCCGCTACGTCGATCCGACGACCGGAACGGTGCTCGTTCGCCTGTCCAACTCGCGAGCCGACGTTTCCGGCTTCCAGTTCTTCGTGCGCATCGAAGGCAACGTACGATGACCACGATCGTCCGGGCGACCGGCCTGGTGAAGCGCTACGACCGGACGCTGGCGGTAGCCGGGATCGACCTCGACATCGCCGAGGGCGAGATCTTCGGGCTGGTCGGTCCCAATGGGGCGGGCAAGACGACGACCCTGCGGATGCTGGCCACGCTGCTCGTCCCGACAGCGGGTGATGCGGAGATCGCGGGCGCATCGGTCCGGACCAACCCAGACGAGGTTCGGCGGGCGATCGGGTTCATGCCCGACACCTTCGGCGTGTACGACGACATGCGGGTCTGGGAGTACCTCGACTTCTTCGCCCGCTGTTACAACATCCCCGCCGCGCGGCGCCGAACGACGATCGCCGACCTGCTCGACCTCGTGGACCTCTCCGACAAGAGCGACGCCTATGTCCAGGCGTTGTCGCGGGGGATGCAGCAGCGGCTGTGCCTGGCCCACGCTTTGGTCCACGATCCCAAGGTGCTGCTCCTCGACGAGCCGGCATCCGGTCTGGATCCCCGCGCCCGGGTCGAGCTGCGCGAGCTCCTCCGGGAGCTTCGAGCGCTGGGCAAGACGATCCTGATCAGCAGCCACATCCTGCCCGAGCTCGAGGAGCTGTGCACGAGCGTGGCCATCGTCGACCGCGGCCAGGTGCTGGCCCAGGGTCGGGTCGCCGATATCGAGCAGCGGCTGCGGATCGGGGCCGTGCTCCGGATCCGCGTCCTGGCTGCGGATGTCGAGGCACTCGAGTCCGCTCGCGCCTGGTTCGCGACCGACCCGGACGTCGCATCGGCAGCCATCCTCGAAGACGGCACGATCGAGCTCGGCTTCCGCGGAGACGATCAGGCCACTGCGCGACTGCTGGCTGCGGCCGTCCGGTCGGGCATCGCGATCGTCACGTTCTCGCGCGCGGCGAGCGACCTCGAGGAGCTCTTCCTCCAAGTCACCGGGGCCGTGCCCGAAGCTGCGCCGAGCGCCGGAGCACCGCCGCCGGCCGGACCGAACTGGCCGAACTGGCCGGGAGTCACGTCGTGAGGAGACCGCGATGAGCGCCACGAGCACACCGGTCGGGCGCCGGCCCGGCCTCGGGCCCCTCGGTCGCTTTGGCCGGGCGATCGCCGCTCGTTCGACCGGGTTCAGCGCGGTGGGGGTCAAGGAGCTCCGCGGCCGGATGCGCGGGAAGCGAGCCTTCGTCCTGCTGACGATCTACCTGGTCATCCTCGGCGGGTTCGCCTGGATGATCGAGTTGCTGCTCGAGCAGGCGTTCTCCAGCAGCTTCGGCGCGCAGACCTATGCGACTGCCCAGATCGGACGGGGCGTGTTCATCGCGCTGCTCCTGCTCGAGACGCTGCTGGTCATGTTCCTGGCGCCGGCGTTCACGGCTGGCGCGATCAGCCTCGAGCGCGAGAAACAGACCATCGACATGCTGATCACCACGCCGATCTCCTCCCTCGCCATCGTCCTCGGCAAGCTGTTCAGTGCCCTGACCTACGTGTTCCTGCTGATCATCTCGTCGATCCCCCTGACCGCCCTGGTGTTCGTCTTCGGCGGAGTCGCGCCCGAGGATGTGGTCAAGGGCTACGTCATGCTCCTGGTCACGGCACTCGGGCTCGGCTCCACCGGCCTCTTCTGCTCGGCCCTGTTCCGGCGGACCCAGGCCGCCACGGTCGTGACCTACTTCGTGGTCCTCGCCCTGACCCTGGGCGCGTTCTTCGTCTGGACGTTCTGGGGCGTGATGAGTGGCGGCAATTTCGGGCAAGGGCGATTCGACCAGAACGGCAATCGGATCCCCGATCCCTCGGGTCGCCCGCCAGAGGCGCTCCTCTGGTTCAACCCCTTCGTGAGCGCCGTGGACGTGATCTGCGGAACTGAGACGGGCTTCGGTGGGACCTGTTCGATCATCGATGTCGTCACGGGTACGACGACCAACGACCCGAACTTCAACAACGGAGGCGCGGTCCCGGCTCCTATGCCGATGCCGGTCGACGGCGGTGTGCCGCCCAAGTTCGAGACCGGCGGCGGCGATGCCGTCCTCGCCGGTCCAGCCCCGATGGTCCAGCCGGCGCAGGCCCGGGACACGTTCTGGCCGCGCGCTGCGGGCGCCTGGCTCGTCCTGTCGTTGATCCTCATCCTGCTCTCGGTCAACCTCGTCAGCCCAACCCGACGCTGGCGCCGGCCACGACTTCGGGGCGGGGCCGGGAACCGAGCGACCCCGACGTTCGTCGCGTGGGCAGCGCCCGAGCCGCCCCCAGCCTCGGGCCCACCGGTCGCGCCTGACGGAGATGATGCGTGAGCCCGCGGTTCGAACGGCTCCTTCGGCGCCCACGGCTCGAGCGGTCCGTGCTTGTCCGGCCGCTGGTCCCGGCCGATCCGGCAGCGTCGGGTGCCTGGCAGGATCCGTCGATCGCCGGCATCCGGGCCGGGCTGGGACCGTTCCGGCGCCGGCTCTGGATCCGTCGGATCGTGCGTCGGGCATGGCTGATCATCGCGCTGGCGTTGATCGCCGAAGCGACCCTCTGGGCCTTGGCTCGGCTGGTGCCACTCGAGCGAGCCCCGCAAATCGCGCTCGTCATCCCGGTGGTCGCGGGGCTCGCCCTGCTTATCGTCGGCCTGGTCGCCCGACCAGCGATCGGCGAAACCGCCATCGCGGTCGATGTCGAGGGTGGCCTGCGCGATCGACTGACCAGCGCGCTGGCCCTGGCCGGTCACAGCCCGGCGTCCGACCGTGACGTCCCGACGACTGACGGTGACGCCACAGCAGCCGGCGGCACGCTCGATGGCACCGTTGAGGGCAGGCCTGACCCGGACCGCGAGACCGAGCTCCTCCGGCGTCAGCGGCGGGATGCGGTCCTGGCGCTCAGTGCCGCCCCGGCCGACCTGTTCCGGCCGCGTGTACGGCGGGTGCCGATGGCGGCGGCACTGGTGTCAGCATTCCTCCTCGTCCCACTCCTGGCGCTGCCCAACGCCCTGGACCTGCGGATCGCCCAGGACAAGGCGATCAGAGAAGAAGCCGCACGGCAGGCTGACAAGATCGACAAGGCCGCCGAGGACCTTGCGGCAAAGGGCCGCGATCCCAACGATCCGCGAACCAGGCTCGCCCAGGAGCTGCGCGACCTGGCGCTCCAGGTGCGCGACCACCCGGCCGAGCTCGATGCCAACCTGGCCAAACTCGGTAGCGTCGAGGGCAACCTCCGCGCGGCCATCGACCCCGCGACGGAGCAACGCGCCGCCGCCCTGGCCTCGCTCAGCCGCGCCCTCTCCGGGGCGACGACCGGCAAGCCCGACACCAACCGCGACGGCGATCCAAAGAAGGCGGCCGAGGACATCAAGAAGGCGGCCGCCGAACTGGACAAGATGACTCCCGAGCAGCGGGCCGAGCTGGCTCGGAAGCTGACCGAGCTGCAAGGCACGGCCCAGAAGGCCGCCGGAGCAGCGGGCACTGCGACCCGGGAAGCGGCGCAGAGCTTGGCCAACGGCGACACGGCCGGGGCGAAGGACGCTCTGGACCGCCTGGCCGAGGCCGTCCGTGGCGCCGACCAGAACGTGGCCATCAACCGGGACCTGGCGAGCGCGGCATCCCGCCTCCAGGATGCCCGACGCAACCTCGCCGACGCGGCCCGACCGGGAAACCAGATCGCTGGCCAGCCGAACCCGAGCGCCGGCACCGGCCAGGGGCAGGGCCAAGGCCAGGGCAGCCCGAATCCCAGCGCCGGGATCGGCCAGGGGCAGGGGCAGGGCAGCCCGAACCCGAGCGCCGGGGCTGGCCAGGGGCACGGACAAGGCCAGGGGCAGGGGCAGGGGCAGGGGCAGGGGCAGGGCCAGGGGCAGGGCCAGGGGTCGATCGGCGGAGGCGGGTCGAACGCCCGGTTCATGGGCAGCGGAGTCAGTGGCAACGGCGGCTTCAAGGGGCCGACCCAGGGCAACAAGCCCAGCCTGGTCGGCGCCGACCAGCGGACCGTCTACGCACCATTCGATCGACTCGGCCGGCCCGGCGATCCGTCGTACGTGGCCGGCACAGGCGGCGACGGCCAGACCCAGCAGGGCAGCGAGACCGGCGGCGGGTCGACCAATCCCGTCCTGACGCCCTATGAGCAGGTCTACTCCGACTTCTACGACTACGCGCTGACGACCCTCGACCGGTCGTACATCCCGCTGTCCGCCAAGGACTTCGTGCGCGACTACTTCAGCTCGCTCGACCCGCCCCACTAAGGAGTCGGCATTGGACGCTTCTCCGACCGCCCCCGTCGGGCAGCTCTCCCCAGACGCTTTCGCCGAGCGGGCGACCGCGATCGAGCGCGAGGTCGGCAAGGTCATCGTCGGCCAGCGCGATCTCGTCCGCCACACGCTGACCTGCCTGTTGGCGAACGGACACGCCCTCCTCGAGGGCGTTCCCGGGCTGGGTAAGACGATGCTCGTCCGGACGTTCGCGGACGCGGTTGATTGCACCTTCAACCGGATCCAGTTCACCCCGGATCTGATGCCGGCCGACATCACCGGGACCAACATCCTGATCGAGGAGGACGGGCACCGAGTCTTCCGGTTCCAGTCCGGCCCCGTCTTCGCCAACCTGGTCCTCGCCGACGAGATCAACCGGGCGACCCCGAAGACGCAGTCGAGTCTCCTCGAGGCCATGCAGGAGCACCAGGTCACGGTCGCCCGAAGTCGGTATCCGCTCGACCCACCGTTCTTCGTGCTGGCCACCCAGAACCCCCTGGAGATGGAGGGGACGTATCCGCTCCCTGAGGCGCAGCTCGACCGGTTCATGTTCAAGGTCAACGTGCCGTTCCCGTCCGAGGAGGACCTTGCGCTCATCGTCGAGCGCACGACCGGTACCGAGACGCCGACCGCCGGCAAGGTCGCCACGGCCGCCGAGCTGATCGAGATGCAACGCCTCGCCCGGGCCGTGCCGATCGCACCCCACGTGTCGGCCTACGCCGTCAGCCTGCTCGCGGCCACGCATCCCGATCAGCCCCGAGCTCCGCAGCTCGCTCGGGACTACGTGCGCTATGGCGGTTCGCCACGCGGCGTGCAGGCGCTCGTCGCCGCGGGCAAGATCAGCGCCCTCCTCGATGGCCGTTTCAACGTCGCCATCGACGACATCCGGGCGGCCGCCATCCCGGCGCTTCGTCACCGAGTCATCCTCAACTTCGAGGGCGAGGCGGAGGGGATCACGACCGAGGCAGTCATCCGCTCGATCCTCGACACTGTCACCCCGCCGACGGTCGAGTAGGTCGCCCGCGGCCGGGCGAACCGACCATCCGGATGGAACCGACCCCGACGACCAGCCCGTCTACCCGAGCCCGGCCGACGGCTGCACTGGTCCGGCCCGACCTCCTGCCGTCCGAGCTCGACCCGACCGTCTTCGACGAGGCATTCCTTCGTCAACTCGAGCGCCTCAAGCTGCTCCTCCGTCAGCCCGTTCGTGGCGGCCTGAAAGGCGGCCGCCGCAGCGTCAAGCGGGGCCGCTCCGTCGAGTTCGCGGACTATCGCGACTACGTCCTCGGCGACGATCTCCGTCAGCTCGACTGGAACGTCTACGCCCGGCTCGAGAAGCTGTTCGTGAAGCTGTTCATCGAGGAGGAGGACGTCACGGTCAACCTGATCGTGGACGCCAGTGCCTCGATGGCGGCCGGCCGGCCGGACAAGCTGCTCTTCGCCAAGCGGGCCGCCGCTGCCTTGGGCTACATCGGCCTGGCCTCGGAAGACCGGGTCCAGCTGACCGTCCTGGGAGGCCGCCTCGCCCGCCGACGCAACGGCTTGCGTGGCTCAGGGCGTGTCTTCCGGCTGCTGGGCGACTTGTCCTCGATCGTGCCGGCCGAGGGTCCCAGCGATCTCGTTGCGGCCGCCCGCCATGCCGCCGCCCAGCTCCATGGCCGGGGTCTGGTCATCCTGATCTCGGACCTGCTGGACCCGGGCGCGGACCGGGTCATCCGGGAGCTGGCCGCGACGGGCTCGGAGCTGGTCATCCTGCACGTCCTGAGTCCGGAGGAGATCGATCCCCTTCTCGAGGGCGACCTGCGCCTGGTTGATATGGAGACCGGCGAGGGCCTCGAGGTCACGGTCGACCTGGCCACCCTTGACGCATACCGGACGCGCCTGGCGACCTGGCGCGAGAACCTGGCCGACCTGGCCGCACGGCGGCGCGCGACGTACCTGCCGGTGAGCTCCGACCTGGCCCTGGCCGACCTGGTCTTCGCCGAGCTCCGCCGCCGACGGGTCGCCGGGTAAGAGCCGTCGATGCCATTCGTCGCTCCGCTGGCTTTGCTCGGGCTGGCATTCATCCCACTGGTCGTCGCCTTCTACATGCTCAAGCTCCATCGCGACGATGCCGTCGTCCCGTCCACCCTCCTGTGGCAGCGCCTGCTGACCGACGTCGAGGCCAACGCCCCCTGGCAACGCCTGCGCCGCAGCCTCTTGCTCCTGCTCCAGTTGCTGCTCGTGGCGATCCTCGCCTTCCTCGCCGCGCGGCCCTTCGTGGAGCGACCGGCCGGCCTGGCCGGGGACCTGGTCGTGGTCATCGACACGAGTGCCAGCATGGGCGCCACCGATGTCGCCCCGAACCGGCTCGAGGCGGCCAAGGTCGCGGTGCTCGAGGCCCTGCGCGACCTGCCCGGCGGCGGGCGGGTGAGCGTCATCGCCGCCGCCGGCAGCGCCCGGGTCGTGTCCAACGGCACCACCGACCTCGGACGGGTCCGCCAGGCGATCGCGTCCCTGACCGTGTCGAACGCACCGGGTGACCTTGCCGACGGCCTCCGACTCGCGTCAGCCCTGGCGGCTCGGGCAAGCGATGCCGAGGTGCTTGTCGCCACCGACGCGGCGCTGGCATCGACCCCCGACGCGCGGGTCGATGCGCCGGTCCGGGTCCTCCGGGTCGGGCGCGACGCCAGGAACCAGGCGATCGTTGCGGTCGCGGTGCGGACCGCGCCATCGGCGGTGACCCGCTCGGTCTTCATCAGCGTGGCCAACCTCGACCTCGAGTCCGCCCAGCGACGCGTCGAGCTCTGGGGCGACGGGATCCTGCTCGAGGCCCGCGACCTCTTCCTCGAGGCCCAGTCGCGGGCCGACGTGAGCATCGACGACGTGCCGCGCGCGGTCGGCGTGGTCGAGGTCCGCCTCGTCGCCGGTGGCGCTACGGCGAGCGGCGGCAACGGCGCGGCCGTGGCTCCAGACCGCCTGGCCGCGGACGACCAGGCCTGGGCGATCGTGCCCCCGGATCGGCTCCGCCGGGTGCTGCTGGTCAGCGACGGCGATCCGTATCTTCATACGGCCCTTTCCTATCTGCCGTCGAGCGAGCTGTACGCAGTCACGCCGGCCGAGTACGGTTCGGCAACCCACCCAGAGCTGTTCGACCTGGTCATCTTCGAGGGCAAGGTCCCGGCCGAGCTGCCGAAGACGGCGATCCTGGCTATCGCGCCGGCCGCGACGAGCCCGCTTGGGGAAGTCAGCGGCACCCTCAAGCAGCCCGGTATCGGCTCGCCTGATCCCGATGAGCCACTCCTCCGCTACGTCGACCTCTCGACCGTCCACGTCGCCGAGGCGAGCCGGATGACCCTGCCCGAGTGGGCCCGGATGGTCATTCCAGGCCCGAGCGGATCGCCGCTGCTGTATGCCGGGAAGCGGGCCGGCCTCCCGGCCGCGGTGCTCGCCTTCGAGCCGCGCCGCTCCGACCTGCCGCTCCAGGTGGCCTTCCCGCTGCTGATCTCGAATCTCGCGGGCGAGCTCCTCGGCGGGAGTGCCGGGCCCGAGGCCGCGGTCGCGCCCGGGACACCGGTCAGCCTGCCCCTGCCGAATGGTGCCAGCGGGCTGCGGATCAGCCGGCCGGACGGAACGACGGCCGACGTCCTGCCGGCGACCCTGGGCGCACTGAGCGTGACGGTGGACGCGACCGACCAGCTCGGCGTGTACACAGCCGTCCCGATCGGGCTCCAGCCCGGACCGAGCGGATCGCCTGGTAGCGGCTCGAACCCGCTGCCGATCGCCAGCCCGACCGCACGACCATCCAGCAGTCCCGCGGGCTCGGCGCGAGCCAGCGCGCCCCCGTTGGACCCGGACGCCCCGGTCCGGTTCGCCGTCGACCTCTTCAGCGTGACCGAGTCGTCGATCGGGCCGGGATCCGCGGCGACGATCGAGGGGCTCGGGCATACCCGCGCCGGCTCGCCGGATCCGAGCGCCAGCCCCGGCGCAGGCGCCGGCTCGACTGCAGTGCCGACCGATCGACGGCCGGCCCGCGACGAGCTGTGGGCGCCGTTGCTCTTGATCGTGCTGATCCTCCTGTGCATCGAGTGGGCGGTCTATGAGCGGGATGGGCTTCGCCGGATCCGGCGAGGCATCGCGGCCCGCCTGCCCATGCCGCGGCGAACGACCTAGGTGGGCATCACCTTCGCGGCGCCCCTGGCGCTCCTGCTCCTGCCCCTGGCGATCGCCTTCACCCTCGTCCTCCATGCCAAGGCGAGACATCGCCTTGGCGCGCGGAGACGCCGGGCGGCGATCGTCGTGCGCAGCATCATCCTGGCCGCGCTCGTGCTCGGCCTGGCCGGCCTCCAGCTGGTTCTGCCGGTCGACCGCCTGGCCACGGTCTTCGTCGTCGACCTGTCCGACTCGGTCGGCAACGACGGCCGGGCGTCGAGCCTCGCCTTCGTCCGTGAAGCCCTGGCCAAGATGCCTGAAGGCGATGTGGCCGGGATCGTCGCGTTCGGCCGCGACGCCCTCGTCGAACGGCTCCCCGAGGAGGTCCGCGACATCGACCGACTGACTTCGACGCCGGTCAAGTCTGCGACCGACGTGGGCGCAGCGCTGCGCCTCGCGGCGGCGCTCTTCCCCGATGACGCCCAGAAACAGATCGTCCTGCTGTCCGACGGCAACGACACGACCGGCGGCGGGGCCAACGAGGCGGCGCTGGCGGCGGCCCGCGGGATCCAGGTCGAGACGCGCACGGTCGGCGAGGGCGATCCGCCCGAGGTCCTGGTGGATCGCCTGACGACACCCTCGACCGCCCGTCTGGGCGAGGAGCTCGAGGCGATCGCCCGGATCACCTCGACCGTGGCTCAGCCGGCCACCGTCCGCCTGTTCGCCGACGGCGCGCTGGTCGGCACCCAGCGTGTGGACCTGCCGGTCGGGACGACCACGCTGACCTTCCAGGTCAAGCCGACCGAGGCCGGCTTCCATGTCTTCCGGGCGGTCGTTGAGGCGGCCGGCAATACGTTCGCCCAGAACGACCGAGCCGACGCCGACACGATCGTCAAGGGCGAGCCCCAGACGCTGATCGCGGCGGGCGACGAGAAGGTGGCAGCGGAGCTCCTGACCGCCCTGACCAAGGAGCGCCAGCAGGCCAAGATCGTCGTTCCCGAGGCGATCCCGACCGATCTGGCCGCGCTCGCCTCGTACGACAGCGTGGTGCTCGTGGACGTGCCCCGGACGCGCCTGAGCGACATCCAGATGGCCGCCCTGCAGGCCTACGTCCGCGACCTCGGCCGAGGGCTGGTGATGGTCGGCGGTCCGCATACCTACGGCGCCGGCGGGTTCCAGAAGACGGCGCTCGAGGAGAGCCTGCCGGTCGACATGGGCGTGCGCAACAAGGAGAAGCAGCCCGACATCGCGCTGGTCGTCGTGATCGACCAGTCCGGCTCCATGGCGGCGTGTCACTGCAACACCTTCGACCAGGGCGGCGGCAGCGCCATCGGCGGAGTGCGCAAGGTCGACATCGGCAAGGAGGCGATCCTGCGCGCTGCCGCCGCGATGTCGGCCCGCGACCAGATCGGCGTGGTCGGGTTCAACGAGTCCGCCCACTGGGTGGTCCGCACGGCCCCACTCGGCCAGATCGGCGACCTGCAGACCCAGATCGCGGGCATCCAGCCGGACGGTCAGACCAACATCTATGCCGGACTGGACCAGGCCGTCGAGTCGCTCAAGGGCACGACCGCGACCCGGCGCCACATTATCCTGCTGACCGACGGCTGGTCGCGCAGCGGCGACTACCGCCAGATCATCGATCGGATGAAGGCGGCCGGGATCACCCTCTCGACCGTCGGTGCGGGCGGCGGTGCCGCCCCGATCCTGGCCCAGCTTGCGGCCCAGGGGGGCGGCCGTTACTACGAGGCGGCCAACCCGTCGAGCATCCCCGACATCTTCCTGAAGGAGACCCAGCAGGTCGCCGGCCAGCAGATCGTGGAGGAGCGCTTCCATCCCATCCAGGTCGGGTCATCGCCGATCCTGCGCGGCATCGACAGCGGCTTCCCGACGCTCCTGGGCTACAACGGGACGACGATCAAGCCGGCCGCCCAAGCCGTGCTGGTCACTGCCCGTGACGACCCGCTGCTCGCCCAGTGGCAGTACGGCCTCGGGCGGTCGGTGGCCTGGACGTCCGACTCGACCGGGCGATGGGCCAAGGATTGGGTCGGCTGGACCGGATTCAGCCGGTTCTTCAGTCAGCTCGTCGGCTGGACGTTCCCGGGCGAGGAGACGGGCGGGATCGAGGCTCGCTTCGACACGACCGGCGAGCGGACCACCCTCCACGTCGAGAGCGTGGCCGCTGATGGCTCACCGCGCGACTTCTACCTGACCAGCGCCCGCATCGTCGGTCCCGACCTGGCCACGGTGGCGGCCGACCTCGTCCAGATCGCCCCGGGCGTCTACGAGGCACCCCTCGGTGCGCTCGATCCCGGGGCCTACGCCATCCGGCTGACCCAGACGAAGCCCGGGGCCGAGCCGCTCGGGCGGACCGTGGGCCTCGTCGCGCCGACGTCGGCCGAGTACCGCCTGCTCGGGACCAACGAGACGTTCCTCGGGTCCCTCCGGACGGCCACCGGCGGTCGCGAGATCGTTGCTCCGCCCGAGGTCTGGATTCACGACCTGAGCGCCACGAACCGGTTCACCGACTTATGGCCGTTGCTGCTCATCCTCGCGGTGCTGCTCTGGCCGCTCGACATCGGCTTGCGCCGGGTCTCGGTCGGACGACGTGAGCTCGTCGCGGCGCGGGCCTGGCTCCGGGCAGGCTGGCGCCGGCGCGGACTGGTGGAACGGACCGCGGAGGCCTCGGCGATGCTCGCCGCACGCGATCGAGCCGGGTCCGCCGCAGCGCGGGCGGCGCTTCTCCGGCAGGATCCGATCGAGGCGAAGGCCGTTGCCCCCGGGGCGAGCCCGGCCATGCCGCTGGCCGGGGTGGCTGTGCGGCCGGCCGGAGCAGCCCTACCGCCGGCCCAGCCGATCGCCATCCAGGGCTCGGCTGGCCCGGCCGCGGATCCGCGGCCGGCCGGCTCACCGACTCAGCCCTCCCCTCCCCCGAGCCGGCCCTCGGGACCCGAGGACACCATCAGCCGGCTACGCGAGGCCAAGCGCCGCGCCCGCGAACGCTGATCGCCATGGTGCGGAGGTTCACCCGCGAGGCGGTCTGCGCGGCGGCGGGAGATCCTCGATCTCGCCCTTCTCCTCGACGCCGGCACCCACACGGCCGGAAGGGCTCGCCCGCACGGTGGCTCCATCGAGGATCACGCCCGAACCGCCTGCATAGGCGCCAGCCGCGGCCCGGGCCGTCTCGTTGCGGCGGAGGCCGGCGGGTCCACGCCAGGTCGTGATCGCGGCTCCGAGCAGAACGGCGGTGATGACGACCGCCTGCCACGGCAGCCGGCGGTAGTCCACGCCCCCGACCACGCTGAGCGCCTGGCTCGAGACGTTGCCGTGGTCGTCGATGGCCTCGATCACCAGGTCCTGGGGCCAGGGCGCCAGCTGGGCGCGCAGGACGAAGGCGCCGTTGGAGGCTGTTTCGACGAACGGGCCACCACCGATCCGGACACGGCTCCCCCGCTCCGTCGTGCCCCGGATCGGAGCACTGAACGGCCAGGGCGCCGAGAGGAACGGCGCATCGACCGAGACGTTCGGACCGGCCCGATCGACAGCCACCCGGCCCAGTGAGATCTCGGACACCTCGCCAAACCCGTTGAGGCCAAGCGCCTCCACCCGCCAGGCCGCCGCGAGGGTCTCGGTAGCGGGCCCACGGGGATCGCCGGATCCAGGGGTCGACACGCTCGCGGCTGGATCTCCGCCCTGGGGCAAGGGGACCCACACCGAGCCGCGATTGGCCCCCGCCGTCCGGGCCGGTGTGACCGGCAGGAAGGCGACTCGCTCAAAGCCCGGGGCCGGTGGAGTAACCAGGTACCGGCCCGCGACCACCGCATCGTCGCCGCCCGATCCCGACGTCGCGGCAAGGGGCCTGGTCGCGTCGAGCGGCCCCTCGGGCACGAGCCGGACAAATACCCGGTCGCCACCGGTCCCGCCGAGGATCATTCCCGGCCCCGCGCGATCGATGACGCTGGGATCGATGTCCACGATCGGACGCGGATACGTGCCGAAGTAGCCGATATCGACGGCATCGAGCTCCTCGAGGACGAATGGGGCCGACGGGGCGCTGCGCCAGCCGCCTGCGACCGGCGCTGCGGCCAGCGGAGCTGGGACGGCCAGCGATCCTGATCCGGTCGACCAGGCCAGACCGCCGGCCACGAGCAGGCGACGGCCGCCGGCCGAGTCGTAGGCAGCGAGGGGCGCGGTCATCGTCCAGGCCGGCCCTGTCCGGGACGCCCAGGCCGAGCTCTCGCCCGGGCAACGCCGGAAAGTCGCCCGGGGCACGACCACGTCGAGACAGCCGGAGCCGTCCAGGTCGCCGATCCAGGCCGGTGGTGGCGACCCCGGATCGGTTGCCAGCTCGACCTCGGGCAGGCTCACCGACGTCGTACGGGGTCGATCGACGGGGATCGAGGACTCTGGCGTCGGGCTCCGGCCGACGATCCCGACGAGGTCGATCCTGGGATCACCGAGAACGATGTCCGGCCGGTACAGTGCCACGACGTTCGAGCGCCCGTGATCCCGGGTCACGCCCAGCGGGATCGCGTTGGTGGCGAGCACCTCAGCCCGCCAACCGCGCGCAGCATCCAGCACCAGGACCCGATCACCCTGGCGCACGATCGCCTCGTCGACGCCGTCACCGTCGAGATCGGCGACGTGCGGGATCCAGGGACCGACCGCGGGGCTTGGGGCCGCCGTCCGGACCCGATCGAGGACGATCCGGCTCGAGCCGATGCGGAGGTCGACCACGACCAGCGGGTCGCCACCCGGCTCGGGCGCTGCCCGGCACGGCGTGCGGGCATAGGCGATCAGGTCCTCACCGCCTCCGCCGAGGCGTCCGATCGCACCGCCGGCGAGGTCGAGACCGGCCAGCCTCACGGTCAGGCGGGGTGCCAGCGAGTGCCCGTCGAGGACTTCCAGGAGGCTCCCGCCACAGTTGGCCGGTCTGAGCAGCGACGACCGGCCGGTCAGAACCAGCTCCGGATTCCCGTCACCGTCGACGTCGGCGGCGCCGGCACCGCCCTCTCCGAGCGTCGTCTGCACGGAGGCGCCGCCCGTGATCGCGGCCGCCCCCGGCCAGAGCAGCTGGACGAACGTCCGCTCCGCGACCGCGTCGACCGTGACCAATGCGAACCCGTCGTCGACCGGGACCAGCCGGGCCGGCCCGGCATGGGCCAGCTCGGTTGCGATATCGGCTAGGGCGAGAACCGTCCAGCGCCCGCCGTCCGGACCAAGCAGGACGACATGGACCGTGCCCGGTGCCGCGACGTCGGGTGGACGCACGGCGAGCAGTCGGGGTGGACCGGGCGCCACGGCCCGGCCATCTGTCCCGGCGATCGCGGCCACATCGACAAAGGGCCCGTCCAGCGGATTGTCGGCCGGATCGGCAGCATCCACCGGCCCGGCCGCACCAGCGATCGTCGCGGCCAGGCTCAGGGCCATCGCGGCCAGCCAGAGTGCCCCTCGCCGAGGAACGCCCATCGCGAACCGACCTCCTTCCGCGCATCGTACTCCCTGTCGATGCCCGATCCGGCAGGTCGGGTCGCGCGATGCTAGCCTCGCCGCGTGCCACGCTGTCGCGCCGTCATGGCGGTCCTCGCCGCCCTCGTCGCCTGTGTGCTGCTCATCGGCTGCGGCCGAGCGACCGACGTGCCGTCGCCGACGCCGGCCGACTTCAGCGGCATGAGGGACATCCTGAGCCGGGCCGGGATCACCGTTGCCAACGTCGTCGCCGGCGATGCCGGCTGCCCGGACGCGACGCTGGCCAAGACGGCCATCGCGTTCGATGCCAGGGGCCTCGACCAGGTCGAGCCGGTGCGGATCCGGGTCTACGTCTTTCGCGACCGCGATACCTGGCAGCGGCTGTCCGGCAGCGTCGCGGCCTGCGCCAGGTCGTACGTCAGCGACCCGGCGACCTACGACTCGCTGGCGCCCTCGCCGTACGTCGTATCGGGCCAGGGGCCGTGGGCTCCGAGCTTCGCGGCGGCCCTGCAGTCGGCGTTCACGACGGCGGCCGGCAGCGGCGAATGACGCCACGGAACCGGCGGGGCGGTCTGGCGGGTCGGCGCCGCGCGAGCACCAGCGCCGGTGCAGGCTCAGCTGACCCGCAGTCCGAGGATCTTCCGAGCGATGACCAGTCGCTGGATCTGGCTGGTTCCTTCGCCGATCTCGGTCAGCTTGGCGTCGCGCAGGTAGCGCTCGACCTTGTACTCCTCGATATAGCCATAGCCGCCATGGACCTGGATCGCGGCGTTGGTGGCCCGGGAGCTGACCTCGGACGCGAACAGCTTGGCCTCGGCCGCGGCCAGGCCGTAATCGCGACCGCGGTCCTTGAGCCAGGCGGCACGCCAGACCATCTGGCGGGCAGCTTCGATCTCGGTGGCCATGTCGGCTACGAGGAAGGCGACCCCCTGGAACGTGCCGATCGGGCGACCGAACTGCTCGCGGGTTTGGGCGTACGGCACCGCCGCATCGAGAGCGGCCTGGGCCAGGCCGACGGCCAGGGCACCGATCGAGACCCGCCCGCCGTCAAGGATCTTGAGGAACGTCCGGAAGCCGGTGCCCTGCTCGCCCAGCAGGTTCGCCGCAGGCACCCGCACGCCGTCGAACACGAGCTCGCCCGTGGCCGAGGCGTGCAGGCCCATCTTCTCCTCCAGCCGGGCGACGCTGAAGCCGGGCGTGTCGGCGGGCACGATGAACGCCGAGATCTCCGCCTCGTCGGTCGCGGTCGTCCCGGTCCGGGCGGTCACGATGTAGGTGCCCGCGTGGCCGGCGTTGGTGATGAAGCGCTTGCCGCCGTCGATCCGCCAGGTGCGGCCGTCGGGACCGTCCTCGAGCCTGGCGGTCGTGCGCGTCCCGCCGGCGTCCGAGCCGGCACCGGACTCGGTCAGGCCGTACGCGCCGATCACCTGACCGGAGGCGAGGGGGACCAGGTAGCGAGCCTTCTGCTCGGCAGTCCCCACCAGATGGAGCGGTCCACAGCCGAGGCTGGTATGGGCGGCGACAATCAGCCCCAGCGAGCCCCAGACCCGGCCGATCTCCTCGATCGCGATGGCGTAGGCCAGCGTGTCCAGGCCGGCACCACCTTCGTCCTCCGGGATCGGGATACCGAGCCAGCCCATCTCGCCCAGGCGGCGGACGACCTCGACCGGGAAGCGCCGCTCTCGCTCGTGCTCGTCGATCAGCGGAGCGACCTCGGCGAGCATGAACTGGCGGACCGTGTCGCGCAGCAGGCTGTGCTCGGGCGCGAGGTCGAAGTCCATGGTGCCAGCGTACAACGGGTGCCGTCGCGAAATGGCCAGGCCACGGCGGCGGGCGACCCGAGATCAGCGCCGACCGGGACACGGTGCTAGCCTTCGCGCCATGCCGGGAACGGACCAACAGCGCCAGCCCAGCGCAGCAGGAGGCGTCGCCGAGGGACGCTTCATCGAGGGGCCTCGCGGGGAGTCCGGCGGCGCCAACGGCCATCATCCCTGGCCGACTCTGCGCCGGGACATCGTCGTCCTCCTCCGCCAGGTCGGGCCGTCATCACCAGACCAGCTGGCAGGGCGGCTCGGGGCCAGCCGGACCGGGATCCTGCAGCAGCTTCGGGCACTGGAAACCGCGGACCTCGTGGTTCGCGGGACCGAGCGCCATGGGGTGGGCCGGCCGCGCCACCTGTACGACGTGACGGCACAGGCCCAGGGCCTCTTCCCGTCGAACTACGACGGCCTGGCCGCCGGCCTCCTGGCCGCCATCGAGGCTGTTGGCGGCGGCAACCTGATGGACGAGATCTTCGCGGCGCGACGGCGCCAGTCGGTCAGCCGGATGAAGACTCGGCTGGCCGAACGGCTGCCGGCCCGGGCGTCACTGGCCGACCGGGTCCGCGAGCTCGCGGTGATCCAGGACGAGCTGGGCTACCTCGCCCAGGCCGAGATCAACCCCGACGGCACCATCCGCCTGGTCGAGCACAACTGCGCGATCCTGGAGGTCGCCCGGGGAACGGCGCGAGCCTGCGAAGCGGAACTCGCGTTGTTCGGCGAGGTCCTCGACGCCGACGTCGTCCGTGAGTCGCACATCGCAGCCGGCGACCGCTGCTGTACCTATCGGGTCGTCGCCCGCGCCGACTAGGCCGATTGGCGGTGTCGCCGGACACCGGAAGCTGCTCCCACGGTCTATACACCGGCAGTACCGCCGCCGACAATCGGCACCCGAAAGTACCCGTCGGCGATCCTTCCGACGGGCCATCCTCCGGCGAGGAAGCCCGTGACAACCAGCGACCACCAAACGACCGTCGGTCCGAGCAACCGCCTCGATGACAGCCACCGCTCGCCAACGCCCGGAGCCCACGCGGGGGGACCCGCCCTGGCTCGGACGAACCTGTTGGAGGCGTACCGGCGCGACCGGGTGACGACCTGGATCGAGGCGCCGGGGCCTGGCATGGAACCGCTCATCCAGCCTGGCGACCGCTTGCTGGTGGCCTTCGGCGCGCGTCCCGAGCGCACCGGCCAGGTCATCCTGTGCGCCTTCGGCGGGACGTTCGTCGCGCATCGGCTCGTGGCCCACCGCACACTTACCGATCCGAGCGGCGAGCCCAGGGTCCGGCTCATCGCCAAGGGCGACGCCGAGGCGCTGCCCGATCGGGCGATCGCACCTGAGTCCGTGGTCGGCGTGGTTCGGGCGGTCCGTCGCGCGGATGGCCGACTGCTGAGCTACGGCCTGGACGATACGCCGAGCGAGCTCGTGGCCGCCGTCTCGTGGTGGGGCGGCCGGGCCGCCCGGCGTAGCCCCCGCGTCGCCCGATACGCGCCATCTCGATTTGGGCCGGCCCTGCAGGTCGCCCTGGTGATGCTGTCCCGGCTCCCGACCCGACTCGTCACTGCCCTCGTGCCCTGGATCGCCCAGGAGACCCGTGCGGAAGGGCGATGATGCGGCGCCTCGCCGCGGACTGAGCCAAGAGGCCTGGGCGGTCTCAGCGGGCCGGCGACGAGCCGCCTGACGTCGGGAACGGTCCGCGATCAGGCTTCTTCGCGCTCGACGACGCCCCGCGAAGCGGGCTGGTGGACCGGCCTGGGGACATCCGACACGTTGGGCACGAACGACGCCGCGAGCGACGTCTCGGCGGCCCGGACCTGGTCCTCGAGCGAAAGGATCCCGAGGCGGCCGAGCGTTGCCAGCTCGTCGCGGATGTAGGTCTTGAGCATCTCCGGGCCGTCGGTGTTGATGGTGAACCGGACGCCGGTGCGGCGGAACTGGTCGAAGATCCAGCGGAACTCGTCCCATCCGGACACGACGCCGGTATTGAGGTTGGATGTCGGGCAGATCTCGAGGACGATCCCGCGATCGGCCAGCATCGCCAGCGCTCGAGGGTCGTAGGCGGCTTTGACGCCGTGGCCGATCCGGTCCGGTTCGAGCAGCTCGACCACTCGGGCGATCTCGTCGATCGGCCCGGATTCGCCCGTGTGGATGGTCAGCCCAAGGCCGAACTGGCGCGCCCGTCGATAGAGACGCTTGTAGTCGGCGACCCGGAACGTGGCCGACTCGGGCCCGGCGATGTCGATGCCGACGACACCGCGGTCGCGCCAGTGGATCGCCTTCTCCACGAGGATCTCGTTGAGCTCGTACGGGAACGCCCGGTCGAGGCAGAACAGGAGCCCGGGCTTGACCGGGTACTCCAGGGTCGCGCGGTCCATCCCGCGCAGGGCGGCGGCGATGATGTGGTCGAGATCCTGTTCACCGCCCCGGTTGCGTTTCATCGGGTTGAACCGGAGCTCGGTCGTGGTGACGTTGTTCTTGCGGTAGGCGCCGCCCACCACCTCGTACACGGCCCGTTCGACCGCCAGCGGGCTCGATTGGATCAGCTCGGTCCAGTGGAACAGCTGGAGGTAGCCATCAAAGCTGCGCGCCCGGCGTGACGAGACCGTGATCAGGTCGCGGAACTCCCAGTAGTCCTTGGTCGGGAGCTTGATCCCCTGGGCGTGGGCGATCCCCCACATGATCGCCGGGGTCACCGCTCCTCCGAGATGGCAATGGAGCTCCGCGAGGGGGATCTTCCGGGCCAGCTGCGCCATGGCCCAAGGATATCGCGGGCGGCAGCCTCAGATGGCGAAGGCGAGCTGGCGGGCGACCTCGCTGATGGGCTGGCGGTCCGGCTGGCTGGTTAGCCTGCCAGCGAGCCCGGCACGACCCGGCCGTCGGCGTCGAGCGTTGCCTGGCGGCGCAGCCGGGCGAGCTCGGCCCCGGGCACCTGATCGCGGGCGTGATAACTGGAGCGCACGAGGGGGCCCGATTCGACGTGCCTGAAGCCGAGCGCCTGCGCCTCGGCCTTCATCTCGACGAACTCATCAGGGTGGTAGTAGCGCTCGAGCGGCAGGTGGGCGAGGCTCGGGCGGAGGTACTGGCCGATGGTGAGGATGTCGACGTCCACCTCGCGCAAGGCTTCGAACGCCTCGGTCAGCTCCGGGCGCGTCTCGCCCAGCCCGACCATCAGGCTCGACTTGGTGTGGGCCGGATAGCCGATCTCGCGGGCCATCTCCTTGGCCCTGGCCAGGACGTGCAGGCTGCGCTCCCAGCGGGCGCGCTTGCGGACCGGCTTCTGGAGCCGGCGGACCGTCTCGAGGTTGTGGTTGAGGATGTCCGGTCGAGCGTCCATGACCGTCTGCAGTCGCTCGTCGGTGCCGTCGAAATCGGGGATCAGCACCTCGATGCCCATCCCGGGGCAGGCGGCACGCATCCGGACGATCGTCTCGGCGAAGATCCGCGATCCGCCGTCGGGCAGGTCGTCCCGGGCCACGCTGGTCACCACGACGTGCTCCAGCCCGAGAGCCGCGACCGCCTCGGCTACCCGTCTCGGCTCGTCGTCGTCGAACCAGGTCGGTCGGCCGGTCTTCACCGCGCAGAAACCGCAGGCGCGGGTGCAGGTGTCGCCGAGGATCATGATCGTCGCCGTGCGCTGGTCCCAGCACTCCCCGATGTTGGGGCAATGGGCCTCCTCGCAGACGGTGTTGAGATCGAGGCCGCGGAGCAGGCCCTTGAGCTCGTGATAGCGCTCGCCCGAGGGGATCCGCGCCCGGATCCAGTCCGGGTGACGGCGCAGCGGCTGCGAGCCGTCGGCGGCTGGCGCGCTGAACGAGCCACCACCCAGCGCGATCGTCGCCGGCAGGCCGCCAGCGTGCCCGTGCGCGGCCGGATCGACCGCTGGCGGCGAGAACATGGGGAGTTCGCGGCCCATGGCGCCGAGTGTACGCGGCGTCAGGCCGAGGCGCCGGCGGGCCTCGTGCACGCGCTCGTGCTCCGATCCGCGTTCAGCTCCCCTACGCGCTCGGACTCGGGCTCGGCGACGTCGGGGAGCCAGACGGCGCGGGCTGGGCCGGGCCCGGCGTGATCGACGGGTCGATCGCGACCGCGCTGATCGCCGTCCGGAAGACCTGATCCGCTGCGCCGTCCTTGATGCCGATGAGGACCAGGTGCCAGTCGGGCGCGCTCTCGAAGACCGGCCGCCGTGTCGCGTCGATGGTGCCGAAGCCGAGAGTCGTCTCCAGGCCACGTGCCGTGTCGATCAACCCGTAGGCGACGCAGTCGACAGACAGCGAGATCGAGCCGGCGTCGACGAGCCCGGCGACGGTCCTGGTCGGCGCCACTGGGCAGAGGTAGACCAGCGTCCGCGGCGGGCGCCATTCCGAGGCCGAGACAGTGAGCGCGCTGCTCGAGCGTGACACGAGGACCTGGGTGTCGCCCGGCTCCCCGGCCGCGTCGATCTGGGCCTGGCAGCCAGCCAGGGTAGCCGTCGCGAGCACAATCGATGCCAGCCTGCCGACGCTCCAGCGGCGGCTGACGGTCCCCGGACATCGCGAGGCGACCCTGCGGCGGCCGATCGGGGGTATGCCGTTCATCCGGCACCGAACGTGTCGCTCAGGCCGGCCTCGAGCGGTCGCGGGGCGAACCCGAGCTCACGGCTGGCCTTGGCATGCGATGCCCAGTAGGTGACGCCGTCGGCGGCCGAGAAGACTTCGGCCAGGTTCGCCGGGACGCCCAGCCGACCGCCGAGGGCGCCGGACAGCGGGGCCATCAGCCCCAGCAGCCGGGTCGGCACCGACAGGGCGGGTAGCCGGTGACCGCCCAATCGGGCCGCGATCCGGAGCGCGTCGATCAGGCGCACCGGCTCCCCGTCGAAGACATATGACTCACCGAGTCGCCCCCGGTCGAGCGCAGCCAGCAGTCCGGCGGCCATGTCGTCGACGTGGACGAAGCAGAGGCCCACGTCAGTCAGGGCGAGGTACGCCAGCCGGCCGTGGAACGCGCCGGCGAGCTGCTGGCCGACCGCGGAATGATCACCCGGCCCATAGACCTGGCCGGGCATCGCGATGACCACCGGAGCCCCGCCCGCGATCTGTGCCTCGGCGATGAGGTGGGCCCGGTACTTCGTCTCGTCGTACCAGCTCAGGAAACCCCCCTTGGGATCGCGCCGGAACGTCTCGTCGACGACCTCGCCGTGGGTGTTGCCGAAGACGTTGACCGTGGACAGGTACAGGATCCTGGGGATCCCGGCCGCCCTGGCTGCAGCGATGACCCGCGTCGTGGCGCCGACGTTGGAGTCCGCCATGGCCGGGCGGTCTCGGTCGAGGATCCCGACCCGGTACGAGCCAGCCGCATGGATGACGGCGTCGCACCCGGCCATCGGCCCGGTCAGCTCGACGGTGGATGAGAGGTCCGTGCCGACGAGCCGACAGCCGAGATCGCGCAGGGCGTGGGCACGGTCGGGCTGGCGGACCGCCGCGCTGACCTCGTCGCCGCGGGCGCGCAGCTCCCGGACGACGGTCGAGCTGATGAACCCGGCCCCGCCGGTGACGAAGACCCGCATCGGTCGATGGGCTGGGGTCGGTGCCTCGCTCTCGGCGTCGCTCAGTACAGCGCCGTCTCCGGCCCGACCGCCTCGAGCCAGGCCTTGACCGTCCGCAGGAAGGCGGCCCCGCCGGCACCATCGTTGGCCCGATGGTCGATGCCCAGGACCATGTTCATGACCGGCCGGATGGCGATCGAATCACCCGTCGGCGACTCGACCACCACGGCGCGCTTGGTGATCGCCTCCATGGTCAGGATGGCCACCTCGGGGACGTTGATGATGGGCATCGTCAGGTTCGAGCCGAGCCAGCCGGTGTTGTCGACCGTGAACGTGCCGCCGCCGAAATCCTCGAGCCGAAGCTTGTTGGCGCGAGCCCGGCCGGCGACGTCGGCGATCGCCCGATTGAGGCCGGCGATCGACAGCCCATCAACGTCGCGCACGACCGGCACGATCAGGCCATCGGCGACCGCCACGGCGACACCGACGTGGATGCGCCGCTTGGCCAGCAGGCCGGCGTCGGTCCACTGGGCGTTGAACTCGGGATGCCGCCGGAGCGCCTCGACACTGGCCTTGACCACGAACGGGACGTAGCTCAGCGAGACGCCCTCGCGACCCTGGAACTCGGCCTTGGCCGACTCCCGCAACCGGACGAGATTGGTCGCATCCACCTCCATCGAGACGTACGCGTGGGGCACCGCCAGCGCGCGAGTCATCTGAGCCGCGATGCCCTTGCGCATCTGGGTCATCGGGATCAGGACCTCGTCCGCGCCGGCCGGGAAGGCGATCGGGGGGCTTGCCGGGGCGGCCGCACGCTCGGCCGGGGCGGCCGAGGGCCCGCCCGGGGACGGTGCGCTCGGCGCGCTTGGGGCTGCCGGGGCGGCCGCCGGGACCGCAGCCCCGCCCTGGGCACCGACCGGCTGGCCCGTCCGGACCGACTCGACGTGGTCCCTGACATCCTCGCGGGTGATTCGGCCGCCACCACCGGTGCCGACGATCTGGGCCGCGGTCAGACCGTGTTCGCGGAGGAGCCGGCGGACTGCCGGGGTCATCCTCGCGTCTGACTCGCCCGCGGCCGGCGCTGCTGCCGTTCCCTGGGCCGAGGCCACGATCGGGACGGCAACGGGGCGTTCATCGGAACCGGCCGGACCCTGGGCTGGAGCCTGAGCCGAGGCTGCTGCCGGTGCCGAGGCTGCGTCCGGAGCCGCTGTGTCGGTGGTTGCGCGTCCGTCGGGAGCGGGCGCGGTCTCGACCGGGGCCGTCGCCCCCTCGGCCGGCGACTCCGCTCCGGCGCCCTCGGCGGTCTCGATGACGGCGATCTCGGCATTGTTCGGGACCGTGGCGCCTTCCTCGACGAGGATCTCGGTGAGGGTCCCTTCGAATGGCGACGGGACCTCCGCGTTGACCTTGTCGGTGATCACCTCGACGAGCGGCTCGTACTTGGCGACGTGATCGCCGGGCTGCTTCAGCCACTTCCCGATCGTCCCTTCGGCGACGCTCTCACCGAGCTGGGGCATCGTCACCTTGGCCACTGGTCTCGTTCCTCCTGCGACGGTTCCGCGCGGTGTCGCTGGCGCCTAGTGTCGTCCATCTGGGCAAGCGGCGCGCAGCCTGTCGCCTGCATCATGCGAGGATGAGCCGACCGGCCGCGGACCGTCGCGATGATCTCGAGATCGCCCGTCGCCACGCGCCCATCATCTACTTCGACCTGGCCGAGCCGTTCCTGCCGGATCTCGTCGGCTTCGCCGTGGTGCGCCGGCCGGGCCCGTCGCCGACGTTCGATCGATACCTCGACCTGCGGATCCCCGGCGGCGGTCGAGCGGCGGCGGTGATCGAGTACGCCCTCTGGTATGACTGGGACATCCAGCATCTATACGAGCTCGAGCATGCCTGGGCGTACCTCGACGCTCCCGGAAGGCTGATCCACGCGGAAGGCAGCTGGCACGGCGAACCGATCCGCCTGACCCGGGGCGGGCGGGTCTCGGCGGAGGGCGGACGGCTCGTGGCCTATGCCCAGCCGGGCAAGCATGCGTTGTCGGCCGAGCCTGCCCTGTTCTCGGCCCACGACGGCTATCGCGAGCTCGTCCGCTGGGAGGCCGACGAACGAGCGGGCGGCGGGCTCGATGTCGGCCCGCTCCTCGGGGGGGCGCTGCGGGCCACGGCGCGGCGCAACGGCTTGACCCGGGCGTTCCTCCACACCCGGGCATTCGAGCCGACGTTCCAGTTCGAGCAGCGCTGGGATGGGACCACGGCGCCGATCGTTCCCGTCGAGGAGCTGATCGCGGCGGTCCCGGGACGAGTGGGCGCTGAGCTTCGGCGACTCGCTACGGAACGGTCGCGGCGGCGGATCTGGGCGGTCCTGCTCGATCTTGGCGACACGCTGATGCTGGAGACGAGCGAGGAGAAGGACCCGGCCGACACCACCCAACGCGCGGACCTGTTTCCCGGAGCGGCCGACCTGGTCCACTGGCTGCGACGCTCGGGCTACCTTGTCGGCCTGGTCGCGGACACGCGGCCGGGGAGCGCCCGCAACGTGCTCCGTCAGCACGGGATACACGAGGCATTCGACACGTTCGTCATCTCAGAGGAGCTCGGGACGAGCAAGCCGGACCCGGCGATGTTCCTGGCGGCGATACGGGCGTTCGGGCTGCTCCGATCCGAGGTCGACCGGGTGGTGATGGTCGGCAACCGGCTGGACCGCGACATCCGTGGCGCGAATGCGCTCGGCATCGTCAGCGTCCTCGTCCGCAACAACGAGCGATACCCGGGCCGGCCGTCCGATCCTCGCGACGAGCCGACCCACACCATCGGCCAGATCGCGGAGCTGGAGGCCGTGCTTCGTCGCCTTGGTTGAGATCGTCCGCCCACGACCTCTCGGGTTCCCGGTCGGTCCATCGTGACCGGGCTCACTCGCCTGCTGTCGGTCCGGCCGGCCGAAGCCGCCCTGGTCGGGCAGCTGGCTGCCTTGTTCGCGATCGTCGAGGCCGCCCGTGGGGTCGGCGAGATCGGCGTCGACACGTTGGTCCTCGGCCAGCTCGGACCGGGCGCCCTCCCCTATCTGTACGTCGCCCTGGGGCTGACCAGCCTCGTTGCGACACTCGCGCTCGGGGCGGCAGTCGGCCGTCTGCCGCGCGGGCGACTGTTCGTCGCGCTGCTCCTGGTGCTGGCCGGGGTGCTGGCCGTGGAGCGCGTCGCGCTCTCGGCAGGCTCGGCGGCGGTCATCCCCGTCGTCTGGCTCACGGCCTACGTCGCCGGGGCGCTCGTCGGGACGCTGCTCTGGGCGATCGCCGGCTGGGTCCTCGACGCCCGCCAGGCGAAGCGACTCTTCCCTCTTTGCGCCAGCGCGGCCATCCTCGGTGGGTTCGTCGGGATGATCGGCGCCGGACCGCTGGCGCGGCTCGCCGGTGTCGACAACCTCGTGCTCGTCCAGGCCGCCCTGCTCGCCGGCGCGGCATGGCTGACCCGCCGGGTGAGTCGATCGGGACGGACCCGACCATCCCGTCGCACGACCACCTCGCTCGCAGCAGAGCTGCGGATCGGTTTCGACTACGTCCGCCAGTCGCGGCTGATGCGGCTTATCGCCTTCGCCTACGTCCTGTTCGCGATCCTGCTCTTCTCCGTCACGTACCCGTTCCTGAGTGCGATGACCGAGGCCTTCCCCGCGGAGGCGGACCTGGCGACGGCGCTTGGACTCCTGTCGGCGGCGACCACTGCGGTGTCGTTCCTGACCGCCATCGCCCTGGCCAACCGCCTCAACGCACGTTTCGGGATCGCCACCGTGGCGCTCGTCTTGCCGATCGTCTACCTCGCGGGTTTCGGCGCGTGGCTGGTCCGGTTCAACTTGGTGACGGCCGTCGGCTTCCGCTTCGTGCAGCAGGTGACCCAGCGGGGCGTCTCCAACGCGATCTGGAGCGCCTTCTACAACGTGGTCCCGGCCGAGCGGCGGGCCCAGGTCCTGGCCTTCATGGACGGCGTGCCCGGACAGCTCGGCATCACGATCGCCGGCCTCCTCCTGCTGGCGGCGAGCGACCTGCTCACACAGACGGCCACGTTCGTCATCGGGGCAGTCGCCGCCCTCGCCGCCGCCTGGATCGTCGGGCAGATCCGCAGGGCCTATACCGACAGTCTCCTTCGGACGCTCCGCGAAGGCCTCGCCGAACAGCTCCTTGAAGGTGGCCCGGGGCTGATCGGTCTCGCCCGCGACCCGAAGGTCGTATCGGTCCTCCGCGCGGGGCTGTCCGAGCCGAACCCCGGCGTACGCCGGTTGTCCGCCGAACTGCTGGGTCGGCTGGGCGCGAATGACGCGGCAGCGGAGCTGTTCGCTCTCGTTGACGACCCGGACCCGGCCGTCCGTGCCGCCGCCGTCCGGGCATCGGCGGCGCTGGGTCGTCCTCTGACGGCGGAAGCTGCGGATCGCCTGGCTCGCGACCCGAACCCGATCGTCCGCGCCGCGCTCGCCATCGCCCTCGCTCGGGCCGGCGATCCGGACCGTCCCCCGTCGATCCTCCGGGCGCTGGTCGAGGGTCCGACGCCCGCGGAGCGGATCGCCGGTCTCGACGCGCTGGCCGAGCTCGGCGACTCGGCGACCTCGAGCTGGGTGATGGCATGCCTGACGGATCCATCGGCCGCGGTCCGCGGCGCGGCGATCCGTGCGCTGGCCGCCGGCGCAGCGGCAGCCGACGATCCAGTGCCGATCCTCATCGGCGCCCTCGCGGACCCGGCCGAGGTCGTCCGAGTCGCTGCGGCGCGCGCCATCGCCGAGCGAGGAGGCGAAGCGCAGGAGCGGACCCTGGCAGTCCTGCTGACCGGAGATGAAGCGACCCAGGACGCTGTGCTCAGGGCCATGGAGGGGCATGGCGACGAGGTCCAGTCAGGTCTGGTGCCCTGGGCACTGGGCCAGGTTGATCGAGCGACCACATTGCGTCGATGGTCGAAGGCGCTGGCCAGGGTAGAGCTGGATCCCGACGGCGAGGCCGGCCAGACTGTTGCATTCCTGCAGTCGATCCTGGCAGGGCGCGGTGCGCACATCGAGCGGCGCCTCGTCCACGCCCTGGCCATCCTCGGGGCACCGGACGATGGCGGGCTGATCCGACGATGCCTGGGCTCGGACGATGCCGAGATACGGGCGATGGCCATCGAGGCGCTCGACAGCCTCGGCGACCGACGTCTGCGCCGGGCAGTGGTCGATCTCCTGGAGAGCGAGCCCGACGAGCGTCGGTCGGATACAGTCGAGATGCTGGAGTCGCTCGTCGAGGATCCGGATCCCTGGATCCGGGCAATCGCCAGTCGGGTCCTCGCGCAAAGAGGTGCAGGAGGCCAGGTGCCGGCAACGACCGCGACCCTCGACGAGATCGGCCGGATGCTCGTCCTGCGTCGCATCCCACTGTTCGGCGAGCTCGCCCCGGAGGACCTGCAGCGGATCGCGTCGAGCGCCGTCGAGCACCTGTATCCAGACGGCGAAGCGCTGATGCGCGAGGGCGAGCCCGGGGACGAGCTGATCGTCATCGTGGAGGGCACGGTGCGGGTCATCCGCAGCGATGGCCAGGTCATCCGAGCCTACGGCCCAGGCGACCATATCGGCGAGCTGGCCGTCCTCAGGGAGGCTCCCAGAGCAGCGACGGTCGTCGCCGACGCAGGCGGCGTCCGCGGGCTCACGATCAGCGGAGCCGGACTCAAGGCGATCCTCCGAGAGCGACCCGAGGCGGCCATGGCGATGCTCGCCACGCTCGCCGAGCGGATCGGCACGGCGTAGCTGCGTCTGTGCGTCGGATGGAGAGACCACTGCGAGATCTGCCCACCGGAACGGTGACCTTCCTGTTCTCCGACATCGAAGGCTCCACGGAGCTCGCCGATCGGCTCGCGCCGCCGACGTACCGAGGCCTGCTCGAGCAGCATCACCGGATCCTGCGCGAGGCGTTCGCCGCTGAAGGTGGCGTGGAGCGAGGGACGCAGGGAGACTCGTTCCTGGTCGTGTTCCGGGACGCTCCATCTGCCCTCGCCGCTGCCGTCCAGGCACAGCGGTCCCTGGCGACCGAGACATGGCCGTCCGACGAGGACGTCCGGGTGCGGATGGGCCTCCACACCGGCGAGGGCATCCCCGGCGGCGACGACTACGTCGGAAACGACATCAACAGGGCGGCCCGGATCGCCGCGGCGGCCCATGGCGGTCAGATCCTGATGTCGGAAACCTCGATGACCCTCACCCGCAGGACCCTGCCTGATGGAGTGGAGCTCAGGGACACCGGTGAGCATCGGCTGCGTGGGCTGACGGGGCCCGAACGGATCTACCAGGTGACGATCGCCGGCCACCGCTCCGACTTCCCACCGCTCCGGACGGGCCAGGTTGTCGCGGCCCACGTGCCCGCCAGGATGACGAGCTTCGTCGGCCGCGAGCGGGACCTTGCCGAACTCCTGGAACTCCTCGCCGAGAACCGCCTGGTCACGCTCCTGGGGCCCGGTGGGGCAGGCAAGACGAGCCTGGCCATCGAGCTGGCACGGACCGCTGCCGACGACTTCCCAGACGGAGCCTGGTTCGTCCCGCTTGATGCGATCACCGACCCCGACCTGGTCGGTTCGACGATCGTCGTCGCCCTCGGTCTGCGCGACGTGAGCGGCCGGACCGCCCGCGAGCGACTCCTGGACAATCTGGCCGATCGAAGACTCCTCTTGCTGCTGGACAACTTCGAGCAGGTCCTTGGGGCGGCCGGCTTCATCGGCGAGCTGCTCGCCTCGTCGACGATCAAGGTGATCGTCACGAGCCGGTCGCCCTTGCAGATATCGGCCGAGCAGGTCTACGCGGTGCCTCCCCTGCCAGTTCCCCCGGTGAGCGGCCCCTCGGCACCGGACGAGCTCGCGCTGATCCCTTCGGTCGCGCTGTTCGTGGATCGCGCGCGACGAGTCCAGTCGACGTTCGCGCTCTCGAGCGAGAACGTGGAGCCGATCGCCGACATCTGCCGGCGGCTCGACGGCCTGCCGCTCGGGATCGAGCTCGCGGCCGCGCGGGTCCCCTTGCTCGGACCGTCCGGCATCCGCGATCGCCTGGCAAGCCGCCTGCCGTTGCCAGGCTCAGCCAGCGTCGACGTCCCGGCTCGCCAGCGGACCCTGCACGACGCCATCGCCTGGAGCCACGACTTGCTCGATCCTTCGAGCCAGACCCTGTTCGCGCGCCTGGCAGTCTTCGCCGGCGGGTGCCGCGCTGAGGAGCTCGAGGCGGTGTGCGGCCCAGGCGGACCGCCAGGCCAGGATGCACTGGGCAGTGTGGCGGACCTCGTCAACCAGAGCCTCGTGATGGCCGTCGAACGCCGCGGTGTCGTTCGGTTCGAGATGCTCGAGACGATCCGCGAATCCGCCTTGGAGCGGTTCGCTCGCGAAGCCGACCGTGCCGAGATCGTCCGCCGCCACGCGATCGCGTACCTGGCCCTGGCGGAGGCAGGGGCGCCGGCCCTGCGCGGACGAGGCCAAGCTCCCGTCATCGAGCGGTTCGCAGCCGAGCGCGACAATCTCAGGGCGGCGCTGCGCTGGGCGATCGACAGCGGCGAGGCCGAGCTCGGGCTGCGGCTCGCGACGGCGCTGACGTGGTTCTGGGCTCCCCGTGGCGAGCTCGAGGAAGCGTGGTCGGCGATCACTGCGGCACTCGCGATCCCCCGCGCCGAGGCGCCGACCCAAGTGCACATGCGCGGGCTCGAGTCCGCCGGTAACCTCGCCTACTACTCGGGCCGACGGGACGAGGCATCGAGCTACTACCTGGCCCAGCTCGACATGGCGCGCGAGCTCGATGACCCGCTCGGGATCGCAGACGCGCTCTTCAACGTGCCCTTCACCGTCGATCCGAAGGACTGGGCCGGAGTGGCCCATATGATCGACGAGGCCGCCCGGATCTACGAGAGCCTCGGCGAGGAGGTCAACCTCGCACGGACGATGTGGGCCCGTGCGGCGGCGTCGGCGGCGGCCGGCCGCCGCGACGAGGCGTTGGCTCTGTGGCGGGAGGCATACGAGCGCTCACGCCAATCGAACGATGCCTATTACGAATCGCTGGCGGCGAGCAGCCTCGCCGCCACATACCTGGAGGCGGGGGATCGGGAGGCGGCCATGCGCTGGTTCATCGCCGCGCTTGGGCTTGCCCGAGAGATCTCCGACATCACCGGGATGACGCTCGCGCTGCCGATTGCCGCCCTGGCGACCATCGAGCTGGTCGGCCCCGAGCCCGCCGCGGTGATGATGGGTGCATACGAGAGCCAGACTCGGCGTTTCGGCATTCGCCCGCCCCCGGGGCTGGCGATCATCGCCGAGCGGGGGGATCCACTGGCGCGGGCCCGGGCGGCCCTCGAACCGGCGACCCTCGAGGACGCGCTGGACCGTGGCCGGGCGATGGCGCCGGATGAGACCGTCGCCTTCGTCCTCGGCATCTTCGATCGGATGGGTCCGCCGGGGGGCTTCGGGCCCCGATGACAGGGTCTTCGACCCACCGGGCGCTGCCCACGGGAACGGTTACGTTCCTGTTCTCCGATGTCGAGGGGTCCACCCGACTCGTGGGGGAACTCGAACCGCTTGCCTACCGCGATCTGCTCGAGCAGCATCACGCCATTCTCCGGATGGCCTTCGGGCGCCATGGTGCGGTGGAGCGCGGTACACAGGGGGACGCGTTCCTCGTGATCTTTGACGACGCACCGGCGGCGGTCGCAGCTGCGGTCGAGGCGCAGCTGGCACTTGCGGCAGCCACGTGGCCGGGGGGTGCGGCAGTACGAGTGCGGATGGGTCTCCACACCGGTCAGGGAATCCGCGGGGGCGACGACTATGTCGGCCTCGACATCAATCGGGCCGCGCGGATCGCGGCCGCCGCACACGGCGGGCAGGTCCTGGTCTCGGACGCGACTCGGGCGCTCGTCGAACGGTCGTTGCCAGTCGGCGCCTCACTGGGCGATCTGGGCGAGCATCGATTGAAGGACCTGACCAGGAGCGAGCGCATCTTCCAGGTCGTCGCGGACGGCCTCCCATCGTCGTTCCCGCCACTCCGAGTGCTCGACGCTGCCGAAGGCAACCTCCCGGTCCGCTTGACGAGCTTCGTCGGCCGTGTGCGCGAGCTCGGTGAGCTCGCCACGATCCTCGAGGATGCCCGACTCGTGACGCTCACCGGCCCCGGCGGGACGGGCAAGACCAGCCTCGCGATCGCGCTCGCGGGCGAGGTCGCGGGCCGGTTCGCCCACGGGGCCTGGTTCGTCCCGCTGCAGGCCGTGACGGACGCGGACCTTGTACCAGCGACGATCGCGGCGACACTCGGGTTGGTCGAGAGCCGGGACGCGACCCACGAGTGGCTGTCGACGTACCTGGCAGATCGATCGCTCCTGCTCGTTCTCGACAACCTCGAACAGGTTCGGTCCGGCGCGCCCTTTCTCGGGGACCTTCTCCGCACGGCACCAGGCCTCCGGATCGTGGCCACGAGTCGTGCGCCGCTCCAGCTGTCGGCCGAGCAGGAGTACCCCGTCATGCCCCTGTCGCTTCCGGGGCCGGATCGAGACCCGGCGACGGCCGCGAGCGTGGACAGTGTCCGGCTCTTCGTGGAGCGGGCCAATCGGGTCCAGCTCGGGTTCAGTCTCACCGCCGAGAATATCGACGCCGTGACCGGGATCTGTACCCGTCTCGACGGCTTGCCGCTCGGCATCGAGCTGGCAGCCGGGCGAGTCAGGCTGCTGGGAGCTGCGGCCATCGCCGACCGCATCGGTCGGCAGCTCGACCTGCCGGGATCGGCACCCCGCGATCTCCCTGAACGCCAGCGGACCCTTCACTCGACGATCTCCTGGAGCCACGAGCTGCTCGACGGGCCGTCCCGGAAGCTGTTCGCCCGCCTGGCAGTCTTCGCCGGGGGTTGGCGGATCGAGGAGGGTGACGCCGTCTGTGGACCATCCGACGAGCTCCCTGTCGACTTCCTGGAGGCCTTGTCGGAGCTCGCTGAACAGAGCCTCGTCAAGACGTCGATCGGACCGGACGGCCCACGCTTCGGGCTCCTCGAGACGATCCGCATCTTCGCCGCCGAGCGACTGGCGGAGGCGGGCGAGACCGACACCATCCGGCGTCGACACGCGCTCAGCTACTTGGCGCTGGCCGAGGCGTCGACGGCTTACGTACCGGGACGCGACCAAAGGCCGTGGCTCGCGCGGCTGTCGGCCGAACACGACAACCTGCGGGCCGCCATCCGATGGGCGATCGAGTCGGGCGACGCCGAGGTAGGACTGCGCCTGGTCGCCGCCTTGTGGCGGTTCTGGCAGCTCGCCGGACATCTCGAGGAGGGCATGTCGGTGAGCGCGGACGTCCTCAAGATCCCGGGTGCTGACGAGCCGACGACTTGGCGCCTCAAGGCCCTCGATGCGGTCGGTAGCCTCTACTACTGGCGCGGAGAGCAGGTTCGAGCGGGTGAGCTGTATGCGGAAGCGCTCGAGATCGCCAGGACTCTCGGCGATCGGCGATCGATCGCCGACGCGATGTTCAACCTCTCCTTCCCGACGGCCATGACTCACGACGTGAGCGCGGCCGAGACGTTGGGGAGCGAGGCGGCACGGATCTACACTGAGCTCGGCGACGAGCAGGCTCGCGCACGTGTCGAATGGGCGACCGGGTCGCTCATGCAGTTCCGCGGCGAGATTGCGGCGTCGCTCCCGGTCCTCGAGTCCGCGCTCGAACGCTTTCGGCAGACTGACGATGTCCCGTATGCCTCAGTGACCATGGGCAGCATCGGCTGGGCGCACATGCGACTCGGACACCTCGCCGATGCGATCCGGTACGGCAGCCTGTCGCTCCTTGGCTATCACGCGCTTGGTGACGTGTCAACGACGACGCTCACGCTCCACGCCGCCGCCGTCCTGCTCGCCACGCTTGGCCGACCCGAAGAAGCGGCCGTGGTTGACGGGGCGTTCGAGGCGCTGTCACGGCGCTACGGGGTGCGGCCGCCAGTCCAGCTCGAACAGCTGCTCTTTGGGGATGAGGCCATCAGAGAGGTCATGTCGGCGCTTCGCGAGGCGCCGTACGCGGCGGCGTGGGCCCGCGGCAGGGCCATGTCCATCGACGAAGCGGTCGACTATGCCGTCCTGGCCGGCGAGGATTGGCTGGCAGCGGCCGACGACGCAGGACCGGATGGAGCGATCCCGAGCGACGACCACAGTCGGCACTGACGCGGCCGGCCCGACGGCCGACCGGGAACCTCGGTGCAACATTGTGTCGAGCAGCTCCGGCCTGGCAGGCTCAGTATGCGGCGAGCTTGCGGATCCCGGCCGCGATCTTCTCGGGATCGATCATGAACCAGTCCTCGAGGACGTGGTTGTAGGGCACGCCCGGCACGTCGGGGCCGGCGATCCGGGTGACCGGGCCATCGAGGTAGTCGAACGCCTCCTCGGCGACGATCGC
>JBDTQW010000008.1:0-47583 GCA_039931975.1 Chloroflexota bacterium | reverse complement strand
CGTAGCGGTTGTCGAACAGGTGCTTGGTCTGGGCCTCGTTGACCGCCACGACCGGAAAGCGCAGCGCCCCGTCGGCGGCCATGGCCTTGAGCCGGATGACGCCCGTGGTCGTCTCCTCGGTCCCGGCCAGGATCTCCTCGAGCTGCGCTGGCCGCTCGGCGTGGAAGAGTGAGACCAGGTCGCACCCGTCGTCCATCGTCAGCTGGGGGTGACTGTCGGCGACCGCGTTGAGGTGGGCGTAGTAGGTGTCCCGGTCCTCGCCGCGCCGGGCGAAGCAGGCGATCCCGTACTCGGAGACCAGGGCCGCGGCGACGTCGTCCTTGGTCGACAGCGGGTTCGAGGCGGCCAGGACCACCTCCGCGCCACCGGCCTTGAGGGTCCGCATCAGGTTGGCCGTCTCGGTCGTGACGTGGAGGCAGGCCCCGATGCGCAGGCCCGCCAGCGGACGCTCGCGCTCGAATCGTTGGCGGATCAGGCCCAGGACCGGCATCTCGCGTTCCGCCCACTCGATCCGACGCACGCCCTCTGTGGCGAGGGCCAGGTCCGTGACGTCGTGGGGGGGCAGATTGGTGATCGCGGTCATCGTGGTGGGTTCTCCTTGGGCGAGACCAGGAAGCGCCGGAGCGGGCCGGGAAGTCCCGGCCAGGGCGTGCCGATGCGATGGATGAGGCGTTCCTCGAAGCGAACGTGCTCCGCGTACCCCAGCCGGCGATACGCCTGGAGCGCCGGCGGGTTGTCGGATCGGACGTTGAGCACGATCTGATCGCAGGTCCGCAGCAGGTCGGCGGTCACCGCACCGGTGGTGGCGGTGGCGAACCCGCGGCCACGGTAGTCGTGGTGGGTCAGGACATTGCCGACCACAGCCAGCCGGGCATCCTGGCTGATGACATGGGTCCCCGCGGCCGCCACGAGGCGCCCGCCGATGCGCAACCCGTAATACACGCCGTCGGAGATCGCCGAGGATGGCAGCCACGAGGCGAAGCCGAGCTGGTAGAGCCGGTTCAGGTCGCCGATCTCGACCGGCAGGAGCCGGCGGACGTCGGCTGGGTAGGGCCGGAACGTCGTGCGATCGACCCACATCCGGACCATTGGCGGTCCGGGATCGAGCCGGTACTGGCCGGATACCGCGGCGAGTGAGCCCGACAGCGCGGCGACGTACGCCGCCCGGGGCTTGATGACATCGCGCAGGATCGACGCGATCCCGGCGTCGCTGCCCATCACGAACAGGGGCTGCGGCGAAAGGCCGGCGTACTCGAGGGCCACGGCCACGAGCTCGTCGCCGTCGTGGGCGGCGCCCCAGCGGGTCCGAGCGAATTCGCGGTCATCGAGGTCGCAGATGGCGTAGGCGGCGAACAGCCGGTCGCGCTCGAGGAAGTCGCGCAGGGCCTTCCGGTCGGTGGTCGCCCGGGCCACCACCGAGTCTCGGCCGCCGCCTCGGACGGCGATCGTGGCCATCAGGCGGTGGCCTCGCGGTGATCGTCCGCGGGCACGTCGTCAGCCGGGGCATCGTCCACCGGCGCCTCGACGACGGACGCGTCGCCCACCGGCGGCGCTGCCGTCCGGGCGCGCTTGGACTCGACCGCGGCGGCAAGGGCCGGGCCGAATGGCGCGACGAGGGCGCCCTCCTCGGTCACGATCGCCGAGATGAGATCCGCCGGCGTGACATCGAAGGCCGGGTTCCAGACCATCGCCCCGGGCGGCGCGACCCGGACCCCGCCGAATTCCAGGATCTCGGTGGGTGCCCGTTCTTCGATCGGGATCGCCGGGCCATCGGCGGTCTCGAGATCGACCGAGCTGAGCGGTGCGCAGACGTAGAACGGGACGCGGTGGCGGGCCGCCAGCGCGGCCATGGGATAGGTCCCGATCTTGTTGGCGGTGTCGCCGTTGGCGGCGACCCGATCGGCCCCCACCAGGACCGCGTCGATGGCGCCCGAGGCCAGCAGGGCGCCGGCCGCGGAGTCGGCGATGAGCGTGTACGGCACGCCGGCCTGCTCAAGCTCCCAGGCCGTCAGCCGCGCCCCCTGCAGGTAGGGCCGGGTCTCGTCGACGTGGACGTGGATCTGGCGACCGGCGTGGACCGCCGCCTGGACCACGCCCAGGGCCGTCCCGAACTGGCCGCACGCCAGCGGACCGGTATTGCAATGGGTGAGGACCTGGAGCGGCCGATCAAGCGGGATCGGCAGGCGAGCCAACCCGTGCTCGGCGAGGAGGCCGTGGTCGCGAGTCGCCTCGGCGCAGATGGCGTCGGCCTCGGCCCACATGGCGTCGGCGACGATGGAGCCGTCGTCCTCGAGCGATCCGACGGCCTCCATCCGGGCCTCCATCCGATCCACCGCCCAGGCAAGATTCGCGGCCGTCGGTCGGGCGGTCCGCAGGGCGGTCGCGGAAGCGCGGATCGTGGCCCGCCGCGCGAACGGCTTGAGCTCGACACCGCGGCGCGCCGTCAGGGCCAGGCCGTAAGCGGCCGCCTGGCCGATGGCCGGGGCACCGCGCACGACCATCTCGCGGATGGCCCAGGCCACGTCCGCTCCGGTCCGGCATTCGATCTCGGCGATCCTTGCGGGGAGCTGACGCTGGTCGACCAGAATGAGCCGGTCGGTGTCGAGCCGGAAAGCCGTTCGGAACCCGCGGGCCGGCAGGTCGGCGAGTGCGGCCGCGTCCGTGTCCGCGACGAGCGCCGTGGCCGTGGCATCCGGATCGAGGATGGCATTGGCGGCCTGCATCGACTGCTGCTGGAGCGCGTTCGCCGCGCCCACGACCGTCGCCGCTGTCTGGAAGGCATCTGCTGCCAACTGCCGGAAGAACCGCCGTCGGCCGAGGTCGACACCGGCGGGCGCGGCAGCACCCTCTCCGTCGGTGTGTTCGTCCCGGGCGCCCTCGTCGGCCATGTTCCGGCTCAGTACCGGACGACGCTCTCGACCCGGTGACCCTGCAGACGGTCGCGGCCCTTGAGCGAATCGAGCTCGACCAGGAAGCCAAGGCCGACGACGTCGCCCTGGAGTCGCTCGACGAGCTCGATCGTGCCGTGGACCGTCCCGCCCGTGGCCAGCAGGTCGTCGATGATCAGGACCTTCTGGCCGGGCTGGATCGCATCGCGGTGGATCTCGAGCGTGTTCGAGCCATATTCGAGGGCGTACTCGACGGTGATCGTCTCTGCCGGGAGCTTGCCCAGCTTGCGCACGGGGACGAGGCCGGCCTTGAGCTGGTAGGCCATCGGAGCGCTGAAGATGAACCCGCGCGACTCCATCCCAACGACCAGGTCGATCTTGTCGTCGCGGTACGGAGCCAGCATCAAGTCGATCGCGGCGCGGTACGCGTCGGGGTCCTTGAGCAGCGTCGTGATGTCGTAGAACAGGATCCCGGGCTTGGGAAAGTCCGGGATCTCGCGGATCTTGGCACGCAGATCCTCGGCGGTCGCGGTCATGCGAGAAGCGCTCCTCCAGGGCAGCCAAGATGGCAGGCGCCAGTCTACCCCAGCCGGACCTCGTTCCCGAACGTCGCGCCGTCGTGGCGTCGGGCCTCCAGACGACTGGCCAGGACGATCCCGAGGAGACCGACCGCCGCACCGGCCGCGAACGCGCCGGCCAGCCCTACCCAGGTCTCGAGTCCCGCTCGTGCGCCGAAGGCCAGGAGCGCCCCACCGACCCCGGTCCCGAGGGCGGTGCCGAGGACGTCGCTCAGCTGGAGTCCGGAGGTCGCCCTCCCCTCGGCGCCCGGTGTCGCCTCACGCAGGACCGTCAGGGACAGCGGCGAATAGGACAGGCCCATCCCCAGGCCGGCGATGGTCCAGGCGACCAGGCCGACGACGACCGGCACGCCCGGCGACAGGACCAGCGCGAAGCCGACGATCCCTACGACGACGACGGCAAAGCCGCTCCCGACCAGGCGGCGCACGCCCCATCGGTCGATCCGTCGGGCCTGGATCCACGCCCCCGCGGTCCACGACAGGGTGGCTCCGGTGAGGGCGATCCCGGCGACCGCCGGACCGAGCCCGCGCCACTCCTGGAGGGCCAGGGGGACGTACGCGTCCGCGCAGAAGAAGGTGAACGTGAGCAGCCCCCGCAGCAGGACGGCCGCCGGCAGCCCGCGGACGGCGCGCAGGGTCCCCACCGGGGTCAGGCGACTGAACGACGGCAAGACCAGCACGAGTCCTAGGATCGCCAGCGGAGCACCGGGGACGAGGGTCCCGCTGGTCAGCCCGGCCACCAGCAGCCCGGCACCGGCCGCCAGGACAAGCCCGATCGGCAGGCGCCGGCGCATGGCCAGGCCGTTGGCCTGCCCGTCGGCGTCGGTCTCGCCAGGCGTCGACGTGCCGACCGGCACGGCCGACCGGATCGCCGGGAGGACGATCGCCCCGGCCGCTACGATGAGCGGCAGCAGGCCGAGGAAGACCGCCCGCCAGGTGGTCAGCTGGGCGACCGCTCCGGCGATCGCCGGGCCGATGACCCCGGGCAGGACCCAGGCCGTGGACAGGACCGCGAACATCCGAGGCCGCAGGTCATCGGGGAGTGCCCGCCCGATGCTGACGTAGGCGATCGGCGGGATGGCGCCGGCGCCGAGGCCCTGCAGGAACCGGCCCGCCACCAGGATCGCCATCGACGGAGCCAGGCCGCCGACGATCAACCCGATCGAGAACAAGGCCAGCCCTGCGGCGAGCGGACGCACCAGGCCGCCTCGGTCGATCAGGCCACCGACGACGACGATCCCGATGAGGGTGCCCAGGAAGAAGGCAGAGAAGACCCAGCCGTACAGCTCGAGGCTGCCCAGCTCCCGTGCGACGAGGGGCATCACCGTGGACACGGCGAGCGCCTCGAAGGCGACCAGGGTGATCGTCATCACCAGGCCCGCGGTCAGGGCGCGGCGGCCGGGCGAGAACAGCCCGCCGAGCTCGGCCAGGTCGGTCAAGGGCTCGTCGCCCGGCCCGTCGATGGGTACCTCGCCCGCTCGGGCGGAGGCCGATCGGGCCTTCGTCGGCTCCACGGGGTCGGGGGTGCCTTCTAACGACCGTCGCGCGCCGCGTTTTCGGCGAGCCGCACCTTGACGATCTTCGTCACGACCGCGACCGGGAGGGGCCTGTCTGCCGGGAAGCGGATCGTCCCCTTTCCCGCCAGGTAGGGCTTGAGCTCGTCCCCGACTGCCTCGACGACCGCCTCGCTCGCGGGAAAGAGGCTGTAGTGGTTCTTGAACGCGGCGTACGACACAAGGAACTGACCGTGAGCCCGCAACGCCGGCATCTGGTAGGCGATCGTCTCGGTCGCATCGGGGGCGGCGGCGTTGATCGTCCGCCGAAGCTCTTCCACGACGGCTCGCCGCTCGGCCGGCAGCCCCGCGAGGTACTCCTCCACGCTGTCCGGTCCGGCCATGCAGTCCCTCCGATGAACGTCGCCCCTCGAGGCATCATCCCACGTCGGACGCGTGAACTCAGGCGGGGGAAGCTGCGGAGGTCAGCCGTGCGACGATGGCCTGGGTGAGCGGCCACGACTCCGACGGGTCGCGTGGCAGCCGGATCCGGACCTGGTTGCTGGCAAAGGTCAGGTCGCCCGGGCGGACACCGGGCAGCCCGACGGCCGCCGCTCGCTCGCCGCCCCCGAGCGGCGAGAGCAGCTGCATCGCCGTGGCCCGGGACAATCCTGCCCCGAAGCGGACGACGAGCTGGCCGTCCTCGCGTGAGATCGACGACACGCCGGCGGCGTCGGCGGCGAGTCGCAGCTCGGCCACCTCGACCAGCCGCACGACGGGGGCCGGCATCGGGCCGAACCGGTCGGTGGCCTCCTGGCGGAACGCGGCGATGTCGCCGGCCGTGTGCGCCCGGGCCAACCGCCGGTACAGCTCGAGCTTCTGGGCCTCGTCGGGGACGTAGTCGTCGGGCAGGTGGGCATCGACCGGCAGGTCCAGGACGGCGCCCGGCCGCTCGACGATGGGCTGGCGACCCTCGTGCCTGGCCTTACTCTCCTCGACCGCCTCGTGCAACAGCCGCGAGTAGAGGTCGAAGCCGACGGCGGCCATGTGCCCGGACTGCTCGCCGCCGAGGATATTCCCGGCGCCGCGGATCTCGAGGTCCGACAGCGCGATCTGGAACCCTGCACCGAGCTCGGAAGCGTTGAAGATCGCCTGCAGCCGCCTGCGAGCCTCGTCGCTCAGTCGCTCGCGCCGCCGATACAGCAGGTACGCATAGGCCCGCCGCGACGAGCGACCGACCCGGCCACGGAGCTGGTAGAGCTGGGCCAGCCCGAGGGTGTCGGCCCGGTCGATGACGATCGTGTTGGCGTTGGGGATGTCCAGCCCGGATTCGATGATCGTGGTACAGACGAGGACGTCGGCGTCGCCCTCGGCGAAGGTCAGCATGACCTTCTCCAGGGCTCCTTCGGCCATCTGGCCGTGGCCGACTACGAAGCGGACACCGGGCAGCATCCGGCGGAGCTGCTCGGCCTGCGCCTCGATCGTCTCGACCCGGTTGTGGACGTAGAACGCCTGACCGCCGCGGTCGAGCTCGCGCAGGATCGCGTCGCGGACGAGCCCGGCGGAAGCCTCCGCCACTCGCGTCTGGATCGGCAGGCGGTCCTCAGGCGGGGTCTCGATGACGCTGAGGTCGCGGATCCCGGCCAGGGCCAGGTTGAGCGTGCGCGGGATCGGCGTGGCCGACAGGGTCAGGACATCGACCTCATTGCGCAGACGCTTGAGGCGCTCCTTGGCGGCGACCCCGAAGCGTTGCTCCTCGTCGACCACGACCAGGCCCAGGTCGCGGAACTGCACGTCCCTGGACAGCAGTCGGTGCGTCCCGATGACGAGGTCGACGGAGCCGCTCGAGAGCCCCTCGAGGGTCCGCTCCTGCTCGTGGGCCGACACGAATCGTGACAGCAGCCGCACGGACATCGGGAACGCCGCGTAGCGCTGCCCGAACGTCTGGAAGTGCTGCGCGGCGAGGACGGTCGTGGGCACGAGGACAGCCACCTGCTTGCCGTCCTGGACCGCCTTGAAGGCAGCCCGGATGGCGACTTCGGTCTTGCCATACCCGACGTCGCCGACCACCAGCCGGTCCATCGGCCGCCCGGCCTCCATGTCCAGCTTCGTCTCGGCGACCGCCCGGAGCTGGTCGACGGTTTCCTCGTACGGGAAACTCGCCTCCATCTCACCCTGCCAGGGCGAGTCCGGGGCGAAGGCATGGCCGCGGGCGGACGTCCTGGCAGCGTAGAGGGCCAGAAGCTCTTCCGCCAGGTCGTCGACGGCGCGCTTGACCCGCTGCTTGGTCCGCAGCCAGTCGGTGCCGCCCAGCCGGCTCAGCTGGGGACGTTCCCCCCCCGAGTAGCGGCTGACCCGCTGGATCTGCTCGACCGGCACGTAGATCCGGTCGCCGCCGGCGAAGCTCAACTCGAGATAGTCGCGCTCCTCCCCCGCGCTGCCGCGCCGGAGCATCTGCTCGTAGCGGGCGATCCCATGATCGATGTGGACGACGAGATCCCCGACCACGAGACGCTCGAGGATGTCGCGCGGGACGACCCGCCGCATGGCCTTGGGACGACGAACGCGGACCGAGCCGAAGAGCTCGCGGTCGGTGACGAAGGCGACGCCGTCCGGGCCGCCGATGAAACCGCCGTTCAGGCTGCGCTCGATCAGCGCAACGGCCCCACGCGGCGGAGCCGCATCGAGCTTCCCGACGGCGGCGACCGGCCGACCCGCCTCGCCGAGGAGCTCCGAGAGGCGAGCGGCCTGGTCGGACGCCAGGACGATCCGCTGGCCGTCCTCGGCCCAGGCCGCGACGGCGTCGGTCAGCCGGCCGGTCCGGAGGCCTGTGACGTTGGGCTCGCGCCAGCCGAACAGGTCGCCCGAGCTGAGGCCGCCGCCGGCGATCGCCTCGGCCGCCTCCGACTCCCAGGTCAGCTCGAGCGTTCGGCCACCCACCAGCCTGGATTTCCAGTCGCGCGGGCCGAGATACGTCGTCGGCCAGTCCTTGGGCAGGTCGCCCGCGGCGACCAGGTCGGCCCGCCGCTCGTCGGCCTGCCTCCACAGGAAGTCGCCGGCCTCGGCGATGTCGCCGGGCTCGTCGAGGACGAGCAGAGTGCCCGGTTCGAGATGGTCGAGCCCGGTCGCGGGACAGACGACCCCGGCCCAGATCTCGGCCGCGTCGCCAGCGTCCAGCGCACGGGTGCCCGCCGGGGTCGGCGTCGCGGCCGTCGGGGACCCGGAGGCGCTCGTCGGTCCGGGGCCGTCCGAGGCCTGGCGATCGAACCGGGCCAGGTCCTCGGCGAGGCGGTCCGGCAGCCGTGACGCCGCCCGGCCCACGCGACCCCGAAGCTCGTCGGCACCCCCGCGCGGGACCAGGAACTCGCTCGCCGGCAACAGGGTGGCGCTCGTCGCCGGACCGACGGTCCGCTGGTCGGTCGGATCGAAGCGCCGGAGCGAGTCGACCTCATCGCCGAAGAAGTCAATCCGAACGGGCAGGGACTCTCCGGGCGGGAAGACGTCGACGATGCCGCCGCGGCGGGCGAACTCGCCGCGACCGGCCACCTCCAAGGTCGGCTGATAGCCAAGATCGAGGAGCTCGCGGAGCAGCGCGTCGAGGCCGATCCGGGCGCCTGGCGCGAGCGTGCGCGGGGCCTCCGGCAGGTCGTTGGGATCGATCGTCCGCTGGAGCAGCGCCTGGACACTGGCGACCAGGATCCGGGCCCGACCCGAACGCCAGGCGGCGAGCGCCGCGACCCGGGCGGCCGTCTCGTCAGCGACGAGCTCGCTCCGCTCGTACGCCAGCGCGGTCCGCGGCTCGAGGACGGCGACGGCATCGGCGTCGCCCAGCCAGGCCCCGAGCTCCTCCGCGACCCGATCGCCGATCTCCGCATCGCGAGCGATCCAAACGAGCCGCTCGCCACCGTGAGCCAGAGCGAGCGCCGCCGCGAGGTACGTCTTCGCGCCGTGAGGGACGGCGGTCAGACCGGCGTGCCGGCCATGCTTCGGGAGGACCTCCTCCGGACGGCTCAGGCGTTCCCGCAGCGAGCCGAACGAGCCCGTCGTCGCCAGCAGCGCCGGCAGGACGGCTAGGTCCGGCAGCCGGCGCCGGGTCCGGGGGGTCAGGGCAGTCCGGGTCGCGGTCGGCGTGCTCGCCTTCGGCCTGGTCGAACGAGCTTCGGCGTCTTCGGCGCGCTCGGCGTCCTCGACCTCGCGATCGACTTCGGCCACGTCGAAGTCGACAATCTCCTCCGTGGTCACTCGGTGCCGAGCAACGAACTCGTCGGCCAGGCGCTCCCCGAGTCGCCGCTCGGCGCCGCGCTTGCCACGCAGCGGCGGGGTGCTCATTCGCGCTCGTCCTTCGCCGGCCGGAGACGACGCCAGCCCGTCCGCAGCCGTCGGATCCCGTCGGGACCCGGTGGGCCATCGACCTCGCCCGGAGGCGCCAGGAGCTGGTCGTCCGCTGGGCGAAGCTGGAAGCTGTTGTAGTGATTCGCTGCCTTGTTGGTGCCCTCTCGTGCCCAGAGCTCCGCGGCCTCGGCGGCGACGTCGAGGAGCTCGTCCAGGCGCTGTCGCTCGTCCGGCGCGAACGTGCTCAGGACGTGGTCGGTGGCGGTGCGATCGGGCTCGCCGATGCCGATCCGGAGGCGGCTGAACTTCTCGGTGCCGAGCTCGTCGATGATCGATCCGAGGCCGTTGTGGCCGCCCGGGCCGCCGCCCTCGCGGAAGCGCAGCTTGCCGAATGGCAGGGCGAAATCATCGGCGACCACCAGGAGCTCGGGCAGTGGGGCGTGCTCCCGGGCGAGGACCTTGCGCACGGCCAGGCCCGACTCGTTCATGAAGGTCAGCGGCTTGACCAGGGTCAGGTCGACACCCTTGAAGCGGCCCTGGACGATCCGCGAGGCATCGCGTTCTCGCCCCTTGCCGTCCCAGCCGGCACGGTCGGCCAGTCGGTCGATCACCATCCATCCGACGTTGTGCCGGGTCTTGGCGTAGCGCGACCCGGGATTGCCCAGCCCGACGACGATCTTCACCCATCCTCCAGTTCATCGGCGCAACACGCCGAACGAGGCCCGATCCCGTCCGGGAGGGCCTCGGGCGATGGTATCAGTCGCGCCTTGACCCGTCGCCGCAACTCGCCATCAGGCGCCGCTGGGCGATCCGAGCAGCTCTCGCTCCAGGCGGCGCATGGCGGCCTCCTCGGCCGGCGCGGCGTGGTCCCAGCCGCAGGTGTGAAGCGTCCCGTGGGTGACCAGCAGGCGCAGCTCGTCGGCCGGCGACCAGCGCACGTCGCCGGTCCAGCCGCCGCGACCCGAACGGGCCTGCTCGATCGCCCGTTCGACCGACACGACGATGTCGCCCAGATGGACCCGGACCCCTTGCGGCAGCGCGAACGCCGGGCTGCGGATCGGCTGGGCAGCGAGCCGACGATCCGAGCCCTCGTGGGCCGGGAACGCATCCGGCCCAAGGAGCGGGAACGACAGCACGTCAGTCGGACCGTCCTGGCCCATGTGCCTCGCGTTGAGCGCCGCAACGGCCCGATCGTCGGTGAGGGTCAGGCCGATCGACGCAGGGGACGGTGCGCCCGCAGCCGCCAGGGCACGGGCCACGGCGCGGGCCAGTCCGATGTCCGATACGAGCCTCAGGACGCCGGGCCCGGGCGTCAGATCCACGCGCCAAGGTGGCAGGTAGATCGGGCGCGGATCAGCCAGCGTCGGGACCCGCAGCGCCGGCCTCGTCGCGACCGCCGCCGGCACCACCTCCTCCGCCACCGGCCGCCGCTCGGCGCGTCTCAAGCTCCACGATCTTGTTCTGGGGATAGGCGATCCGCTGGTGGTACATCCCGAGCAACTGGGCCACGAACGCCTCGCGGATTCGCTCGACGTCGCGGAGGGTCAGGTCGCACTCGTCGAACTGCCCGTCGTGGAGCCGCTCCTCGATGATCCGCGACACCATCGCCCGGATCGCCGGCTCGTCGCGTGAGGCGAGTGAGCGCACGGAAGCCTCGACGCCATCGGCCAGCATGATCAGGGCGGCCTCCCGGCTCTGCGGCTTGGGCCCCGCATGACGGAAGCGCTTCGAGTCGACGGCGTTGGCCGCCTTCTCGCCCTCGGCCGTCCCGAGGCCGCCGAACGGTGCCGCTGCCGCCTCGCGAGCCTTGGCATAGAAGTAGCTGATCAGGGCCGTCCCGTGGTGCTGTGGAATGAACGCGATGAGCGGCTTGGGCAGCTTGGCTCGATAGGCGATGTCGATCCCCTCGGCGACGTGAGCCTTGAGGACCTGCGCGGATGTCTCCGGATCGAGCTCGTCGTGCACGTTGTCGCCACCGGCCTGGTTCTCGATGAACGCCAGCGGATTGGCCAGCTTGCCGACGTCGTGGTAATACGCCGCGACACGGGTCAGCAACGGATCGGCACCGATCGCCTCGGCAGCCCGCTCGGCCAGGTTGGCCACCATGATCGAGTGGTGATACGTGCCGGGCGTCTCCATCAGCAGCCGGCGCAGCAGCGGTTGCGAGGGGTTGGCCAGCTCCAGGAGCTGGAACGCTGTCAGGATCCCGAACACGTTGCCAAGCACCGCGAAGGTGCCGACCGCCGCGACCGAGGCCCCGACACCTGACGCCGCCGAGGCGCCCCACAGCTGGAGCATCCCGGTCAGGTCGTGCTGCCCGAGGAGTCCGTAGGTCGCCACCACCAGGGCATTGACGACGGCGATCGCGACGCCGGCCTGGACGAACGCGTTGAGCCGGTCGCCGCGTCGGACGGCCACGATCCCCGCCGCCCCACCGAAGAAGGTGTAGGCGGTCATCTCGAGCGTGCCGCCGTTGGCCGCACCCGCGATGATCGCGATGACCGCCGTCAGGACGATGGCCGTTCCGGCGTCGAGCAGAAGCGCCACGAGGATGCCGACCGCGGCCGTCGGCACGATGTACGGCAGTCCTGGGCGGCCGGCGGTCAGCTCGAGCGCGAAGGTCGAGAAGATCAGCAGCAGCCCGAGGAGGACGAGCACGTTCGAGCGGTGCCACAGCTCCGGCCGGAAACGCCACAGCCAAGCGAGCAGCAGCCCGACCACGAGGATCGAGAAGACCGCCCAACCGGCCAGCCTGGCCAGATCCCAGCGCGCCGTGGTCAGGCCGAAGGCCTCGATCTGCTCGAGCGCCTGGGTGGTCACCCGGTCGCCCTTGCGCACGATCGCCTGTCCCTGGCTGACCGCCACGACGGTCGGCGAGATGGCCTCTGCAGCACGGTCGCGGGCGCGATCGGTCTCGGCCTGGTCGAAGTCCGAGTTGGCCACCAGCAGGGGGCCGACGATCTCGGCGGACAGCTTGCGCTCGGCCTCGGTCAGTCCGCCGAGGATCCGCCCGGCCAGCCGGGTTCGGACTTCGGCCAGGTCGGCATCGCGCAACTCGCTGGACTCGAGTTGCTCTAGGATCCGCGCGTTCTCCTTGCGCACGTCCGCCCAGCGGCTGAGCGGCAGCGCCATGAGGTTCGCCCGAGCCTCGTCGGACAGGCCCGGGATCGCCGTCTCGAGCAGGGTGATCCGCTGTGCCTCGGGTACCGACGGATCGAACGCATTGTCGACCGGTGCGACGACCCGGGCAAAGGCGAGGGCCTGCTGGCGGGCGACGGCGGACGCCTTGTCGGGGGTGAAGTCGTACTGCGGCGCGACTGCCTTGCGCGCCGCTTCGCGGGTCTGGGCGGTCAGGATGGTGCTGGTGTAGGTGATCGTTCGCGGGGCCAGGATGTCGGTCGTGGCGACGTCGCCGACCTTGATGTCGATGCGGCTGGGGATGATGTCGACGGCGAAGATCGCGGTCATGGCCAGGACGAGCAGCCCGGCGGCGACTAGCAGCCGGCCGAGATCCGGTCGCGAGAAGGACGCTTGTTGGTCGGCGCGTTGGGCGAGCATCGTCGGTCAGTGGCTCCCGACCGTGTCGTGGCCGGTGAGATCGGCCGCGGCGAGGGCCTGGGCAACGAGCTCGCTGACCCGCTTGCCGTCGGCCCGGCCGCGGGTCCGCGGCGCCAGCCAGCCCATGACCTTGCCCAGATCCCGCGCGGACGCAGCCCCGGTCGCCGCGATCGCCTCTCCGATGAGCGTCCGCAGCTCGTTCTCATCGAGCGCCTGGGGCAGGAACCCGGACAGCACGGCGATCTCGGACTCCTCCTTGGTCGCCAGGTCCTCGCGGCCGGCAGCGCGATAGGCCTCCACGGACTCTCGCCGGGTCTTCACCTCGCGGCTGAGGACCTGCAGCTCCTCGTCGTCGCTGAGCGGCTTGCCCTGGCGCTTCTCGACGAGATACATGGCATTGCTGGCCATCCGGAGCACGTCACGGCGCAGCGCGTCACCCGACCGCATCGCGGCCGTCGTGTCGGTCTGGAGTCGTTCCTTGAGGGTCACCGGATCTGGCACCTCGGGCGGCGATCCGCCCTGGGCTGGGCCGCTTCGCGACCTAGCCCGGCTGCGTGCGGGCGGCCTTCTTGCGCTTGGCTTCCTTGCGCTTGCGCTTCACGCTCGGCTTCTCGTAGTGCTCGCGACGGCGAGCCTCGGCGAGGATCCCGCTCTGCTGGATCTTCTTGTTGAAGCGGCGGAGGGCGCTCTCGAAGGTCTCGTTCTCACCCACTCGAACTTCTGCCAATCCCGGTTCACCTCCCGTGGCCTGGTCTCGACGTTCGTTCGCTGCTCGTTGGCCGGTCGGCGCGAACGGCCCCGGCGAGGCGCACAAATGGCCCTCGTCGACAGGCTGGCGGAGTGTAGACGAGGGTACTTATGCGGTCAAACGGCGGGAGTGTCGCCCGGCGAGGCCCCAAAGACGTCTGCAGCGAAGCGGGCGAGCGCCGAGCTGTAGGCCGACGGCCGATCGAGATTGGCCAGGTGGGTCGCGCGGGCGAGGACCACCACCCGGACATCAGGTGCCGCTCGATGGAAGCCGCGCTGGCCAAGCCGGAACGGCAGGTCGAGCTGGCCGTTGAGGATGAGCTTTGGGCCGGGGTACGAGGCGAACGCCGTACGGGCCTCCCGGCCGATGAGCTCGTACAAGGCGGCAGCGCCCGCCTCGTAGCCGAAGCCGCCGGCCAGGATGGCGTTGGCCGTCGCCGGGGCGTAGCGCTGCCGGAACCAGGTCCGGTTGAGCCGGTCAAGGCGCGGCACCGAGGTCTGTGTCATCACGCGAGCGAGCCAACGGATCGCCATCGGAAAGAACCTCCCGCTCGGCTCTGCCGAGGCGCCTGAGATGACCAGTCCTGCCACCCGATCCGGGTAGCGTGCGGCGACATCGATGGCCAGATACCCGCCCAGCGACAGCCCACATACGACGGCCCGGCCGCCGGCCGCTTCGTCGATGACCCGGGCGATCTCGGCGACGGCCTCGTCCCAGTCGAACCGGCGGTGGCGCAGGGCACCGTGCCCGGGCAGGTCGAGCGCGATGACCCGGAAGCCGCCCTGGAGTGCTGCGAGCTGGGGATGCCACATCCCCCGCGACATGCGAGTGCCGTGGACCAGGACGATGGCTGGAGCATCGGTGGGCCCGACCGCCGTGTAGGAGCTCGACATGGCGCCAGCCTAGCGGGTCGGCTCGCTTCGGCTCGTCGGGTCGGTCCTTGGGCGGCCTGAGAGGTACCACCGGGGCCCTCGAGGGCGCTACCCTTCCATGGTGGAGACCCTGCTCGACGTTCTCGACGAATCCGTCGCCAAATACGGCGATCGGCCGGCGCTGTCGCTGCGACGCGACGACGGCTCGAGCGAGTCGTGGTCGTTCCGCGAGCTCGACCGGCGCAGCCGCGCCGTCGCCTGGCGGCTGCGCTCGGCGGGCGTGGCCGCGGGCGACCGGATGCTGACCTGGTCGCCGTCCACCCCGGCCGTGCCGGCGGTCTACTTCGGGGCGATCCGTGCCGGTGTCGTGATCGTGCCGCTCGACCTGCGGATGGCCCCCGACGCCGTCGAGCGGATCGCGGCCAAGGCCGACGCCACGCGCCTAGCGATCGGCAGCGGCCGCGATGCCCCGGACCCGCGCGAGGCGCGCCTGGAGCGCTTCCCGACATCCACGGTCGAGGACCTCGCCGCCGAGCCCGAGGCCGACTGGCCGGCTGACTGGGCGGAACAGGTCAGAACCTGGCCGCGGCCGGGGCCGGCAGACCTGTTCGAGATCATCTTCACCAGCGGCACGACTGGGACGCCCAAGGGGGTGATGCTCAGTCACGCCAACGTGGTCGGCACGGTCGAGGTCGCCCACAACGCCATCCCGCCCCAGGAGCACCGGATGGTCTCGCTGCTCCCGCTGTCCCACCTCATGGAGCAAGCCGTTGCCCTGTTCTACGCACTGACCGTCGGGGCCGACATCCTGTACGTCCGGAGCCGCAACCCGAGGGTCATCTTCGAGGCGATCCGCGATCACCGGGTGACGACGATGCTGGTCGTGCCCCAGATCCTGGACCTGTTCTGGGGCGCCATCGAGCGCGAGGTCGAGAAGTCCGGCCGGCAAGGTGCCTTTGAACGTCTGCGCGGCATCGCCCGGCGCCTGCCGTACCCCATTCGCCGCCTGATGTTCCGCCAAGTCCACGCCCGGCTAGGTGGCGGGCTCAACCTGTTCGTCTCCGCCGCGGCGTTCCTGCCGCCGGCCCTTCAACAGGCCTGGGAAGATGTCGGGGTGGTCGTGATGCAGGGGTACGGCGCGACCGAGTGCGGGCCCGCCAGCGCGACCTCCAAGACCGATCACGGCCTGGGCACGGTCGGGCGGACGATCCCGCCCGTCCAGGTCAAGCTGGCCGACGACGGCGAGATCCTGGTCAAGGGACCGACGGTCTTCGGGGGGTACTGGCGCGACGAGGCCGCCACGGCGGCCGCGTTCACCGACGACGGCTGGTACCGCACCGGCGACATCGGGCGTCTCGACTCGGAAGGACACCTCATCCTGATGGGCCGGATCAAGGACATCATCGTGCTGCCCAATGGCCTCAACGTGTATCCGGAGGACGTCGAGAACGCGCTGCGGACCGCGGGCATCCGCGACTCCGTCGTGATCGAGACGCGTCCGGGACGGATCGAGGCGGTGGTCCTGGCGCCTGGCCCTGGGGTCGTGCCGCGCGGCGGGGACGTGCCGGGCCAGGGCGTCGAGGCGCTTCACCGCGACCCGGGCGAGCTCGGGACCGAGATCGATGCGGCGGTCAAGCGGGCGAACGCCACGCTCGCGTCGAACCAGCGGGTAGCCGCCTGGCGGCTCTGGCCGGACCTGGACTTCCCACGGACCCACACGCTCAAGGTCAAGCGCGACCGGATCCGCGCCTGGGCCGTGGTCGAGCAGCCGCTCCCGGTCAGCGACGCGAGCGGGCCGGCCGACTCGCCATCGGCCTGAGCGCCCGCGCCGTCAGCGAACGACCGGGATCCCGGTCCCGAGGGTCTCCAGCGCGCCGGCCAGGGCGGCCACCTTGGGGTCGGGCGAGACGGCCGGCGACCAGGTAAAGAAGACCAGCGTCGGGCCGACCTGGCGGAGGACGTGCCGGGCATCGTTGGGGAACTGGATCCGCCCCGGACCAGAGGCGAGATAGCCGGCCATCTCGGCGCCGGCGGCACGCGCCGTGGCATCGTCGGCGAACTGGTACACGACAATGAAGCCGTGGCTGGCGTCGCCCGGCAGGAGTGCCTGGAGGACGAGTCGCGGGGCCACGGCCAGGAGCGGCGATTCGCCCGGCCGGTAAGCGACCGGCTGCGGCGGCAGGGCGGTCGCGGTCAGGCCCACCGAGCCAAGCGCCGCGGCCACCTGGTCGGCGGTCGCGGCCACGGCCCCGGACAGGGCCGGCGCCTGGCTGAGGGCCGGAGTCGGCGTCGCGCTCGGGGCGGAGGCCGCCGGTGCGCACCCGGCCAGCGCGGCTGCCAGCGCAGATGCCAGGGCCAGGTTCAGCAGGGCCGCCGCAGCTGGAGCGCGAACCGGCAAGCGAAGCGCAGAGCTCACCCCGGAGGCCACGACATCGTGCGACCCCCGAGCAGGTGCACGTGCAGGTGATCGACGGTCTGACCACCCCAGCGCCCGACGTTGAGGACCATCCGGTAGCCCTGTTCGGCGATGCCGCCTGCGCGGGCGAACTCGGCCGCGACGGCGAACAACCGGCCCAGCAGCGGCCCGTCGGCCTCGGTCAGCTCAGCGGCCGAGCGGATGTGGGCGCGGGGCAAGAACAGGACGTGGGTCGGGGCGCGTGGCGCGATGTCGCGAATCGCCACCACCAGGTCGTCGTCGTGGACGAGCTCGGCGGGGATCTCGCCGGCGATGATCCGGCAGAACAGGCAGTCGGAATCCCGCGCCCGTCCGTCATCCATGCCCATCCTCCTCGCGATCAGAAGTTCGGCTTGGCGCTCATCAGGTATCCGATGAGCCCGATCAGCCCGGCCATCCCGTACGACACGTAGCGCTGTCGGCGAGCCGCCGCCTTCCAGGTCAGATCGTCCCACGTCGTGCGCAGGCCGACCAGCGCACGCAGATTCGGTCGCTGGATGAAGAAGGCGATCCCCAGGTTGAGTGCATAGATCGCCAGGGCCACGAGCAGCCACGGCTGGGCCAGCAGGGTCACGCCCAGGCTGGCCACGAGGAGCATGCCGGTGACGGCCAGGCCGATGCCGATCACCACACTGCCGCCGCTCTGTAGTCGCAGCAGCGACCGGACCAGGCGACTCTGCGATTCGGTCGCTGCCCGGTTGGTCCGCAGCGCGAACGGCAACAGGAGCGAAGGCAGGAACAACGCGATGGCCAGCGCGATGTGGACCGGCAGGGCGATCGCGTAGATGGGCACGGGCCGGATTGTACGGGCGCCCGACCGAACGGGTGGTCATGCTCGCCGGGTTGCTTCCAGCGCGACCCAATCGCCTTCGCTCGACCGGCCGACGACGTCGAGTCCGACGGCCTCGAAGGCCGCCTCCACCTCGGACACCCGGTCGATGAAGATGCCCGAGGCCAGCAGGCGACCGTTCGTGCGGAGCTCGGCGGCGAGGTCTCCCGCCAGGCTCACGAGGAGCGACGCGATCAGGTTGGCCAGGGCGAGGTCGAACGGTCCGGCGCCACTCGGCAGGCTGCCGACGCGGGCGGCGATCCGCCCGCCCAGTCGATTACGCCGGGCGTTGGCCTCGGTCGCCTCGATGGCGATCGGATCGGTGTCCACCGCGACCAGCTCCTCGGCTCCGAACAGGCCGGCGACGATGGCCAGGATCCCTGAGCCGCAGCCCACGTCGAGGACGCGGCTGCCGCCGCGCGCGGCATTACCGTTGGCGAACCGTCCGGCGTCGGCCCAGGCCTCGATGCCCGCCAGGCACAGCCGCGTGGTCGGGTGAAGGCCGGTCCCGAAGGCCATCCCCGGGTCGAGTGCGAGGACGACGTCCCCGGGGCGGCGCCGATGTCGCCGCCACGTCGGGCGGATGACCATCCGTCGGCCGACTCGCAGCACCGGGAAGTGGGCCTTCCAGGCGTGAGCCCAGTCCTCTTCGTGGACCAGGCGCGTCTCGATCTCGCCGATCGGCCTCAACCCGAATGCCTGGAGGTGGCCGAGGGCTGCGGACGCGCCCGCGAGCGCGATCCGGACGGCCGCCCGGTCACGGGCCGGGAGGTAGGCCCGGACGATCGCCGGCCGGGTGACGTCGACCCATGCCCCGAGCCCTTCGTCGACCAGCTGGAAAGCCGGCTCCACGGTCGTCCCGCCCGGGGCGAATCGGGACAGGATCTCGCTGACCGCCTCGACCGCTTCCGTGTCGGCTGTGACCGAAATCTCGAGCCAGACCCCCGCTGCCGAGGCCCCCTCATCGGGGACGCCGGCGTCGCTCAAGTCAGGGCGTCCTTGACCCGATCGAGGATGCCGCTGCCGTTGGCACCGACCGATTCGCCGGCGTCGGCGGCATAGGTCTCGAGGGCTTCTCGTTGCTTCCTGGACAGCTTGGTCGGAACGGCGACCCGGACGAAGACGTGCAGGTCGCCGCGCTGAGTCGTTCGGCGGAGGTAGGGCACGCCCTTGCCTCGGAGGCGGATCTCGGTCCCCGGCTGCGTCCCAGGCTTGATCTCGAGCGACTCGTCGCCGTCGATCGTGGGGATGGTCACGGTCGTCCCCAGCGCCGCCTGGGCGATCGACACTTCCTGGTCGAGATACAGCTCGGTGCCGTCCCGCTTGAGGACCGGGTGGGCCTGGACGTGGACGGCGACGTACAGGCTGCCGGCCGGACCGGCGCCGGGGCCGACCTCGCCCTCGCCCGAGAGGCGGATCGGGTGGCCCTCGTCGATCCCGGCCGGGATCGACACGCGCAGCGTGCGACGGCGTTCGGTGCGGCCGTCGCCGTGGCACGTCTCGCACGGGCTGTCGATGATGTGGCCCTCACCGCGGCACCTCGGGCAGGTGGTCACGTTGACCATCTGGCCGAGCATCGTGTTGCGCACGGTGCGCAGCTCACCGCGCCCGTCGCACTGGGGGCAGGTGGTGGTCGACGTGCCCGGCTTTGCGCCGGAGCCCTCGCAGGTCGGACAGCGATCGAGCGCGCTGAACTCGATCTCCTTTTCGGTCCCCTTGATCGCCTCGGCGAAGGTGATCCGCAGGTCGTAGCGGAGGTCGGCTCCGGCGGCCGGTCCCGATCTCCGAGCGCGGCCGCCGGCGGCGCCGCCAAAGAACGCGTCGAAGATGTCACCGAAGCCGCCGAAGTCCCCCGCCCCGGGCATGCCGTCGGCGCCGGCCACCCCGGCCCGACCGAACATGTCGTAGGCCTGCTTCTTGGTCGGGTCGGACAGCACCTGGTAGGCCTCGTTGAGCGCCTTGAACCGCTCGTCCGCGCCGGCGTCGGAGTTGATGTCCGGGTGCCACTTCTGGGCCAACCGCCGGAAGGAGCGCTTGATCTCGGCGTCGGTCGCCCCGCGCTTGACCTCGAGGATCTCGTAGTAGTCGAGTTCGTTCACCATTCGACCGAGAAGGATACGGGAGGTGCGGCCCGAAGGCTGGTCAGCGGGGTCGGCCCCCGACAGGATCAAGACCGGCGAGGGCACGCGCCCGGGCCAGGACCGTGCCCACGATCTCCGGCGTCAGTCGCCCGGTGAGCGTGTTCTGCCGGCTCGGGTCCTAGCCCTTGCAATCACGTTCTGACCCAAGGCCGATGAGGCCCAAGCGAGTCAGTTGGCCACTGCGGTCGCTGGCATCAGGTTCCGGGATGTGGGTAGAACGTCTTGTGAACAATGCGCCAAGCGTCGTCGATCCGGAGCATGGACAGATCGTCGCTGTACCACACGCCGGCGTATTGGCCGCCCAGCCTGACCAGGGCGGTATCGCCTTCGAACGAGAGGCCATCGATACGCCATTCGTGGGGTCCTGCTTGTGCGACCGCCTTCTTACAGTCGGCCACGAATTCGTCGAGGGTCGCCCAGTACAACTCGCCCTGCTCGTTGCCGACGATGCAGGCTCGGGGATGGAACGCGCGGCCGAGCTTGGCCTCATCACCCGTCATCATCCCGTCGTAGTAGGCGCGAACTGTTTCGGTCACTGCCGCGATGTCCGCCCCGTTCGTCCGCTGACTCATCTGGCGCACGCTCCCTTCTCCGCCAACGGCGGACAACGACCTGAACTGAGCATGGGGCTTACCTGCGATTGTTGTGGGTCGCCACGACGGCGGCAAGCTCCTGTGCGCGTCGGAGGACCGCGTCGAACATCGGCGCCGTCAACCGACGCGTAAACACGTTCTGCTGGCTCGGATGGAACGTGCCGAGGACCATGTAGGGCCCGACCCGCGACTCTGCCCCGTGCCCGAATCTCGGCCGGGGCCGCAGGATCGCCAGCCCGAGCCCCGCCAGCGCCCGGAGCACCCCATCCCAGGCGAACGCGCCGAGCGCAACGATCACCCGCACGTCGGGCAGCAGGGCCAGCTCGCGGCCGAGATAGGGCAGGCACGCGTCGCGCTCGTCGAACGTGGGCTTGTTGGCCGGCGGCGCACAGCGGACGACCGCGCTGATCCGGACTCCGGTCAGGGTCAGGCCGTCGTCGCGACGCTCCGAGACCGGCGAGCTCGCCAGGCCGTTCTCATACAGCGCCCGGTAGAGGAAATCGCCCGACCGGTCGCCGGTGAACATCCGGCCGGTCCGGTTGCCGCCGTGAGCCGCCGGCGCCAGGCCCACGATCAGGATGCGCGCCGCCGGGTCGCCGAAGCCGGGGACCGGCTTGCCCCAGTATCCCTCGTCGCGGAATCGGGCGACCTTCTCGCGGGCCGTCCGCTCGCGCCATTCCACCAGTCGCGGGCAGCGACGACAGGCGATCACCTCGGCGTTGAGCTCCGCGAGCCCCTCGACATTCGCCGGAACCGCGTGGTCCCGCGTGCCGGCCGCCCGCGCCGCGCCCATCCTACTTGAGCAGGAGCCGAGCCAGCCGACGGTCGACCACGACCAGGCCGATGAGGCCCATGATCGCCAGGTAGACCACGTTGACGAACAATCCCGGCCCGACGCTGCCGAGGGCCAGCGAGCGGAGCATCACCACCGCCTGGGAGAGCGGGGTCACGCTGACCACCGTCCGCAGCGGCTCCGGATAGACCTCGATCGGGTAGAACGTCGCGGAGAACAGGAACAGGGGCAGCGTGACCACGAAGATCCAGTCGAAGTCGGTCCAGCGCCGGACCCAGGTCGTGGCCGCCATGCCGACGGCGGCGAAGGCAAAGCCGATGAGCATCGCGCCGGGTATGGCCAGGATGACCAGCGGCGACTCGATCAGTCCGAGGATGGCCATCGCGACGAGGAAGCCGATCGCGTACAGCGTGCCTCGGATGAGTGCCCACGCGATCTCGCCGATGGCCACATCCGGGATCCCCAGCGGGGTCGAGAGCATCGCGTCGTATGTCTTGGCGTAACGCAGCTTGAAGAAGATGTTGAACGTGGCGTCGTAGATCGCGCCGTTCATCGCCGACGACGCCAGCAGCCCTGGGGCCACGAATGCCGCGTAGCTGACCCGACCGCCGTCGGAGAGCGTGACGGCGCCGACCAGGCTGCCGATCCCGAAGCCGATCGCCAGCAGGTAGAAGACCGGCTCGAAGAAGCCCGATACGAGGACGATCCAGGTCCGTCGATAAACCATCACGTTGCGCTCGATGAGGCGAGCGGCGCGGGTCCCGCTGAGCAGCGACGGAGCGATCCTGGCCTCGATCGCCATGCCTATCGCACCAGGTTCCGTCGGAACGTGTACAGCGCCACAGCAGTGCCGACCACCACGTATGCGCACAGGAGGATCACGTGGGCCACCTGGTCGCTCCGGTCGGCCTGGTCGCCGAGGACGAGATGACGGGCGAGCGCGACACCGTGGTGGAGGGGCAGGACCTGGGCGACGAGCTCGAGCGGGCGGGGCAGGTTGTCGATCGGGAAGAACGTGCCGCTGAACAGGAACATCGGGGTGAGTCCGAAACGGAACAGGGCGCTGAAGCCCTGGTCGTTCTTCTGGGTCGCGGCGTAGGCGATGATCGGCGCGCCGAATGCCAGCCCGGTCAGCACCGCCACCGGGATCGAGAGCACGCCAAGCGGCGAGTCGACCAATCCGAAGGCGACCATCACGCCGAAGAACACGGTCGCCACGAGCGTCAGGCGGAGTGCCAGCCAGGTGAGCTGCCCGAAGACGATGCCGGGAACCGTGATCGGCGTGGCCAGCATCCCGTGGTAGGTCCGATCCCAGATGATCGAGCCCATGATCGGGTACGTCGACTCAAAGCCGGCCGTCTGCATCGCCTGTCCAGCGAGCAGACCCGGCGCGAGGAACGCGGCATAGCTGACGGCGCCGAGCGCCTCGCTCCCGCTCTGGTCGACAAACGAGCCCAGCCCGATCCCCAGTGCCGCGAGGAAGAGGATCGGCGACAGGAACGTCGAGAACAGCGTGCCGCGCCAGATCCGCCGGTAGCTCATGAGGTTGTACTCGAGGACGCGTAGCGCCGCCGTCATCGATGCCGCCCTACTCGATCAGGCTCCGGCCGGTCAGCCGGAGGAAGACGTCCTCGAGGGTCGATCGCCGGACCAGCGTGGTCTCCGGGCGGATCCCCCGCTCGTGGATGGCGACGACTGCAGCCTCGCCGTCGTCGGTGTACAAGAGCAGCCGATCGGGGAGTCGCTCGATCCGGCTGGCCAGCCCCTCGAATGCCGCGTCCGGCGGTGCCTCGGCGTCGGCTGGGAAGCGAAGTTCGAGCACTTCGCGGGTCGAGTGCTGCTCGATGAGCTCGCGCGGCGAACCTTCGGCCACGATCCTGGCCTTGTCCATGACGACCAGGCGGTCGCACAGCTGCTCCGCTTCGTCCATGTAGTGGGTGGTCAGGACGAGCGTCACGCCGCGCTGCTTGAGCCGGTACAGGCGATCCCACAGGAGGTGGCGGGCCTGCGGATCGAGGCCGGTGGTGGGCTCGTCGAGGAGCATCAGGCTCGGCTCGTTGATCAGGGAGCGCGCGATCGTCAGCCGTCGCTTCATCCCGCCAGAAAGCGGCTCGACCTGGCTGCCCGATCGATCCGAAAGCTGGACGAACTCGAGCAGCTCGTCCGCTCGCCGCCCGGCCTCGCGCCGAGACAGGTCGAAGTAGCGCCCGTAGATGACCAGGTTCTCGCGGACGGTCAGCTCCATGTCGAGGGTGTCCTGCTGGGGAACGACACCGATCCGGGCCTTGATCCTGGCCGGGTCGCGGGCAGGGTCCATGCCCAGAACGGTCAGTGACCCGGCGGTCACCGGCGACACGCAGCCGATCATCCGCATCGTCGAGGTCTTGCCCGCTCCGTTCGGTCCGAGGAATCCGAACGATTCGCCGGGCGCCACGTCGAAGTCGACGGCGTCCACGGCCGTCATCTCGCCGAAGCGCTTGGTCAGGCCGCGGGCATGGATAAGGGCGGGCTCGGAAAGGCTCGTCATGGGAGCGCCCATCCTAACCGGGCCGCCGGTCGACTGTCAGGCGGTCGACAGGAAGGCGAAGGCGGCGGAATTGCTGCCTGCGGGATCGGACCGGGCCTGCCGGTGGGTCAGTCGGGTGAGGTCGTCGGATCGGGTCGTCGGGCGGATCGAGTCAGGACCCGTCGGCCGGGTCCGATTCGCCCGGTTCGATCGACTCGGCGACCTCGGTCGCCGCCGGCGAAGTTCGGACGCGCGTCGGGCGCTTCGGACGTGCCGCGGGCCCGGCGTCCGCTCCATCTGCTTTCGTAGCCGAGGCCTTGCCGGTCTTGGTCTTCGTAGCTCGCGTCGTCGCCGCCTTGCGCGGTGCCCGCGGCTTGCGCGTTGTCGGCCCTGGCGAGCCGGTCCCCTCGATCGGGGGGTCGACCTGACCGAAGTCCGCCTCGATCGAGGGAGCCTCGTCCGGATCCGGCGTCGGGGCGCTGCTCCCAAAGGGCGGAGCCGGATCGAGCGGAAGCACATCGTCACGGCTGGCGCGCCGGCGCCGAAGGACCAGGCCGCCAACCGTCGCCGCAAGCCCGGTGACGATCGCAGTCGCCCCGATGATCAATCGTCCCATCGACCCCTCCATCCCTCTGCTGCGACCGAGCCTATCACCCCGACATCGCCGGGTGTCGCCGTTAGTGAGCGCCGGGTGAGCGCAAGCCGCCAGCATCCTGCAGATGGATCCGACCCGGTTGGGGCGCGGGATACGGGCCCTCCGACGGCGACGTGGTAGGCGCCAGGAAGCCCTGGCGGCGGTGTCCGTTGAGCGCGACGTGCTGACATCTGCCCCACAGACCGTGCGGATGTCAGCATCCGCCCACATCGCTCTCGACGAACGACCGTGTCACGGGAATTTGGCACAACCTCGTTGGGCCGGGGTCCAGATAAAGGGCGCGAGCACCGGACCAGTTACGGTGCCGGCGGGGCGAGCACGCACATGGTGCGGGCGAGGCGTGCCGGGTCGGGAGGCGGGGCGTGCCGAGCCGCGAGCACGCCCGGGATGCCAGGGCGCGAGCGAGGCTTGCCCGCCCGCGCCCGGAGGTCAGACCTCCTTGAACTCGCCTTCGACCGTCTCCTCGGCGTCGGCCGCCGGTTCGGATGGAGCGCCGCCTTCCTCGGACGGACCGGCACCGTCGCCGCTGCCGTTGCCGCCGGGCGAGCCGGCATCCGGACCGGCTGCCTGGTAGGCGGCCGTGCCGATCCGCTGGAGCACGTCGGCGAGCTCGCTCGAGGCGCGCCTTACGGCGTCGAGGTCATTGCCCTTGAGCGCCTCGCGGACCGACTCGATCTGCCGCTCGGTCGCGGCGCGATCGTCGGGCGACACCTTGTCGCCCAGGTCCTTGAGGGTCCGCTCGGCCTGGTAGGTCAGCTGCTCCGCCTGGTTGCGGGTCTCGACCTCCTCGCGTCGCTGGCGATCCTCGTCGGCATGCTCTTCGGCGTCGCGGACCATCTTGTCGACGTCGTCCTTGGACAGCATGGACGAGGCCGTGATCCGGACCACCTGCTCCTTGCTGGTCGCCCGGTCCTTGGCCTTGACATCCAGGATCCCGTTGGCGTCGATGTCGAAGGTGACCTCGACCTGGGGGATGCCCCGTGGCGCCGGCGGGATACCGTCGAGGATGAACCGACCGAGCGTCTTGTTGTCCCTGGCGAACTCGCGCTCGCCCTGGAGGACGTGGATCTCGACCTGGCTCTGGTTGTCCGACGCCGTCGAGAAGACCTGCGACTTGGAGGTCGGGATCGTGGTGTTCCGCTCGATGAGCTTGGTCATCACCCCGCCCAGGGTCTCGATCCCGAGCGACAGCGGTGTCACGTCGAGCAGCAGGACGTCCTTTACGTCACCGGCCAGGACGCCGGCCTGGATCGCGGCACCGATGGCCACGACCTCGTCCGGGTTGACGCTGCGATTGGGCTCCTTGCCGTTGAAGAAGCCCTTGACCGCCTCGATCACCGAGGGCATGCGGGTCATCCCGCCGACCAGGACGACCTCGTCGATGTCGGCCGGCTTGAGCCCGGCGTCCTTGAGCGCCTTGGCGACCGGATCCTTGGTCTTCTGGGTGAGATCGCCAACGAGGTCTTCGAGTTTGGCCCGAGTGAGGGTCACCACGAGGTGCTTGGGCCCCGTCGCATCGGCGGTGATGTAGGGCAGGTTGATCTCGGTCGAGACCGTCGAGGACAGCTCGATCTTGGCCTTCTCGGCGGCCTCCTTGAGACGTTGCAGGGCCTGCTGGTCCTGGGAGAGGTCCATCCCCTGGTCGCGCTTGAACTCGCCGAGCAGCCACTCGATGATCCGCTGGTCGAAGTCGTCGCCACCGAGGTGGGTGTCGCCGTTGGTGGCCTTGACCTCGAACACGCCGTCGCCCAGCTCGAGGATCGAGATGTCGAACGTGCCGCCGCCCAGGTCGTAGACGGCGATCTTCTCGTCCTTCTTCTTGTCCAGCCCGTAGGCCAGGGCCGAGGCGGTCGGCTCGTTGATGATCCGCTTGACGTCGAGCCCGGCGATCCGACCGGCGTCCTTGGTCGCCTGGCGCTGGGTGTCGTCGAAGTAGGCCGGGACGGTGATGACCGCTTCGGTGATCTTCTCGCGGAGGTAGGCCTCGGCGTCCGTCTTCAGCTTCTGCAGGATCATCGCGCTGATCTCGGGCGGCGTATACGACTTGTCGCCGACGATCACCAGGACGCCGTCGCTCTTGGGATCCTTCGCGACCTTGTACGGGACGAGATCCTTGGAGCGTTGGACTTCGGGGTCGTCCCATCGACGACCCATGAATCGTTTGATCGAAAAGACGGTGTTGGCGGGGTTGGTGACCGCCTGGCGCTTGGCCAGCTGGCCGACCAGGCGCTCACCGGTCTTGGTGAAGGCCACCACGGACGGGACCGTCCGGCCACCTTCAGCCGAAGGAATGACGGTCGGCTCGCCGCCCTCCATGACCGCGACGACGGAGTTGGTGGTTCCGAGGTCGATGCCGATGATCTTGCCCATGTCTCGGGTCTCCTGGTGATTGCTGGGGTTGCTTGGGTTGGGAGGTCAGTTGACCGTGCGGTCGACGTCGTCGGCCAGATCGGGCTCTTCGACTCGGTCGTCCTCGTGAACGGGCGGCTCCGCGGCACTCGGCGGCGCCGCAGCGACAGCGACCATCGCCGGGCGGAGGACGCGATCGCGGATCCGGTAGCCGCGCTGGAGCTCGGCGGCCACGCTGCCCTCGGGAAACACGGTCCCGGGCAGGCTCACGAGTGCTTCGTGCTGGCGAGGGTCGAACGGAGTCCCCGGCGTGACCTCGATCGGGTTGACGCCCTCGCTGTCGAGGAGCATGCGCAGCTTGCGATCGATCGCGGCCACGCCCTCGGCCCACGGATCCCCGGCGAGCGCCTCGGGCCGGGCGTCGACCGCCCGATCGAAGTCGTCGGCCAGGGTCAGTACTTTGCGGAGCAGCCCGTCGGAAGCCAGGCCGGCGTCGCGGTCGCGCTCGTCGGCGGTTCGGCGTCGGTAGTTCTGGAACTCGGCGCGCTCACGCTGGAGGCCGGCGAGGTACTCCGCCGACTGCGCTCCGATCGTCTCCAGCTCGGATTTGAGCTGGTCGATCTCCTTGAGCAGCTTGGTCGGCGAGAGATCGATCTCGTCGATCCGTTCCTGGGCTCTGGTCCGATTCGGCATGGCTGGTCTCGATCTGCTGGGGCTCATTGGATCAGGAATACAGGTGGTCGACGAGCTCGTTCATCAGCCCGGATACGAAGCCGACGGTCCCGATCGCGTGGGGATAAGCCATCCGGGTCGGGCCGAGCACGCCGACCACGCCGACCGCCCGACCGGGTCGACCGTAGCGGGCCAGGACGAGCGACACATCGCCCATCTCGGCGGGGGTGTTCTCATGTCCGATGAACACATGGATCCGGCCACTGCCGGTCATCATTCCGAGCAGGTCGCCGAGATACGCGCGATTCTCGAGGGCCGTGAAGACCCGCCGCAGCTTCTCGCTGTGGGCGAACTCGGGTGCCTCCATGACATTCAGCAGGCCGTCGCTGTAGACCTCCTCGATCGATGCGGCATCCGACTCGCGCATGGTCCGGGCGATCCGTTCCGCGACCCGCCCGACGAGGAGCGCCTCGCGCGCCTGGGCTGAGTCGTGGTCGATGCCGGGCAGGGTGGCAGCAGCGTAGTAGGCCGGCACCTGCGCCTCGATGGCCGCAGCCGTGAGGCCCGCCAGCTCGACGTTCAGGCGGTTCGCGACTCGCGTAAGCTCGGCCTGGTCGACCCGCCGGGGGAGGCTGAGCTGACCCTGCTTGATGGTGCCCTCGAGCGGCACCAGGACGAAGCTCGCGAGATGGTCCTGGGCAACTAGATCGAGCCGGCGCAGCCGCACCGCGGCCGGCTTGGCCGCCGTCGCCAGTCCGGCCGATCCAGTCATGCTTGCGAGGGTCGTGGCCGCCAGGCGGAACCAATGGTCGCTCGCGAACTGGACCTGACCGAACTGGTGCCGGATCATCAGCTGCTCGACGGCAGGCAAGGTCGTCGAATCGGCCAGCGACTCGACGTAGAAGCGATAGCCGCGATCGGTCGGGATCCGACCCGCACTGGTGTGGGGGTGGGTCAGCAACCCGGCCGCCTCGAGGTCGGCGAGGACGCCACGGACGGTCGCCGAGCTCAGGCCGAGGTGGTACCTCTCGACGAGCGCGGCCGAACCGACCGGCGTCGCCGTGACGACATATTCCTCGATGACGGCCCGCAGGATCGCCTGGGCTCGAGCGTCCAGGGGGCCGATGGCGGGGCGATCGCGTCGCGCCAAGGGCAATGGCTCCTCTCTGTTAGCACTCTAATGGGGAGAGTGCTAACGATGTCCGCCGCATCGTAGCAGTCGGCCCGTCCGAGTGTCAACGCGGGCGCCCGATCACACCAGGCGGGCGAAGAGCTCATTCGACAGGAGGCGGCCGTTCGTGGTCAGCCGGACCCGGCCGTCCGCGGTCTGCTCGACCAGCCCGGATTCGTCGGCCCAGGCAAGCGCGGCATCGAACGGCGGCTCGAGGAAGGCGATGAGCGGAACGCCGGCATCGAGGCGCAGGCCAAGGATGATCGATTCCGCCGCAGCGGCCTCCTGGCTGAGCGACGGCTCTTCGGCTCCCGGCGGCAGCGACGCGGCTCGGTCAGAACCAGGGCGAAGCGCCGCAACGTAGCTGTCCAGTCGGGCGGCGTTCCAGCGCCGGACGGTCCCGTCAAACGCGTGAGCACCCGGCCCGACCGCCTCGACCGGTCGGCGCTCCCAGTAGGCCAGATTGTGGCGACTCTCATGCCCTGGGCGGGCCCAGTTCGACAGTTCGTAGCCCCGGAAGCGCGATTCGGTGAGGCGGTGCGAGGCGAAGTGGTACATCCCCGCGGCACGGTCCTCGTCCTGTGCCGGGCGGGCACGCTCGCGCCAACGCCGCGCGCCGACCGTCGTGGGCAGATGGTCGCCGCCCGGCCCGGTCAGGCCCTCTGCATCGGGGTCGTCGAGGGTGAGCGCGTACAGCGACAGGTGGTCCGGGGCCAGGGTGATGGCCCGCTCGAGGCTGTCCATCCAGGTCGCGAGGGTCTGTCCCGGGACGTCGTACAGGAGATCTAGGCTGATCGAGCCGATGCCCGCGGAACGCGCCGCGCCCACCGCTTCCTCGACATCCGCAGGAGTGTGCCGGCGACCGAGCTGACTGAGCTCGGCGGCGTTGAAGCTCTGGGCCCCGAACGAGATCCGGGTCACCCCCACGTCCCGCTGGGCCACGGGGTCGCCGCGCTCGTCGGGTCCAGGGTTGGCCTCGAGGGTCACCTCGGCGTCGGCCGCCAGGCCATAGCGTCGGCGGACCCGCTCGACGATCGTCCCCAACGCGTCGGAGCCGAGCAGCGAGGGCGTCCCTCCGCCCAGGTACAACGAGCCGAGTGCCGGCCGCCGGCCTGGGGCGCGGCCCGGGCGTCCGAACCTGGCATCGAGCGCGTCGGCGCGCAGCTCGATCTCGACCAGCAGGGCAGCGACGAAGCCCTCGATCCGGTTGCGCGGTCCCCGGGTCTCCGACCCGGCCACGACCACGAAATCGCAGTAGGGGCAGATCGAGACGCAGAACGGGATATGAACGTACAGGCCGACGGGCGGCCAAGATGCGGACCCGGCCGAGGCGGCGGTCACACCCTGGCTCAGCGGTCCACCGACTCGCGCGAGGTCCCGACCGACGACCAGCCCTCGGGAGTACGCCGTTTCTTCTCGATCTCCTCCTCCTCCCGCCCGACCGGCGCCGGCATGCCGGCGTGCCCGGTGGCCACGAACGTCGCGAAGCGGGCGACGGCATGGCCGATGAAGGCCGCCCCGATCCCACCGGTGCGGAGGGTCACGTACCCCGAGGCGAGCCCGATCACGATCGACAGGACGAGCATGTACCGGTCCCGACCAGGCGCGCCGAGGCGGGTGACCAGGCCATAGCCGATCGCTTGGAGAAGGATCGCGCTGCCGGCCGGGACGCCGATAAGGATGAGGTAACCCAGGATCGCCCCGCGAAAGGCGGCCTCGTCGATCAAGGCGGTGCCTACCGAGTTCAGCAGGGCGACCGGATACGACGCGACGGCCGGCAGCCGGAGGTGGCGGTAGCGCAGGAACGCGAAAGCGGCCGCCTGGGCGATGCCGATGCCGCCGTAAATCAAGCCGGCGACCACCGCGCCGGTCCGGTCGCCGAGGGTGAGGTATAGCTGCGCCGAGGGATCCGGGATGGTCAACCAGGTCGCCACCACGAGACCGAGCCCGACGATGTACCACGCCAGCCGACGCCGGAGCGGGGCGCGGCCGCCGTAGCGATCGTCCTCGGCGTATTCGGCTGCGCCGAACCGGTCGGCCTCGAGGCGAAGCATGACCAGCAGCCCGGTGAACCCGAGCGCCGCCAGCAGCCGGATCGGCTCGAACCAGTGGTCCATCGCCCGCTCAGACGCCGGCGCCGGGGCCGGCGTTGCGAATCAACCTTCGCCCATCCGGAGAACGGCCAGGAACGCCTCCTGCGGGATCTCGACGGAGCCGATCCGCTTCATCCGCTGCTTGCCCTCTTTCTGCTTCTCGAGGAGCTTCTTCTTGCGCGTGATATCGCCACCGTAGCACTTGGCCAGCACGTTCTTGCGCATCGCCCGGACCGATTCCCGGGCGATGACGTTAGAGCCGACGGCGGCCTGGATGGGCACCTCGAACATCTGGCGCGGGATGAGCTCCTTGAGGGTCTCGGTCAGGCGCCGCCCGATCGCCTGGGCGCTTTCGCGGTGGACGATCAGGCTGAGCGCATCGACCGGTTCGCCGGCGACGAGGACATCGAGCTTGACCAGCGGTGCGGGACGATAGCCGGCTTCCTCGTAGTCCATCGAGGCATAGCCCTGGCTGCGACTCTTGAGCTGGTCGTAGTAGTCGACGATCAGCTCGGCCAGCGGCATCTCGAACGTCATCAGAACGCGCTGCGGGTCGAGGTACTGCATGTCCCTGAAGGTGCCGCGGTGGGTCGAGGAGAGGTCCATCAAGGGCCCGATATACTGGCTCGGGGTCACCACCCCGACACGGACCCACGGCTCCTCGATCGTCTCGATGTCCCCCGCGTTGGGCAGCAGCGCGGGGTTGTCGACGGCGACCCCGGCGCGCCCGTTGGTCAGGTTGACCCGGTACTCGACGGACGGAGCGCTCGCGATGAGGTCGAGATCGAACTCGCGCTCCAGCCGCTCCTGGACGATCTCCATGTGGAGCAGGCCGAGGAACCCGCAGCGGAACCCGAACCCGAGGGCGATCGAGCTCTCGGGCTCGTAGGTGAAGCTCGCGTCGTTGAGGTGGAGCTTCTCGAGGGCCTCGCGCAAGAGGGGGTAGTCCTCACCGGTGAGTGGATAGATCCCCGCGAAGACCAGGCTCTTGGCAGCCTGGTAGCCAGGCAACGGTGCGCCGGCTGGGGCTCGAGCGTTCGTCACGGTGTCGCCCACCTGGGCGTCCCGGACGTTCTTGAGGCCGGTCGCCACGTAGCCGACTTCGCCGGCGCGCAGGACCTTGACCGGCACGAGCTGAGGCCGGAAAACGCCCAGCTCGAGCAGCTCCGACTCGACCCCCGAGGCCATCAGCCGGATCGTGTCGTGGGCACGGAGGGTGCCTGCCGCAAGCCGGACATAGACCACGACTCCCTTGTAGGCGTCGTAGTGGGAGTCGAAGATCAGGCCCTTGAGGGGCGCCGCCGGATCGCCCTTGGGGCTGGGGATCCGCTCGACGATCGCCTCGAGGATGGCCTCGATGCCGATGCCCTCCTTGGCACTGGCCAGGATGACCTCCTCGCGCGGGATGGCCAGAATGTTCTCGAGCTCCTCGATCACCAGCCCGGGCTGGGCCGAGGGCAGGTCGATCTTGTTGACGACGGGGATGATGGTCAGGTTCTCGCGCAGGGCGAGATGGACGTTGGCCAGGGTCTGGGCTTCGATCCCCTGGGCGGCGTCGACGACGAGGATGGCCCCTTCACAGGCCTGCAAGCTGCGACTGACCTCGTAGGCGAAGTCGACATGGCCGGGCGTATCGATCAGGTTCAGCCCGTAGATCTGGCCGTCCTTCGCCGGATAGTCCAGGCGCACCGCCCGGGCCTTGATGGTGATCCCCTTCTCGCGCTCGAGGTCCATCGAGTCGAGGACCTGGCTGTGCATCTGCCGGGCGTCGATGGTGTGGGTGAACTCGAGCAGGCGGTCGGCCAGGGTGGACTTGCCATGATCGATGTGGGCGATGATGCTGAAGTTGCGGAGGCGAACTTGCGGGATCGGCTCGGTCAAGCGATGCCTCGATCCGTCGGGGTCGACGGGGCATGGTCCTGCTGCATCGTGTAGACCTTCCCGTCGGGTGCGCAAAAGTAGAGCCAGCCGAAGCCTTCGAGGTCCGGATCGTCGAACGCCTCTGCCGCCCAGACGGTGTCCGCGACGATCTCGATCCCGGCGGCCACGAGCTCTTCGCGAGCAGCGCGGATGTCGTCGACCGCGAACGCGACCGTGTCCCCAGCCGCGATGGCAGGGAGAAGCCGTTCGTCGTATCCGCCCGGGCGGTAGACCTCGAGCAGGTCGCGGTCCCCCGACTCGAGCTGGAAGACGGCCCATCCATCGTCCTTGTGCCCGGCCGCGAGCCCCAGTACGTCGCGGACGAAGGTGGTCATCGCGTCGAATCGCTCGGTCTTCATGCCGACGAAGGAGATGCGTCGGATGCGCATCGGCTAACCTCCCGCCCAGATTCGAGGACTCCCTCGGTCACCGACGGCGATCATGGCCGCTGGGCACGATGATGCCGGGAATCCGTCGCCATCGGCGGGGGAGCGCGATGATCGACCTGGACAGAAGCGCAGTCGATCCTGAGGGATGGTCACGGTGCGGCAGTGTAGCCGGTCAGGCGCCCGTGGCCGGCTGGCCGGGACCGCTCGTCAGGGGTCGTCAGCGCTGGATGAGGCCGAGGGCGCCCACGCCGAGCGCGATCAGGACGATCCCGACGATCTGCCGACGGCCGAGCCGTTCGCGGAAGACCACGAACGCGGAGATCGCCGCCAATGGCGCGAACATCGAGCTGAGGACCGAGGCGACGGCGGGCCCCTCGCGGGCGCCCACGCTGAACGACCAGAAGCCGACGACCTCGCAGACCCCGGTGGCGACCACGAAGGGCAGAGCCGCCCGGGTCATCTGGAAGCGGCCAAGGGCCAGCAATGGCACGGCCACGAACGCCACGCCGGCGACGCGGGCCGGCAGGATAGCCCAGGCGATCGGCAGGACCCCGGCCGCCCTGCCGGCGCCGAACAGGGAGAGCCCGAAGCAGGCAGCGGCGCAAAGGCTCAAGGCCGCTGCCCGCAGCGCCCGATCGCGCGAGATGGCGACCCCCTCCTCCTCACCACCGGCCGACGCGGCCAGGGCGACCCCGACAGCGATGAGGGCGAGGATGATCCCGCCGCCGGGCGCCAGGATCTCGCCGGCCGCGACGGACAGCACAGCCGCGATCGCGCCCTCGGTGGACGCGATCGTCGAAACGATCCCGACCGCTCCGAGCCGATAGGCGGCATAGGTCAGCAGGAGTCCGAAGACGTTGCCGAAGCCAGACATGGCGAGCCACAGCACGGTCGTCCCATCGATCTGCCCTGGCGCTGGATTGAGCAAGGCGATCGGCAGCCCGACCAGCAGCCCGACGCTCATCGCGCCGGCCACCGTGGAGGGCGAGCCGATCAGCCGGCTGGCTCGAGCCGAGACCAGCACCGACACAGAGAAGACGAGGGCGGCTCCGAGGCCGCCAAGGACCGGGATCATGCGGCGCAGTGTGCCTGACCGGGGTCGCGCCAGGCCGGCCGGCCCTGTCTGGCCGTTGGAAGGGCCTTCTGCTACTATCGCCGTCCGCGTCGGCAGTCCGCCCACGCCTCCCATCTCACGTCATGTAGAGGTTCCGACTTGGCCACCAAACCCCGAGGCTGGACTGGCGCCAGGACGCCCTCCGCCCTGAAGCGGGTACGCACCGCTGTACGCCGCACGGAGATCAACCAGCCCCGTCGCAGCGTCGCCAAGACGCTCGTCGCCAAGGCCGTCAAGGTCGCCGCCGGCACGGTCCAGGGCGATCCGGTCGAGGCCCTGACGGCGGCGCTGAGCGCGCTCGACCGAGCGGCCAAGGCAGGCGCCATCCACGCCAATGCGGCCGCCCGACGCAAGTCCCGGCTCACCCGCAAGGTCAACGCCGCCCTCGGCGGAGCCCACGTCCAGACGACCGGCAAGGTGACCAAGACGACGGGCAAGGCGGCTGCCGCCAAGGCGGCCAAGACCCGGATCGCGATGGGCAAGGCGGGCAAGGCCAAGGGCGCTCAGACCGCGGCCGGCAAGGCTCGCGCTGCGCTCAGCAAGACCGCCCGAGCCGAGGCCGCAGCCAGCGCCGCCGCCGACCAGGCAAAGGCGGCGAGCGCGTCGGCTCCCGAGGCGAAGGCCGCCTGGGCGACGGCCGGCGCTTCGGCCAAGGTCCCAGCCAAGGCCAAGGCGACCCGCGCCAAGCCGGCCGCCAGGACCACAGCGGTGAAGGCCAAGGCCCCGGCCAGGAAGCCTGCCGCCAAGAAGGCCGGCGCCTAGCTCGCGCATGGCCGTACGTTCCCGAACGCCCCGGTCCTGCCGGGGCGTTCTGATTCCGTGTCCCTGGTCCCCCTAGCGGGTCTTTGGGCGGGTCAGATCGTAGACGGCGCCACCGAGCGCCGCCGAGCCGACTGACAGGGCCAGCAGCAGGCCGGCCGTGCTCAACTGCTGCTGCCAGTAGGCCACTGTGAACGAGCTGACGTCGGTGATCCCCTGCGCGGCGAATTCGGAGCCGCGCCCAGCGTCGAGATAGCGCTGCATCACGCACTCGGCCCCGGGCTGGCAGCCGACGGCTTGCCCGTCCGCACCCGCTCGGGTGACGGGTCCACCCTGCGCTGGGTCGCGGTAACCGTTGTCGGCGAAGAAGAACAGAGCCTTGACCACGAGCAGCGCAAGGGCGAGGGTCAGGCCGGTGACGACGCCGGCGTAGATCGCATTGGCGACGATCCGCCGCCAGGCACCGCGCGGCCGCAGGGAGCGCTGGTTGGCGTAGTAGCCGATGAGCAGGCCGGCGGGCGGGGCCAGGAGCCAGTAGATCGGCTCGATCGGAATGACCAGCAGGAAGCTCATGGCCATCGTCACCGCCATCCCGACACCGACCCAGCCGGCCATGATCGCGCCGCGATCAACGATCCGTGGCCGCGCCGGCACGGACGGCGGGGCGACGACCTGGGGCGAAGCTGTCATGCCTGGCCGGCGAGTGCCGCCCGGCCGAGATAACGGGCGGTCTCGCCCAGCTCGCCCTCGATCCGCAGCAGCCGGTTGTATTTGGCCACCCGCTCCGAGCGCGACGGCGCGCCGGTCTTGATCTGGCCGGTCCCGGTGGCCACGACCAGGTCGCTGATGGTCGTGTCCTCGGTCTCGCCGGAGCGGTGGCTGACGATCGAGGCCCAGCCGGCTCGGCGAGCCAGGGCGATCGCCTCAAGGGTCTCGGTCAGGGTCCCGATCTGGTTGAGCTTGATCAGCACCGCGTTGGCGGCGCGGGACTCGATCCCGCGGGCGATCCGCTTCGTGGCGGTCACGAACAGGTCGTCCCCGACCAGCTGGACGCGCGCTCCGAGCCGGGCAGTGAGGGCGGTCCAGCCGGTCCAGTCGTCCTCGGCCAGGCCGTCCTCGATCGACACGATCGGGTAGCGGTCGGCCCAGTCGGCCCAGAGCTCGACGAGCTCGTCCGAGTCGAGCGTGCGGTCCTCGGTCTCGAGCCGGTAGCGGGTCGGCGAGCCATCCCCGCCGGATCCCTCGACGACCAGCTCGCTGGCGGCCGGGTCGAGCGCGATGGCGACGTCCGCGCCGGGCCGGTAGCCGGCCCGCTCGATCGCCCGAAGCACCACCTCCACGGCCGCCTGGTTGGTGCCCAGGCTCGGCGCAAAGCCCCCTTCGTCGCCCTGGCCCGTGGCGAATCCGTCATCGTGGAGAATGGTCCGCAACGCGGCGAAGATCTCGGCTCCGGCGCGGAGCGCCTCGGGGTAGGTCGCCAGCCCCACCGGCATGACCATGAACTCCTGGAAGTCGGTCGAGCCCTGGGCGTGCTTGCCGCCATTGAGGATGTTGAACATGGGGACGGGCAGGACCGTCGCACCCACGCCACCCAGGTATCGATAGAGCGGCAGATCGTGGGCGGCAGAGGCCGCGTGAGCGCACGCCAGCGACACGCCCAGGATGGCGTTGGCGCCGAGGTTGGCCTTGTTGGGCGTCCCATCCAGGGCCACCAGCGCCGCGTCGATCGCCGCCTGGTCGGCGGCATCCTCGCCCTCGAGCGCCGGGGCGATCGTCTCGATCACGTTCTCGACGGCCTTCAGCACGCCTTTGCCGCCGTACCGCGCCTTGTCGCCGTCGCGCAGCTCGACCGCCTCATGGGCGCCGGTCGAGGCACCCGACGGAACCGCCGCCCGGCCGACCGCGCCATCGTCGAGGACGACGTCGACCTCGATCGTCGGGTTGCCCCGCGAATCGAGGATCTCGCGCGCGTCGATGTAGGCGATGAACGTGCTCGTCACTTCTTCTCCGGTCCGGCGGGACGATCCTGGAGCACGGCAATGCCCGGCAGCTCGCGACCCTCGAGGAACTCCAGCGAGGCCCCGCCGCCCGTGCTGATGTGGGTCATCTGGTCGGCCAGGCCCTGCTGCTGGACGGCCGCGACTGAGTCCCCGCCACCGACCACGACGGTCGCGCCGGCGGTGGCCTTGGCGGCCAGAAAGCGAGCCATCGCCCGGGTGCCGTGGGCGAACGAGGGGATCTCGAAGACGCCCAGAGGGCCGTTCCAGAACACGGTCCGGGCCGGCTCGAGGGCCTCCTCGATCAGCGCCTGGCTCTGCTTGCCGAGATCGACGATGTGCCACGACGCGGGGATCTTCTCGGCGGGCAAGGTCTTGTACTCGGTGCCCTGGGTGACCTCCTTGGCGACGATGACGTCGACCGGCAGGACCATCCGGACGCCCTTGCCCTCGGCCATGGCCAGGATCCGCTTGGCGTCCTCCACCCGGTCGTACTCGGCCAGGCTCTTGCCCACCGACTTGCCCTGGGCGACCAGGAAGGTGTTGGCCATCCCGCCGCCGACGACGACCACGTCGACCTTGTCCATCAGGTTGGTCAGGATCTCGATCTTGCCCGACACCTTGGCTCCGCCCACGACGGCCGCAAAGGGCCGCTCTGGCGACTCGAGGAGTCCAGACAGCGCCTTGATCTCCGCCTCCATCAGCAGGCCAGCGTAGGCCGGCAGGATCTTCGCGATGCCCACGGTCGAGGCATGCGCTCGATGGGCGGTGCCGAAGGCGTCGTTGACGTACAGGTCAGCGTAGTTCGCCAGCGCCTGGGCGAAGGCAGGGTCGTTCTTCTCCTCCTCGATGTGGAAGCGCAGGTTCTCGAGCATGAGGGCCTCGCCGGGCCGCAGGCGCTTGACGGCGTCTTCGGTGCCGAGACCAAGGGCGTCGCCGGTGACCGGCACGTTGAGCCGGAGGAGCTGGCTCAGGCGCTCGGCGACCGGTCGCAGGCGCAGGCTGTCCTGGACCTTGCCGCCGGGACGTCCCAGGTGGCTGGCCAGGATGACCCGGGCGCCCTGGCCGAGAAGGGCCCGGATGGTCGGGATCGAGGCGCGGATGCGGGAATCGTCGGTGACCTTGCCGTCCTGCAGCGGGACATTGAAGTCGACCCGGACGAAGACGCGCCGGCCGGAAGCGTCGACGTCGCGGATGGTCAGCTTGTCCATGGTGGCGGGACGGTCCTCCGGGTCAGGCGACGGCTACGGGGATGCGTTCGGCGACGTAGCGGACGAGGTCGGCCACCCGGCAGCTGTAGCCCCACTCGTTGTCGTACCAGGCGATGACCTTGACCATGGTCCCGCCGATGACCATCGTCATCGCGGAGTCGATGATCGAGCTCCGGGTGTCGCCGCGGAAGTCGGTCGAGACGAGCGGCTCGTCGGACACCCCGAGGATCCCCTTCATCGGGCCGGCGGCCGCCTCCCGGAACGCGGCGTGGATCTCGTCGACGCTCGTCGGCCGCTCGAGGTCGGCGGTGAAGTCGACGACGCTCACGGTCGGGGTCGGCACGCGCAGGCTGAACCCGTCGAACTTGCCCTTGAGCTCGGGGATGACCAGGGCGAGCGCCTTCGCCGCGCCGGTCGTCGTCGGGATGATGTTCAGGCCGGCGGCCCGTGCCCGGCGCGGATCCGAGTGGGCCACGTCGAGGATCCGCTGGTCGTTGGTGTACGAGTGGATCGTGTTCATCAGGCCACGCTGGATCGTCCAGCGGTCGTGGATCACCTTGACCGCCGGGGCGAGGCAGTTGGTGGTGCAGCTCGCATTGCTGATGATGTCGTGGCCGGACGGGTCGTAGCGCCCCTCGTTCACGCCCAGGACGATCGTGATGTCCTCGCCCTTGGCCGGGGCGCTGATGATGACCTTCTTGGCGCCCGCGCTGAGATGCGCCCGGGCCTTCTCGGCATCGGTGAAGATCCCGGTCGACTCGAGAACGATGTCAACCCCGAGCTCGCCCCACGGCAGCGCGGCGGGATCCCGTTCCTTGATGACCTTGATCTCGCGCCCGTCGATGATCAGCGCATCCGCGGTGTGGTCGACCGTCCCGGGATAGGCCCCGTACGTCGAGTCGTGCTTGAACAGGAGGGCGTTGAGCTGGGTGTCGACGAGGTCGTTCACGGCGACGACCTCGACCTCCGGAGCACGCTCGATGAGCGCCTTGAGCGACTGGCGGCCGATGCGGCCGAAGCCATTGATCCCGACGCGAACGGTCATCGTGCGGTCCTCCCTCTCCTCGCGGCGTCCGCTCAGGGCGGGCCCGACGCTGGAGATGTGTGCAGTGGGGCGCGGCGGCGGAAGCCGAGCGGGTGCGATGCCCGCCGCGTCGTTCCGCTCCCGCACCCCAATCCTACGACGGCGGAGCCCCATCCGGCGATGCCGCGCACCTAGCCAAGCGGGCCGAGCACGTGCGGGCGGGTTCCGGTTCAGCCTCGGAGCCTGGCGGCAACGAGAGGGACGGCCCCGATGAGACCCACATCGTCGCCCAGCTTCGCCTCCACGATCCTCACCCGTCGGGCTGCGATCGTGAACGCGAGGTCACGGACGGCCGTCCGGGCCGGCCCGAGGAGTCGATCGCCTTGTCCCCGGGCGACGCTGCCGCCGACGACGATGAGCTCCGGGGCGAAGACGTCGACGAGACCGACGGCGGCCGCGGCAAAGGCGGCTCGGGCGCGGTCCATCAGCTCGGCCGCTGCCGCATCACCGGCGTCCTCGGCGGCCGCGATGTCCCGGGCGCTGAGCGGCTCGGGGGCCAGCCGGTCGCGCAGCACACGCAATCCCGGCGCTCGACCGGCCTCGACGGCCTCGAGGGCGGCGCGGGCGATCGCGGAACCCGACGCCAGGGCCTCGAGGTGGCCGCGAGCCCCGCATCCGCACGTCGGACCGTCGATGTCCAAGGGCAGATGGCCGAGCTCACCGCCAACGCCGTCGCGACCCGCCACCAGGCGTCCGTCGGCCACGATGGCGCCGCCGATCCCGGTCGACACGGTCAGGTACAGGAAGTCGACGGCGCCCCGGGCGGCTCCGAATGCCTGCTCGCCGAGGGCCGCGACGTGGGCATCGCGGTCGATCGCCGTGGGCAGTCCGAGGGCCTCCCCCAGCGGGCCGCTGAACGGGACATCGGCAAAGGTGCGGGGCAGGTTCGGCGGCTGTCGGAGGTGTCCCGTCTGAAGGTCGAGGGGACCGATCGCGCCGATCCCCAGTGCGTCGATCGAATCGCGGATGGTGCTCGGCGCCTGGGCCCGGACGCGCTCGAGCAGGGCGATGGCATCGCCGATGACCGCCGTCGGCCCATCAGACGCGCGGGTCGGCCCGTCGGCCCGGGTGACGACCGTCCCGTTCGGACGGACCACGCCGGCCCGGATTCGGCTGGCCCCGAGGTCGAGGGCGAGGATGGAGGTCGATCCGGGCACGTCACGATCGTAGCAACTGGACGGTGCTCCGGGTACCCAACGCAGCGCCGGGAATCAGCGACCCCCGCCGTTGCCGGCGGGGGTCGACGTGATGTCTGGGGAGCGAGCGGTCAGCCGCCGATCCTGAAGACCTTGCCACCACACTTGGGACAGGTGCCCGAGAGAGCGGGCTTGCCGTTCTTCATGGTGATGCGCTGCGGGTTCTGGACTTCGACCTTCATCTTGTCCTTGACGCAGTAGGCCTCGGCCATTGTTTGGTGTCCTCCTCGACTCAGCGTGGCGTCACGGGGACGAACGCCCCGCATCCGCTTGTCACGATCAATTCCATAGTGACGGCCGCCAGCGGTCCGTCTGGGCCTCGCGCTTCTGGCGCTCCATCGCGGCGAGGATCCGGAGTCCTTCGAGCCCGGTCTCGACGCAGGCCGCCTCTGCGCTGTCCTTCGCCGGTCCGGCCACGAAGTCGCCGGTGGTCCGCTGCGCGTAGACCGCGCAGACGACTCCTGCTCGACAACCGGCCAGGTGGGCCAGGACGAGTAACGCCGATGCCTCCATCTCGAAGTTGAGGACGCGCTGGCGCGCCATCTCCTCGGCGAGGTCAGGGTAGCGGATGGGGAGCTGAGGGATCGGGCGCCCTTGCGCTCCGAAGAACCCCGGCGCCGTGGCCGTCACCCCGACATGCGCCCGGTGCCCGAGCTGCGCCGCCGCCTCGACGAGGGCGACGATCGCTTCGTAGTCGGCGATCGCCGGATACCCGTCGTGGACGAAGAAGCTCGTGGTCGCCTCGAGACGGACTGCGCCGCTCGAGATGATCAGGTCCCCGAGGCCGATCTCCGGCTGGAGCGAGCCGCAGGAACCGACCCGGATGAAGGTCGGACGTTCCGTGATCGCCAGGATCTCCGCCACCACGATCTCGACGTTGTCCGTGCCGATCCCCGTCGACACGACGGATACCCGTTCGCCGCGATACATGCCGGTGACCGTTGCGAACTCCCGGTTGCGCCGCTCGAGCTCGATCGAGTCGAAACGGGCGGCGATCCGAGCGGTCCGGTCGGGGTCACCGGGGAGGAGGATGTACTCGGCCAACTCGCCGGGGCCGAGTGAGATGTGGTACTGCCGTTCTCCGACCGGGAGTGCGACGCGGTGATCCGCGTTCGGCAAGACCGTTCCTCTCTCCTTTGAAGCGCTTCGCTGGCGCGAAACTCGGCCGAGCATAAGCGTGCGTTCTCGCGAGCGTCAAGTTCATTTGAGCGTGGCTCACGCTCGGGGCACGCTCGGCGGGCCGGCCAGGGCGGCCAATCGGGCGGCGATCCGGGCCTCCAGGGCACGCCGAACGCGGCGGCGACGGACCAGCGTGACCGCCAGCGACACCCCCACCATGAGGGCGAGCCAGCCGGCCCCGACGACCGTCGGATCGGGCAAACCACCGAGCCCAGCTTCCCGGGCGACGCCTGAAACCGACCCTTCGTCGCTCGAGGTGCCACCGGCCAGACCGGGATCGGCGCTGGGCTCGGTCGTGGGCGGCAGGACACCGAGATCGCCGGCTCGGACCAGGTCCGCGGCGTGCTCGACAACCAACTGCGGCCCGTCGGCCTCGCTACCGACCTCTACGCGTCCAGTGGCTTCGACCGCGTCGCCTGGCTCGATCAGGCCGAGGAATTGGGCGGCCTCACCGGTCAGAACGATCCGACCCGTCGCGCTGCCGTCGTCAAGAGTGAATCCGTCCGGCGCCACAGCCATCACGAGTCCGCCGACCCGCATGCGATCGCCGAGGTGGTTGCCCAGGTCGGCCAGGTCGGCCTTCGACGCGGCCGCGGCCCCTTGATCGGCGGCCGGGTAGTTCGCGGTGGGCTGGCCGTGGGGGCCCGCGGCTACGGCCGAGCCGGCGCCGGAGCCGCCGTCGGGGGTCCCTTGAGCTTCGGCGCCGCCGAGGGCGATGTCCGAGCGTGAGCGCGGCTCTACGGCGAAACGGCGATCGGCCGCGCCCGGGTACGCCCGCCGAACGATCCCCACGATCGTCGCCCGCCGGCCGGCGACGAGGGCGGTCGACGGGATCGCCGCGCCGGACAGGCCGACGACGGCGACTCGAGCTGAGCCGACCCGCAGCTCGGCGCGCCAGCGGTCGCCGAGCTTCTTGACATCGAGAACGGTCCCGACTACCCGGACCAGCTGCCACTCCAAGGCGACCGTCGGCCCGGCGCTCAACGAGCGGGGCGTTGGCATCGTGCCCGCGCCACGGTCTACGACGCTCTTGGCCCGGATCCGGGGCGCTTCATAGGCTCGCCCGACCTCGCCGACGATCCGGACTCGGCGACCAGGCTTCGGGGCGGCGCTGCCGGACGGAACGAGGATCTCGATCGCGGCGGTGGCGTCCTGGATGACGATCCGCCGGCCCGTGGCGTCCAGCAGGCGCGCCGGGGTGGTGACGACGCCCTCGACGGCGACCGTCCGACCCATGAGGCCGAGGGCTAGCGAGATCGAGACGACACCAGGCGTCCCGCCCGACGTCGGGGACGGGCTCGGGCCGCCCGACGGGTTCGGGCTCGGATTCGCGAGATGGACGATGTCGGATCGATCGCGAAGCCACACTCGGTAGCCATCGAGGGCTCCCTTGTGCGACGCGCGCTGCCCGACGATCCCGGTCAGGCGGTAGCGGTGGCCGGACCGCAGGTCCGCGGCGACGACACCGGACGGACCGGCGACGAGGATCCGGGCCCGCCCACCCGCGTCGTCGACCAGGATCGCGGCCAGGCCTCCGCCGGTCGTCTTGGTCGGGTTGTGCTCGATCGTGCCCGTCAGCGCCACCAGACGTCCTTCGGTCTGCTCGTCGAGATCGGCCGCTTCGACGGTCATTGCCGGCGGGAGCGCCGCACCGGCCGCGATCGGGTCGATGCCGCCGACCGGTGCCCGGAGCTCCAGCTGGCCGTACGGGTCGGCCAGTGTGCCGCTGACCACCAGCAGCGTTCCGCGACCAGGTGCGCTGCCACCCGCGGGCAGCCGGACGAAGATGCCAGCGGAGACGTCGCCGAGCGCGAGCAGCGTCGCTCCGCCGACGCGTCCGGGCTGAGCCGTCACCACGCCCTGCACGGTCACCGAGGCGCCGACCGCCAGGCTTCGGATCGAGGTGATCGACGGGGACCCCGGTGTCTGGGCCGGGCTGGGCGTTGGGCTGGGCGTTGGGCTCGGCGATGGGGCGGCGGTCGCTGCCGGATCGGGGATCGGGGTCAGCGTTGCGGTGGGTGACGGTGTCGCGGAGGGGCTTGCCGAGGGCGAGGGCGTCGGTGTCGGTGTCGGTGTGGGGATCGGCATTGGGGTGACCACGAGGTCGCCCGGGTTCGTCGCGAGGACCCGGTAGCCCTCGGCGCCCGTGCCGGACGAGTCGTGCTGGCCGAGCGGGCCGATCACGCTGACCAGGTCGCCCTTGGCTGGGCTCGACCCGCCGAGGGCGGCCGGAGTCACGATGGCCCGGATCGGGCCGCTCCCGTCGTCAACCAACAGACCGAGGCCGTCGGCGAACCCGGTGGGCGACTCAGCGACGATCCCCACGATCGAGACCCTACCGCCCTCGATCGATTCGGAGGCCGCCCCGGTCGACAGGGTCTTCGGATCTGGCAGCGAGGCGGATCCGAGCTCGATGACGTCCGTAGCGGCGACCCTCACGACCCGCTGGGCGTAGCGGTCGTCCACGACCCCCGTGACCCAGACGAGCGTGCCGCTCGGAACGACGACGGCGGCGGCCGCATCCAGATAGATCCCGATGCCTCCGGTCGCATCCTGGATGAAGCCCGACCGTCCGGACTCGAGCGACCCGAGCCCGGCCGTCACCACGCCTTCGACCATCGCCAGCTGCCCACCCGGCATGGCCCGCGCAGAGGCGATCGCGATCGGCGCGGGAGTGGGATGGGGAGTCGGCGTCGGGCTCGGCGTGGGCGTCGGGCTCGGCGTGAGCGTCGGGCTCGGCGTGGGCGTCGGGCTCGGCGTAGGCGTGGGCGGCGGCGTCTCGCTCGGGCTCGGTGTCGACGTGGGCGTCGGCGTGGCCGTCGGAGGCGGCGCGGTCGGGCTCGGCGATGGGCCCGGTCCCGGCACCGGCGGCGCCGCGAGGTTCTGCGCGACCGGAGCGGCGACGACCGCCCAGTCGACGGCGTTGTCGTTCGTGTCGAAGACGCTGCCCGCGGTTCCTCCGGGCCGTCGCTCGATGCTGGACCAAGCCGGTGGCGCGGCAGCGGCCGTGCCCTCGACGAAGGCGTTGGTCGCGTCGCCCCACCCGACAGCGTCGATCGCGCTCGCCCCGACAGGGCGGATGGCCAGTGCCCCGCCGGTCGCAGACAGGCCGCCGCTGTACGTGGCGTCGGCGGAAGCGGCGAAGCTCCCGAGGGCGTTCGCGACGAGCAGGTGCTGGCCGGGATCGAGCGGCCGGGTAATGGACCAGGTGGCCTTGCGCGTCACCGTCGTCCCGGTCGAAGTCGCATACACGAGCTCCAACCCGGCGAGATCGACGGGCGACGAGGAGCGGTTCGTCAGCTCGACGTACTCGTCGGACGCGGAGGCGCCGCCGGTCACGACCTCGGCGACGACCACCGCCGGCGACGCCGGCCAGGGCACGACCGCGAGCGGGCCGGCCGGAGCGCCAGCCGTTGCGGATCTTCGATCTGGGGTTGCTCCGAGAGCGACGACCACGAGGGTCAAGATGAGGACCAGGGCAGCAACCGCCGCCCGCCGGGTGCGAGCCATGGACGACCTCCCGGCGGGGATGGTTGAATGGCGGACGGTCGTTGTAGCAGGCTCGCCTCACCGTCCGGTTACCTCGGCCTCACCTCGCGCTTATCCGCGTGCTTCGACTACGATGTCGGGGACGGCCCCTCGTCCCGGCCAGCCATCCCTCCCGGACGACCCGCCGCGCGTCCCCGCCGACGCATCCGAGGACCAGGAGGCACCGTGGCCCGCGCCAAGAAGACCGACCGCTCCGAGGCGCGCCGCCGTGCCCGGCTGGCCGCTCCCGGACCAGAGCTCGAGGGGGAGGCGACGGGCAGCGGCTCGGAAGCGCCGGCCCCCGGTACGGCTCCAGCGAGCCCCGGCCGGCCGAGCATCGTCGGTTCGTTCCGCCAGGCGATTCGCCCGATCGATCTGCGCGGCGACCTCCGGCAGATCCCGTGGCTGGTGACGAAGACGAACTCGGTGTGGCTGCCAAGCGTCGTGATCGTGGCCGCAACCGTCTGGTTCGCGACCAGCGATGGCAGCCTGCGCGATCTGCCCGGGCTCGCGTTCAACCTGTTCGTCTTCCCGCCTCCGCTCGCCGCGGCATTCATGGCGGGGATCCTGACCGAGCGGATGAGCTATCTCGCCGGCGGCCTGGTGGGACTGGTGTCGGCGATCGTGTTCAGTGCGTACATGCTCGTTGGGCCGGTGCCCGGAGCGCCATCGCTGACCGAGCGTGAGGGCTACGTCCTGTACGCATTCGCCATCTCGCCACTGAGCGGCCTGGCCATCGGCGGTTTTGCCGGCTTCTACCGTCGGTTCCTGCGGCGGGCCAGTCCGGGGAGAGCGGCCCAGCAACAGGCCCGGGGCAAGGGAACGAAGGCGCCCGCCCGCCGCTAAGCCATCCGGCGCATGGCCGCCGCTAGCCCATCCGGCGCATGCCCGCCCAGCCGAGCTGGCGAACACCAGGGGGTCGGGCAGGCCCACCGACTTCCGCGGTGGCCTCGGGGAGCGGCCGGATCTGACGGGCGATGATATTGACCACCTCCCCCTCCCGTTGGAGTGTCCCGTCGACGAGCAGCAGGGCGTGTCGCCGGACCACCCCGCGGAGCCGGGCCCAGGCGTCCGGCCAGAGGGTGACGTTGACCATCCCAGTCTCGTCCTCGAGGGCAAGGAACACGGTCCCCTTGGCGGTCATCGGGTGCTGGCGGGTGACGACCAGCCCGCCGATCCGGACCGGGCCAGGGCGGTGCTCGTTCAGCGCCGAGTTCGGGACCGCACCCAATCGCCCGAGTGATTCCCGGAACAGCGCGATGACCTGGCGATGGGCGTCGAGCGAGATCACCGCGTAGGCGTCACCGAGCCGATCGATCTCGCCGATCTGCGGGAGCTCGGGTGCCGGGGTCGCCGGGAGGCGCAGGTCGATCGGGCGTCCGGCGGCTCGTTTGGAAGCTCGTGCGGCCGTCCGCGTCGTCCGGCCGTCGATCCGCCCGCCACTGGCGCCCATGACCTCGCGGAGCTGCCACAGGAGCTCGCGTCGAGGACGTCCCAGCGTGTCCAGGCCGCCCGCCCGGATGAGCCGCTCGATGACCTCCTCGGGCAGGCCGGTCCGGTCGACGACGTCGGCCAGGCTGCGGTACGGACCGGCGGCCAGCTCCCCATCGAGCCGCTCGGCGTGCTCCTCGCCGATGCCCTTGACCAGGCCCAGCCCCAGCCGGACACCCCAGCCGATGGCGCTGTCGGCCGCCCAGCGCCCACGAGCCTCGTCCGAGGGGATGACGCAGGCCGGCGAGCGAACGGGCTCGGGCCGATGATCGATCCGGGCGTCCGGCGGGAGCGGCTCAGGATCGACCCCGACCCACTCGGTGGTGGTGAGGTATGTGCTGCCGTTGATGTCGACTGGCAGGACGGCGACGCCATGGCGCTTGGAGTCGTTGACCAGGACCTCGACCGGATAGAAGCCCATCGGCTGGGCGTTGATCAACCCGGCCAGGAACTGAGCCGGGTAGAACAGCTTGAGGAACGACGACTCGTAGGCGGTCCGCGCGAACGCCGCTGCGTGGCTCTTGGCAAAGCCGAAGCTGGCGAATGCGGCAACCTGGCGGAAGAGCTCCTCCGCCGTGGCCTCGTCCATCCCAGGCTGAAGGAGACAGCCGTCGACGAAGCGGCGATGGAGCTTCTCCATCTCCCGGCTCGACCGCCAGGTGCCCATCGCCCGGCGGAATCCGTCCGACTCGGCCGGCGAGAAGCCGGCGACCTCGATCGCCACCCGCATGACCTGCTCCTGGTAGAGGATGACCCCGAGGCTGTCGCTGAGGACCGGCTCGAGGCTGGGGTGGAGATAGGTCACCGGCTCGAGACCCTGTTTCCGGCGCAGGTATGGGTGGACCGCGTTGCCCTGGATCGGGCCGGGCCGGATGATCGCGACCTCCACGACGAGATCGTCGAGGCTGGCCGGGCGGCTCTTCGGGAGGGTCTGCATCTGGGCCCGGCTCTCGACCTGGAAGACGCCCACGGTGTCGGCCGCCTGGAGC
>JBDTQW010000007.1:0-49829 GCA_039931975.1 Chloroflexota bacterium | reverse complement strand
CGCCAGGCCGGCCTCCTGACCCGCGACCCGCGGATGAAGGAGCGCAAGAAGTACGGCTTGAAGCGAGCCCGCAAGGCCCCCCAGTACACCAAGCGCTAATCCGCAGGCCGATGCACTCGCGGAGCTCGCGCTCGGACTTCGGAGAGCGAGTGGCGAGTGACCGCTGAGGGTGCCCGCACACGGGACGGCGTCCACGGCCTCGGCCGCCATCTCCGCCGCTAGAGTGCGTGGATGATGGTCGCCGCACAGCCGCCCGTGTCGCTCGGTGGGCGGGATCTGCTGAGTGCCGCCGATCTCAGCGCGGCTGAGGTCGAGCTGGTCTTCGAGCGGGCCGCCGAGCTCAAGGCCGAGTTCCGGGCCACCCGTCGCCACGCCGTCCTGCCGCTCGTGGGGCGAACGCTGGCGATGCTCTTCCAGAAGCCGAGCCTGCGGACCCGGGTCACGTTCGAGGCCGGCATGACCCAGCTGGGTGGGCACGCCGTCCACCTGGCCACCGCGGACGTCGGGGTGGGCACCCGCGAGAGCGCTGCCGACGTGGCCCGCAACCTCGATCGGTGGGTCGACGGGATCATGGTCCGGACCTTTGCCCACGCCATCGCCGAGGAGATCGCCGTCGCCGCCGATATCCCGGTGATCAACGCCCTGACCGACCTCGAGCATCCCTGCCAGGCACTGGCGGACCTGTTCACCCTGCGCGAGCGATTCGGCACGCTCGACGGGCTGTCCGTCGCGTTCGTCGGCGATGGGAACAACGTCTACCACTCGCTGGCCCTCCTGGGCGCCCGGCTCGGGCTCGAGGTCCGGCTCGCTCATCCGCCCGGCCACGGTCCCGAGCCGGCCATCGTCGACCGAGCCCGGGCCATCGCCGGGGATGCGGCACGGATCAGCCTGGGAGGCGACCCGGACGCCGCTGTTCGGTCCGCCGACGTGATCTACACCGACGCCTGGACCTCGATGGGCCAAGAGGACGACGCGGAGCGCCGGCGCACCGAATTCGCGGCATATCGCGTCGACGACCGCCTTCTCTCGGTGGCCGGACCGGATACCCTCGTGATGCACTGTCTGCCGGCCCACCGCGGCGAGGAGATCGACTCGGACGTCCTCGACGGCCCGCGCAGTCTCGTCCTCGAGCAGGCCGAGAACCGGCTCCACGTGCAGAAGGCATTCCTGGCTGAGAGCCTCGGGGATCGATGACCGAAGAAGTCCTCTACGAGCGCTACAAGGGCGCTCTGCGCAACGGCCATGTGGCGGCCGTCCGAGGCCACCACATGGCCGCCCTCACGGCCTACGCCGAGGCGGCGACGCTCGCGCCGGACCGCGCCTTGCCCCACTCGAGCATGGGCCATGCGCTCCTCCGCCTCGATCGAGTCGACGAGGCACTGGCCGCGTTCGGCAGGGCGCTCCGCCTCGCTCCGCGCGACGAGGCGGGCCTGGCCGGCCGGGCCGAAGCGCTCATCTCCGCCGGCCGACCCGCCGAGGCCGCCGGCGTGCTCGACCTGCTGGCGGACACGCAAGAGACGGCCGGCCGGCTGCCGGACGCCTGCGACACGGCCCGGCGGGCACTCGAGCTGGCCGAATCGCGAGCTCGCCGGCGTCATCTCGAGGTCATCGTCGCTGAGCTCACCGGTTGGCCGACCGAGCGCGGGATCGCGGACCACCTGGCCCGCGCGCACGTGGCTCTCGAAGCGGTGGCCGCTCGGCAGGCCGCCGCCGCCGATGCGATCGCGGCCGAGCAGGCGCGGGCCGTGGATCCGACCGAACCGGCCAAGCTGGCACTGCCCGTCGAACCCCAGAGCGCCGACGATTCGGTCTCCGAGCCCGTCGCCGAGCCGCTACCCGACCCGGGCGCCCTGTCGCTGGCCGTCGACGCGGCGGTCGCGACGGGCGATGCCGGGATCGTCCACGCGGCGGTCCTCGACGCGGTGGCCAAGCTGCGGCGCGGTGGCCTGCTCGACGCTGCCGTCGACGCCTGCCAGCTCGGCCTGACGGTGGCCCCCGCCGATCCCGACCTCCATCTCGCCCTGGCCGAGCTCGACCTCGACCACGGCTGGGACGCGGCGGCTGCGGACAAGCTGGTGCTGCTCGACCGGTACGTCATCCTGACCGGTGACGACCCTGCCCGAAAGCGGCTCCACGAGCTCGCCGCCGAGCGTCTTCCGGATGACCCTCGACTGTCCGCGCTGCGCTCCTGACGTACACTCAGAGCACGATGCCGCAGGCACTCCAATCGATCCTCGATCAGGTCCGCCTGACCACGCTGGTCGACATCGGGATCACCGCCGTCCTCATCTACTACCTGTTCAGCCTGATCCGGGGAACACGGGCGGTTCGCCTCGTCATCGGCGTAAGCGTTCTCTTCGTGGTGTACGCCCTCGCTCGCGTGTTCAACCTGCCGCTCCTCCGCCAGATCCTCGAGGCCGGGGCGATCGTCGGCGTGTTCGCTCTCGTCGTGGTCTTCCAGCCGGAGCTGCGTCGCGCCCTTGAGCGGATCGGCCGGGTGGGCTCGATGGCCTGGCTCTTATCGCCGGCAGACGAGCGGGGAGCGGAGCACGTCGCGGCCGAGATCGCCAGGGCCGCCGCGATCCTAGCGGAGGACGGTCATGGCGCGCTGATCGTCATCGAGCGCGAGACGGGACTCGAGGAGATCGCCGAGTCGGGCGTGATGCTCCACGCCGACATATCGGTCGACCTGCTGCTCACCATCTTCATGCCCCGGACCGCCCTCCACGACGGGGCGGTCATCGTCCGTGCCGAGCAGATCGTGGCCGCGGGAGCGCTCCTGCCGCTGGCCGAGACCACGGTCCATTCGGAGCGCCTGGGGACGCGCCATCGGGCCGCCCTTGGCATCGCCGAGCAGACCGACGCGGTCGTTATCGTCGTCAGCGAGGAGAGCAGCCAGATCAGCCTCGTCGAACGAGCCCGGATCGTGCGCAACCTGAACGAGGCCCAGCTGGCGCGGGCGATCGTGCAACTGCTTCGGCCCGGCAGCGGTCGGACGCTGGTCGAGCGAGGCACTGGGGCGATGCGCTCGGCGACCCGACCGACGCGACGCCAGGTCGCCGGCCTGCGCCGCGCAGCCCGCCGCTCGGTCGGCGCGAGCCGGTTCGGCACGAGCCCGGCCACTCCGCCGGGCACGCCAGCCACGCCGGCCGCTCCGGCCACGCCCGCGGCTACTGCCGACCGATCGTCCGGGATCGACCCAAGCGTGGAGCCGACGGTGGTCGTGGCGCCGCCATCGTCCGCCGACGCGGGCCAGCCTGACGCCCCGGCCACGCGCCCGGATCGCCACGAGGCCGACCCCCGCCCGGCCCCCTCGGCGTCCGCCCGTCGATGAGTCGAGTCGTCCAGTTCATCGTCCGCAACTGGCCGCTCAAGCTCGCTGCGATCGCCCTGGCCACGCTCCTGTACGCGGGCCTGGTCCTCTCCCAGAGCGCCCAGGTGTGGACCGGCAGCGTGCCCATCGTGCCGCTCAAGCTGCCCACGTCGGCAGTCCTCCTGAGCAACCTGCCACCGGTCACCAGCATCCGCTATTTCGCACCCGCCGAGGTCGCCCAACGGCTCACCAGCGCCAGCTTCAGCGCGACCGTCGACCTCTCCTCGGCGCAGCCCCAGACGGACAACCCGATCGTGATCGCCAAGGTCACCGTCACCAATGCCGATCAGCGGGTGACGATCATCGACTTCGACCCGCCCTCGATCGTCGTCCGGCTCGACCCGCTCGTGTCGAAGACCGTCCCGATCTCGGTCGAGCACGGTAACGTGCCCGCCGGGCTGGAGCTTCGCGATCCGGTGCTGTCCGCGAAGGAGGCCACGGTGTCCGGGCCCGAGTCGGTCGTCCGGCTCGTGGCGTCGGCCGAGGCCCGCGTCGTGGTCCAGCCGTCGGGGATCGACGTCGACCAGACGGTCGACCTCGTCGCGGTGGACGCTCGGGGCGAGGTGCAGAGCCCGGTCGACGTCCAACCATCGAGCGTCCGCGTCCAGATCGCCGTCGGGAGCGGGCTCCAGAAGAAGACGTTGCCGGTCCACCCAGTCGTGACCGGCACGCCTGCGGCCGGTTTCGAGATCGATTCGATCGCGGTCGATCCTCCGGTCGTCTCGGTGGAGGGTGATGCCGACGCCCTGGCGATCCTGCTGAAGGTCGACACCGGCCCGATCTCGGTCAGCGGCGCCTCGACGGACCTGGTCCGGACCGTCCCCCTCGACCTCCTCGCCGGGGTCACCTCGATCTCGGGCGACTCGGCCACGGTGACGATCGTGCTTCGCCCCGTCGCCGCGACCCGGACCTATTCGGTCGGGATCGTCCTGTCCGGGGCACGCGACGATCGGACGTACACGCTGTCCAGCGCATCGGTCCTGATCACCGTCGGCGGAACCGTCGCAGCGCTCGACTCGCTCGATCCGCGGACACTGGCGGTCGTCACGGACGTCAACGGCCTCGCCCCCGGCAGCCACAAGGTCAAGCTCACGATCTCGCTCCCGGCCGACGTCCAGCTCGTGGCCACGAGCCCGCCCGAGGTGACCGTCACCATCGTCGCGAACGCCTCGCCGACGGCCGTGCCCTCCCCGGCTCCGAGCGGACCCTAGATGCCCCGCCTGTTCGGCACGGACGGCATCCGGGGAGTCGCCAATATCGAGCTCAAGCCGACCATCGCCCATGACCTCGGCCGGGCGACCGCACGACGACTGGCCGGTCCGGGCCGGTCCATCGTGGTCGGCCAGGACACCCGCCGCTCCGGTGACATGTTCGTGGCTGCGATCGTCAGCGGGGCGACCAGCCTTGGCGTCGACGTCCACCGGCTGGGGGTCGTCCCGACTCCGGCCCTGGCCTTCCTGGCCGGCTCGGGCGAGTTCGCCGCCGGGATCATGGTCTCGGCCTCGCACAACCCCGCCGAGGACAACGGCCTCAAGGTGCTCGACGCGGCCGGGCTCAAGCTCGACGACGACGTCGAGGACGAGCTCGAACAGCTCATCTGGCGATCGGGCGACCTCGGTGGGGTGGGCAACGCCGAGCTCGGCCGATCGATCGACGCCGGCCACCTCATCGAGCGCTACCTCGAGCATCGGATCGGCCTGGCCCGGTCGATCCCGACCGACCTCCGGATCGTTCTCGATTGTGCCAACGGCTCGGGCAGTGCCGTGGCCGCCGACATCTTGACCGCGACCGGTGCCCAGGTCGAGGTCATCTTTGCCGAGCCCGACGGGGTGAACATCAATCTCGGTTGCGGGGCCACCGCCCCGGCGGCGCTGGCCGCGACAGTGGCCGAGCGGGGCGCCGACATCGGCTTCGCCCTCGACGGCGATGCCGACCGCTGCGTCGCGGTCGATGGGGCCGGCTTCGTGGTCGACGGCGATCAGCTCATCGGCCTGCTGGCGCTGGACCGGCTCGCCCACGGGGAGCTCGCCGGTGGCGGGCTGGTCGTATCGGTCCTGTCGAATGGCGGCCTCCAGGTGGCCATCGAGGCGGCCGGCGGCCAGGTCATCCGGACCCCAGTCGGCGACAAGTACATCCTCGAGGGGATGCAGGTGTCGGGCGCCGTCCTCGGTGGCGAGAAGAGCGGCCACGTGATCGTCCGGGAGCAGAGCACCTCGGGCGACGGGATCGTCACCGCGCTCGAGGTCCTGCGCGTCCTCGGCCGGCGGAGGCGGCCGATCGCCGAGCTGGCCGCCGAGATCCCACTTCTGCCCCAGCAGCAACGGGCTGTGCCCGCCCGTCACAGGGATCAGTGGGAGGGGGATCCGGTCCTCCAGCGGGCCCTGGCCCAGGCCACCGCCCGGCTCGGCGGGACCGGCCGGATCCTCGTCCGACCGTCGGGCACCGAGCCCGCCCTGCGGGTGATGGTCGAGGGCCCCGACGCCGCCCTGGTCCGCGAGCTGGCCGACGAGATCGCGACCCTCGCAGGGGAGCGTCTAAACTAACCCGGCCCGGAGCCGCGCTCCCGGGTTCGCTCAGGAGACTCGGACCGCATGTGTGGGATCGTCGGCTATACCGGACCGCGTGAGGCGGGACCGATCCTCATCGAGGGTCTCCGCCGCCTCGAGTATCGCGGCTACGACTCCGCCGGGATTGCCCTGGTCGACGACGCGGGCGACCTGTTCCTGGAGAAGCGGGCCGGCAAGCTGAGCAACCTCCAGACGGCCATCGCCGACCGGACCCCGCACGCGGCGATCGGCCTGGCTCACACCCGTTGGGCGACCCATGGCCGGCCAAACGACCTGAATGCGCACCCACACCAGGACTGTACCGGTGAGATCACGGTCATCCACAACGGGATCATCGAGAACTTCCGCGAGCTGCGCGACGGCCTCGAGGAGCGCGGTCACACCCTGACCTCGGAGACCGACACCGAGGCTCTCGCCCACCTCATCGAGGAGGCGTACTCGGGCGACCTGGCCGACGCGACTCGCGAGGCCCTGCGCAAGGTCCGCGGCGCCTACGCCCTGGCGGTCATGCACCGGGGCGAGGCGGATCGGCTCATCGGCGCCCGGCTGGACGTCCCGCTCGTGGTCGGGGTCGGCGAGGGTGAGAGCTTCCTGGCCAGTGACGTGGCGGCGATCCTGGCCCATACCGACCGGGTCATCTTCCTCGAGGAGGGCGACGTCGCCGATCTTCGACCGTGGGGGGTCACCATCACCGACATCGCCGGCGCCCCGGTCGAGCGCACGGTCAGCGTCATCGACTGGACGCCCGAGGCGGCCGAGAAGGGCGGCTACGAGCACTTCATGCTCAAGGAGATGCACGAGCAGCCGACCGCCCTGCTCCAGGCCCTGACCGGGCGGGTGACGACCGATGACCGGATCGAGGTGGCCGAGCTCGACGACCTGGCCGAGATCCTGCGAAGGGTCGACCGGGTCGAGCTGATCGCATGCGGCACCGCCTACTACGCGGCCCTCGTCGGCGCCGCCGCGATCCAGGACTGGGTCGGGATCCCGGCCCGGGCCAACATCGGCTCGGAGTTCCGCTACAGCCCGCCGCCGCTCGACGAGCGCACGCTGGTCATCGCCGTGACCCAGTCCGGCGAGACGGCCGACACCATCGCCCCGACCCGCCTCGCCCGGGAGCGCGGTTGCCCGATCGTCGCGGTGACCAACACCGTCGGCTCGGCGATCACGCGGGAAGCCCGGGCGGTCCTCTTCCTGCAGGCCGGACCGGAGATCGCCGTTGCGGCCTCGAAGACGTTCGTCACCCAGGTCACCACCCTCGTCATCGTCGCAGCGGCCATCGCCAAGACGCGCGGCCGGCTGGGCCTCGAGCAGGAGCTCGAGCTCGGTGCGGCGCTGCGGCGGTTGCCCAAGCAGGCGCAAACCGCGCTGGACGGCTGTGCCGGCGTGCCCGAGCTCGCCCGGCGCTACGTCAACTCGCGCGGCTTCATGTTCGTCGGGCGGGGCTACACCTACCCGGTCGCGCTCGAGGGGGCGCTCAAGCTCAAGGAGGTCAGCTACGTCCACGCCGAGGGCTACGCCGCTGGAGAGCTGAAGCACGGTCCCATCTCGCTCCTCGACGCCGAGGTGCCGCTGGTCGCTGTGGCCACCAGCTCGTCGGTCTACGACAAGCTCATCAGCAACGTCATGGAGGGACGTGCCCGCGATGCCCGAGTCATCGCGGTGGCCTCCGAGGGCGACGTCCAGATCGAACGTTTCGCCGACGATGTCCTGTGGGTGCCCGACACGCACGAGGCGCTCAGCCCGATCCTGGCGATCATCCCGCTCCAGCTGTTCGCCTACTACACGGCGATCGCGCGCGGGACCGACGTCGACCAGCCGCGCAACCTGGCCAAGTCCGTCACGGTCGAATAGAACGCATGAGTGGGCAACCTGAGCGGGGAGCCCAGGCCGACTCCTCCGAGGTCGGAGGCGACACCCATGCGAGTCATCCGTCCGAGGATCGAGCTCCGCGAGGCCATCCGCCCGACGGTACCACTGAGCTGGGGATCGACATCATCCGGGTCGACCGGATCCGGGCGGCACTGACCCGTTTCGGGAGCCGCTTCTCGGGGCGCGTCCTGACCCCCGCCGAGCGGCGCTACGTGCGCGACCGTCCGGAGACCTTCGCCGGGCGCTGGGCGGCCAAGGAAGCGGTCAGCAAGGTCCTCGGGCTGGGTGTCCGGGGGATCGGCTGGCGCGATATCGAGATCGAGCGGCTGCCGACCGGCCAGCCCGCCGTCCGGCTCCACGGCCGGGCCGCTGCCCGGGCCGAGCAGCTCGGCATGGAGCGCATCGCGGTGTCGATCACCCACGAGGCGGAGTACGCGGTGGCGATCGCGTTCGGGGTCCGGACCGCCGGCGGTCGCTACGTCTTCCCGCCGGACATCGAGGACCGGCTCGACGAGCACGAGCGGCGGATCCTGGCCCGGATGGACCGGATCCGGGCGTTGGCCGCCGAGGCGGACCGTGCCTGACCGCGCCGGAGCCGGCGTCAGCGTCGCCGCGCCCGAACTGGAGCTGCTCGACGACAAGATCGCCGGCGGGCTCTTGCCCGAGCGGCCGGCCCGCGGTCACAAGGGTACCTTCGGCAAGCTCCTGGTCATCGCCGGCTCGCTGGACTACGCCGGGGCGGGCCTGCTCGTCTGCCGGGCCGCCGGGCGATCCGGTGCGGGATTGGTCACCCTGGCCGTGCCCGAGTCACTCCAGCCGCTGTTTGCCGGCAAGGTCGTCGAGGCGACGACGATGGCGTTGCCCGAGGACGACGTCGAGGAGGTCGAGCCCGAGGATGCCTTGGCCCGGATCCTCGACCACGAGCACGACGCGGTCGTGGTGGGTCCCGGTCTCCGGCCGGGACTGGCCACGGCCGACCTGATCCGCGGGCTGCTGGCAGTCGAGCACGAGTCGGGCGAGCCGCCCCCTCCGGCCGTGGTCGACGCCGAGGCGTTGCGCTCCCTGGCCGTGCGCGACGAGTGGTGGACGCTCATCCGCCGAGCCTGTGTGCTCACGCCCCACGCCGGCGAGTTCGCCCGGCTGCGGGCCGCCGGCGGGATCGGCGCGGAGGCAGACGGCGACCTCGTGGCCGACGACGACGCACGCGAGACCGCGGCGCGCGACGCGGCAACCCGCTGGGCCCAGGTGATCGTGCTCAAGGGCGCCCGGACGGTCGTGGCCGCGCCCGATGGGCGGGCCGCCCGGGCGCCGTTCGAGAACCCGGGCCTGGCCAGCGGCGGCACGGGTGACGTCCTCGCCGGGACGATCGGGGCGCTGCTCGCCCAGGGCCTCGACCCGTTCGCAGCCGCCCGCCTGGGTGTCTACCTCCACGGGGCCGCCGGCGAGGTCCTGCGCGATCGGCTGGGCGAGGCCGGCCTGCTCGCGGGCGACCTGCCGCTCGAGATCACCCTCGCCCGGAAGCGCCTGGCCGCGGCGGCGGCGCGCCTCCGCAAGCCGTCCCGGCTGGGCTTCGGCGCCGTCGCGAGCGGGGACACCACGCCCACCCCCGGCGCGTGACCGCGCGACCGTCGGTCGACGACCGGCTGGCCGCCGCCGGCCTTCCGCCGCTGCCTCGGACGGCCTGGCTCGAGATCGACCTCGATCGGCTCACGGCGAACCTGGCGGCGTTCAGAGCCGCGGTCCCCGCCGGAGTGCGGATCGAGCCGGTGGTCAAGGCCGATGCCTACGGCCACGGCGCCGTCGAGGTCGCCCGCGCGCTCGAGGCCGCCGGGGCCGACGGCTTCTCGGTGGCCGCCTTCGATGAGGCGGTCGAGCTCCGGACGGCCGGCATCCGTGCCCCCATCCTGTGCCTGTACGCCGTACCCCCCGCCGTCGTGCCCGCTGCGATGCGCCTCGGAGTCGCGGTCGCGGCATCCGGCGAGGATCTGCTCGAGCGGATGGTGGCGGCTGCCCGGGAAGCCTGGGAGGGGCGCTCGGGCGTGCGACCGCGGCGGGCCCTGGCCATCCACCTCGACGTGGAGACCGGTCTCGGGCGCGCCGGTATCGAGCCCGATCGCGTGACCGCGACCGCTGGCCGGCTCCGCTTGAGCCCAGGCGTCCGGCTGGCCGGGATCTGGTCCCACATCCAGCAGGCCGACGATGGGCCCCGGACGGCCGACCAGGATGCCCGATTCGAGCTGGCGCTGGGTCATCTGGCCGAGGCCGTCGCCCGGCCGCCGCTGCGTCACCTTGCCGCCAGTGCCGGGCTGCTCGGCCGGGTCGTGCCGGCATACGACGCGGTCCGGATCGGGCTCGCGACCTACGGCATCGTGCCCGACGACGTCCCCGCGGATGCCGCCGCCCGGCCGCCGGCATCGAGCATCCGGCCGATCCTGTCGCTCCACGCTCGACCCGTCCGGGTCGCCGACCTGCCGACGGGGACCGGGATCAGCTACGGCCCGACCTTCACGACGGCCCGACCAAGCCGGATCGCCACGCTGCCCCTGGGCTATGGCGACGGCTTCTCCCGGGCGTTCTCGAACCGGGCCGAGGCGCTCGTCCGGGGCCACCGCGTGCCACTGGTCGGGAACGTGGCGATGGACGCCGTGATGGCCGACGTGACCGATGTCCCGGGCCGGGTGAGCGTCGACGACGAGTTCGTCCTGCTCGGGACCCAGGGCGGCCAGACGATTGCCGTCGAGGACCTGGCGCGACTGCGCAACACGAACACCTGGGAAACGGTCACCGCACTGTCCCGCCGGCTGCCCCGGGTGTACCATGCCGCGGCGGTACCGGTGGCGGCCCGGGCACTCGCGCTCTGGAGGGGTCGGTGACGTATATCCAGCTCTGGAACGGAGACGTCTGCGACCTCGAGGTCGACGCGATCGTCAGCCCGGCGAGTCCCAGCCTGTGGATGTCGAGCGGCGTCGCGGTCGCGATCAAGGCGACGGCGGGCGATGACGTCGAGTTCGCCGCGGTTCGACAGCAGCCGGTGGCGGTCGGCGACGCGGTGGTGACGGACGGCGGCCGGCTGGCGGCACGGCTGGTCATCCACGCGGTCTCCCTCGACAGCGATCGACGGACGAATGGTGCGGCGATCGAGGCGGCCATCCGGAGTGCCTTCGCCCGGGCGCGCGAGCACGACGTGACGACGCTGGCGATGCCCGCTCTCGGAACGGCCGTCGGGGGCTTCCCGCTGGATACGGCCGCTCAGATCACCGTGGCGACCGTCCGCGACGAGCTGCGCCGCTCGCCGGGGATCGAACGGGTCGTCCTGGCCATGCGCGGGGTCATCGTCTACTCGGCCTTCGAGCGCGCCCTGACCGCTCCCGTCGCCATCGACATCGTGGTCAACCCGTTCCCCGTAGCCCGGCTCGGCGCCGATCATGAGGTGCCGGTGTGAGCTTCCCCCGCGAGCGCACCGACGAGCAGCGCGATGACCTGGTCGAGCAGGTCGCCCGGGAGATCCAGTTCCGCGGCCTGACCACGCCGGCGGTCCACTTCCTGAATGCGAGCCGGCCCTATCGGCCGCTCGGCAGCAACGCGATGCTGTTCTTCGACCCGACCCTGCGCGGCCTGTTCGGGGGCGATGTCTCCTCGGCCTCGGCGATCCTCGCCGACGACATCGGGATCGAGCAGCTCATTGACCGGCTCGAGGAGTTCGACGAGGGCGACACGCTCGACGCCTGACGCGCCGCGGGCCGCGGAACTCCCGCCCGGCCGGGCTCGGACCGCTGGGCTAGCATGGAGCGGTGACCCTCGATCGTGGCGTCCGCATCGCCCTCGACATCGGGGCGGCCACGGCCTCCGCCGCGCTGATCGGCCCGGTCGACGGGCGACGACGCCTCCTCGGCTCGGTCGTCCTGCCCGCCGGCGTCGACGAGGACCGCCTGGTCGACCATCTCGTCGAGCGGGTCCGGGCCGCCGATCCCAACGGCGCCGAGCGCCTGGGGCTGGACCGCGCGGCGGTCGCCGACGCGCCGCGCCTCGTGGTCCGCTCGAGCCCCCCGCCGACGTTGGCCGTGCTGGCCACCACGGTCCGCGAGCGCCTCGTCGTCGAGCGCGTTGCCGGCCTCGCGGGCTGGCGCACCCGCGGGGCGAGCCACGACGCCGATGGGCCGATCGGCCTCACTCGCACGGCGCTCGGGCATGGCGTGCGCGCCATCCTCGTGAGCGGTGAACCGGCCACCAGCCGCGAGGAGACCGCCACCCTGGCGGAGCTCGCCGCGGTCGTCGGCGGGATCTCCCGGCGGTCCACCGCGGCGCCGCTCGTGCTGGCCGGCGAGATGGCCCGCGACGACCTGCCGTACGGGCCGCTCACCGCGGGGGTCGACGGCCCGATCTACGCCCCGGGCCCCGGCTCCGGCGAGCCACCAGGCGAGCCGTTGCGGCACCTCCTCGACCGGCTCGACCCGGATCCGGGCACCCCGCGCCGGGCCGCGCTGGCGGCGCTCGTGGACCTGGCCGTTGTCCTCGACCGGAGGATCGAGCTCATCGAGGTCGGCTACGACGGTGGCGTTCGGGCGATCGCCGGACGCGAGGGTCTCGAGGCAGCGCCGGCGATCGTGCCGTCGGCGGGATTCATCCAGGACGACCTCGACGATGAGACCGTGGACGCGATCCTGGCCTGGTCGACCGTTGCCCTGGACCGCCACCGCATGCGGGACCGGCTCCGCGAGCTGCGCCTGTCGCCCTGGGTAGAGGCATACGGCGACGGGGCTCGCCTCCGGCTGGCTGTGATGCGTGCCGCCGTGGCCCGGCTGGTCGCGGCCACGCCATGGCTGGGGGCGCTGCCGGCGCCGGACCTCGTCGTGGTGGCCGGTGGGGGCTGGGCGGCAGCGCCCGGTCCGGCGATTGCCCTGAGCGTCGCCGATGTCGTCCGTCGGCCGGGCGCCAGCCAGCTCGCCTTCGATCATGCCCGGCTGCTTGGGCCACTGGGCGGCGTTGCCGATCCCGCTGAGCGTCGGGCGCTCCTCGCCGAGTTGGCCGACGATCTCCTGGCGCCACTGGGTAGCGTCGTCGTCCCGAACGGCCTCCGCGCCGGCCGGAGCGCGGGCCGGCTGACGGTCCGGGGAGCGGCCGGCCAGACCGAGCTGGATCTCGTCCCGGGCGGGCTCCAGCTGGTCGATCTGCCTCCCGGTCAGGTGGCCGTGGCCGACCTGCGCTTCCGCGATCCGGTCGGTCTGGGTCCACGCGGCCGGCACCTGAGGGTCGAGGTCGGTGGCGGACTGGGTGGCCTGCTGGTCGACCTGCGCGACATCCCCCTCCGCCTGCCCGACCGGGCGGAGCGTCGACGGGCCATGCTCGAAGCCTGGCAGGCCGCGTTCTGGACGGGCGGCGACACGTGATCGATCACGACGCCCCGACCCTGGCCCTCGAGAACGATCGCGGCCTCGAGCTGATCCCGGTCCGAGGCCTGCTCGACCCCGAGCCGGTCGCGAGGTTCGACCTCGGTCCGGGCGACCGGATCCTGGTCGCCCCGGGCGATGTCGTCGGCCCCGGGCTCGGTCTGGCCGAGCGCCAACGCGACCCGCGGATCGACGAGGGTCCACCGGTCGCCGAGCCGGACGAGAGCGACAGCCTCCCCCTTGAGGCCGGTGATTGGTGGCCGGGCGACGGCCACGAGGCCGCAGGGCCGCTCCGTCGCCGCCAGCCGCGCAGTCCGGCAGGCGAGCTGCTCCACCCCGCCGACGGGCGCTGGCGGATCGCGGCCGGCGGTCACTTCGACCTGCTGGAGGCCCCGGCAGCCGGAACGGTCATCGAGGCGGTCCCGGGTCGGGGAATTGCGATCCGCCTGACCGGCCCGGCGCTCATCGGCGCGTTCGCCGCCGGGACGTCTACGCGGGGGCGACTGGAGCGGGTGGTCGGCGAGTCGGGCTTGCGCGGAGCGCTCGATGTGGGTCGTGCCGGGGCGATCCTGGTGGTCGACGGGCGGATCGACTCGGAAGCGATCATCCGGGCCCGGGCGACCGGTGTCCGCGGGGTCGTGGCCTCGGGGCTGGCCAGCAAGGACCTGCGCGACCTGCGCGGCTCGGAGGCGCGCCAGCGGGCCAGCCTTCAGCCGCTGGCGCCGTTCGCCGTGCTCATCCTCGACGGCACCGTACGGCGGGCGATCGCGGGTCCAGTCGCCGGGCTGTTGGCGGCGCTCGAGGGTCGCCAGGTGGCGATCGTGGTCGACCCACCCAGACTCGTGTTCACGGCGGACGATCCGCCGGCAGCCGGCTGGCCCGACGATTGGGTTCGCGTCCTGGGTGGTGAGCTCGCCGGTCGTGAGGGCCGCTGGCTTCGCTCGGCCGGGTTGCGCCGGTTCGCCGCCGGGGTCCACCTCGAGGCGGCCGCGATCGCGCTCGATGACGGGACCGTCGCGGTGGTGCCGCTGGCCGACCTCGAGCGTCTCGCCTGACGGCGCGGGATCTCGCGGTCGGCTACCCTCCGGCCATGTCTCCCGGAACCGATCTGCCGTTGCCGTCCGCCGTCAGCCGGACGCTGGCGAGCGCCTCGGCCGAGGCGACCCGCGCCATGGCGGCCCGCCTGGCGGATGCCGCGCGACCGGGCGACCTGATCGCCCTGACCGGCGAGCTCGGCGCGGGCAAGACCCAGTTCGCGAAAGGATTCGCGACTGGCCTGGGCGTCGAGGCCACCGTCAACTCGCCCAGCTTCGTCCTGATGACCGAGTACGTCGGTCGGCTGCCGCTGTTCCACCTCGATCTGTATCGCCTGGCCGACGACGTCGACGCGTGGTCCGGCGGGCTCATCGATGACCGACAGGTCGACGGCGTGACCCTGGTCGAATGGGCCGAGCGCCTGGGCGCGGGCCTGCCCCGGGCGCGTCTGGCGATCCACATCGACGGCACCGGCGACGATCCCCGGGCGATCACCCTGACCGCCCCCGACCCGGGCTATCGGCGCTATCTCGAGGCTCTCGGATGAGCCCCGCGGCGTGGTCACCCGGCCCCATCCTGGCCCTTGACACGGCCACGACCGTGGCGGTCGTCGCCCTCGGCCGATCGGACGGCGCGCTCCTTTCCGAGTCGAGATGGACCGCCGGCCACCGCCACGGTGAGGAGCTCCTCGTCCGGATCGACCGTCTGCTGGCCGAGGCAGGGACGGGCCTGCCCGAGCTCGGCGCGATCGTGGTCGGCACGGGCCCCGGTGCGTTCACCGGCCTGCGCGTCGGGCTGGCCACAGCAAAGGGGCTGGCCCATGGCCTGGGCATCCCGATCGTGGGGGTGGGCACCGGCATCGCCCTGCTGAATGCGCTGGCCGGCGACGCATCGACGCCGCACGAGTCATTCGCCCTGCTCCTTCCGGCAGGGCCGTCGGGGCGGATCCTGGTCGACTCCGAAGGCCGGGCCAGCATGCTGGCCGACGACGAGGCAGGCGACATCCTGGCGGGCCTCGATCCCCGCTGGACCGCCGTCGCGATCGACCTTGCCGGGCGCGCCCCGGAGGACGCCATGGCCCGGGGTGAGCTCGCCCGCGAGGGGTTCGCCCGATCGCTCCTCGCCCTTGGCGCCGCGTCACTGGCGGCGGGCCGGCCGGGAGATCTGGCCACACTCGTCCCCGAGTACGTGAGCCTGCCGCGCGGGGTTCGTGCCGAGAGCGGGGAGGTGGCATGGTCGCGCGACCCCCGGTGAAGGTGGTCATCGAACCGATGGTGGTCGGGGACGTCGGCGCCGTGCAGGCGATCGAGCTGGCGAGCTTCAGCGCACCGTGGCCGCCCAACGCCTACCTGACCGAGCTCCAGACCAATCGGCTCGCGCACTACATGGTGGTCCGGGTCGGTACGTCGGTCGTCGGCTACGCCGGCCTGTGGCTGATGGTCGACGAGGCCCACATCACGACCTTCGCGATCCACCCGGACTGGCGCCGGCGGCACCTCGGCGAGCGCCTCCTGCTGGCGCTCCTCGATATCGCCCTCGAGCGACGAGCATCCGAAGCCACCCTGGAGGTCCGCCTTTCCAACCTGCCGGCGCGACGGCTGTACGAGAAGTTCGGGTTCCGCCCCGTCGGGATCCGCCCGCGCTACTACACCGACAACAACGAGGATGCCCTGATCATGACCACGGAGCGGCTCGATGGCGCTGCCATGCGCGATCGCCTGGGGAGGCTCCGCTCAGTCATCGCCGCCTACCCCGACCCGACCGAGGACGACGCCCGACCCGAGGCGGCGGGTGGATCGCCGGGCGATGCGTCCGTCGAGCGCGAGCGAGCCGGTCGCCAGCCGGCGCCGGGCTCTCCGGACCGGATGGGATGAGCGAGCCGCTCCTGCTCGCCATCGAATCGAGCTGCGACGAGACCGGGATCGCCGTGGTCGAGGGCGGACGGCGGATCCACGCCAACGTCGTCGCCAGCCAGGTCGCGCTCCATGCCGCAACCGGCGGGATCGTGCCCGAGGTGGCCGCCCGCGCCCACCTGCGCTGGATCGTCCCGGTCCTCGACGCCGCGCTCGCCGACGCCGGCGCGGACTGGTCGGTCATCGACGGCGTGGCGGTGACGTACGGCCCTGGCCTGGCCGGGTCGCTGCTCGTGGGGGTGAACTTCGCCAAGGCCCTGGCCCATGTCCACGGCAAGCCACTGGTCGGGGTCAACCACCTCGAGGGTCATGTCGAGGCGGGCTGGCTGCTCGATCCGGGCGAGGTGGAGATGGATCGCCCCGAGCCACGGTTCCCGCTCGTTGCGCTGGTCGTCTCGGGCGGGCATACCCTCCTGGTCGAGATGCGCGACCACGGCGCCTTTCGGCTGCTCGGGCAGACCGTCGACGACGCCGCCGGTGAGGCGTTCGACAAGGTCGGCCGCCTGCTCGGGCTGGACTATCCCGGCGGGCCGGCCATCCAGCACGCGGCCGAGGGCGCCACCCGACGCGACGTCCGCTTCCCGCGGGCGTGGCTGGGCGAGACCTACGATTTCAGCTTCAGCGGCCTCAAGACCGCGGCCCGGCGGATCGTCGCCGCGGCGCGGCTCGATGAGGGCCTTCCGGCGGACGACCCCGAAGCGCGCCTGTCTGACGCGACCGTCGCCGAGCTGGCGTACGGCTTCCAGGACGCGGTCGTCGACGTGCTGGCCACGAAGACCCTCCGGGCGGCCACAACGCTCGGCGGGCGCTGCATCGTGGTCGGCGGCGGAGTCGCCGCGAACAGCGTCCTGCGGGCCCGGATCGAGGCTGAGGCGGCGGTGGTCGGGTTGCCCGTCGTGGTCCCACGGCCGGGTCTGTGCACGGACAACGGGGCGATGATCGGGGCGGCCGGCGCACGTCGTTTCGCCGCCGGCGAGCTCGCCGGGCTGGACCTCGACGCCCGCCCGGCGCTGCCCCTGGCGGCTCGATGAGCGGGCCACCGCGGATCGATCCCGCCGAGGTCCGGCGAACGCTGCGCGAGGCCGGCCTCCGAGCCCGCCATTCGCTGAGCCAGAACTTCCTGGTCGACGTCGATGTCCTCGAGGCGATCCTCGCTGAGGCGGCCCCGGCGCCCGGCCGGGCCGTCCTCGAGATCGGCCCCGGCCTGGGGATCCTGACCGCGGGGCTGCTCGAGGCCGGAGCGGCAGTGACGGCGGTCGAGCTCGACCGGGGCCTGGCCGAGCGCCTGCGCGACCGTTTCGCGGCAGAGATCGCCCGGGGCAGCGACGATCCGGCCGCCCCCGGCACGCTGCGCCTGATCGAGGGCGACGCGCTCGATCTGCCCATGACCCGGCTTCTGCCACAGCCCTACGACGTCGTCGCCAATCTGCCCTACCACATCACCAGCCCCACGCTCCACCGGCTGCTCGGCGAACCGCCCGGGCCCGAGCGCCTGGTGCTGATGGTCCAGCGCGAGGTCGCCGAGCGGATCGCCGCGCCGCCGGGCAAGATGAGCTACCTGTCGGTCTTCGTCCAGTACCACGCCGCCGTGCGGATCGCCAGGCGCGTCCCGCCGACAGCCTTCGAGCCCGCCCCGGAGGTCGATTCTGCGGTCATCGTCATCGACCCGTTCCCGGCCGACGACCGGCTCGACCCGCTTGCCGAGGAGGAGCTCTGGCGGCTCGTCCAGGCTGCCTTCCGCGAGCGGCGGAAGATGATCCACAACGTCCTCGCGCGGCAACTGCCGATCCCCGCCGACCGGGTGACAGCGGCCCTGGCGGCGGCCGGGATCGCCCCCGATCGCCGTCCCCAGACCGTCGCGGTGGGGGAGTGGATCCGGCTCCTGGAGCTGGTCGGGCCGATCGGGCCCGACCTGCGCGGCCGATGAGCCAGCCGGCCGTGGATCCGTCCCGCCGCCTGACCCCGGTGGTCCGGCTCGCACCGGCCAAGCTCAATCTCAGTCTGGCCGTCGTTGGGCGGGGCGCCGACGGCTACCACCAGCTCCACTCGGTGATGGTCCCGCTGCGGCTGGCCGACCGGCTCAGCCTGGCCCCGGCGGCCGATCGTGCGGACACCCTCCACGTCGACGGCTTCGACGCCGGTCCGAACGAGACCAACCTGGTCCGTCGCGCTTTGTCCGCGACACGCGAGGCGATCGGTGCCGGCTGGTCGGGATCCGCCGGACCTCCGCCGGCCCTGGCGGTGCGCCTCGACAAGCGCATCCCGGTGGCCGCGGGCCTTGCCGGCGGCTCGAGCGATGCCGCAGCCGCGCTCGACGGGGCGCTCGAGGCCTGGGGCGCCAGCCTGACCATCCACGAGCGACTCCGGGTGGCGGCTCGTCTCGGATCGGACGTGCCGTTCTTCCTGGCCGGGGGTCCGGCCCTGGTCGAGGGCCGCGGTGAATCGGTCACTCCGCTCCGGGGCGTGACCGGTCCGCCGCCGGGCGTTCTCGTGGTCACCCCCCGGCTGGCCATGTCGACGGCCGACGTCTTCGCGGCCCACGACGCCGCGGGCGACGCCGCTGCCGCCGGCGCGACCAGGACTAGCTCGAGCCATCTCGCCGACGAGCTGCGGAACGGCCTGACGGCCGGTGCCCTGGTGGACCGGGCTGGCGTCCTGGCGGTCGCGAATGACCTGCTGGCCGCGGCCAGCCTCATCGTCCCCGGGCTGGTCGGCCTGCGCCGCTCGCTCAGCCGACGGCTACTCCGGCCGGTCGGCCAATCCGGATCCGGTCCCACCCTGTGGGTCCTCTATCCTTCGCTGGTCGAGGCGGAGGCCGCTGCCGAGGACGTCCGGACGGCCTTCGCCGAGGGCGCCCTGGTGGCGCCCGGGGACGGCCCGCCGTTCGTCGCCGCCACCGAGATGGTCGGCCGCCGTGAGCCAGACAGGAGTGACCCATGACCCGCCAGGCGATCTCGACCTCTCATGCACCGGCCGCGATCGGACCGTACAGCCAGGCGATCGCCGTCGATGGCTTCGTGTTCTGTTCCGGACAGCTCGGCCTCGACCCGGCGACCGGCGAGCTGGTCGAGGGGGTCGAGGCCCAGGCCGAGCGAGCCCTGCTCAACCTCGAGGCGGTCCTCGACGGTGCCGGCCTGACCTTCGCCGACGTGGTCAAGACGACGATCTTCCTGGCCGACATCGGCGACTTCGCGGCCGTCAACGGGGTCTACGCGACGCACATGGCCGATCCGCCTCCGGCCCGCTCGACCTTCGCCGTGGGCGCCCTGCCGAAGGGTGGCCGGATCGAGATCGAGGCGATCGCCCGGCGGACCTGAAGCGAGCCGAACGCAGGCGCGTCTCGTTTGACACCCCGCTCAGGGCGACCCTACGATGCCTCAGCCCTGATGAAGCCCGAACCACCCCAGACCCGGACCGTCGCGATCGTCCTCGCCGCCGGACTCGGGACGCGGATGAAGTCGCGCCTTCCCAAGGTCCTCCACGAGCTGTGCGGACGACCCATGCTGGGCTTCGTGCTCGAGGCCACCCGGGCAGTGACCGGAAGCCGCCCGCTGGTGGTCTCTTCGCCGTCGACCGATGCGGTTTGCGAGGCCTTCGCGGACGTCGCCGACTTCGCCCTGCAGGCTGAGCCGCGGGGGACCGCCGATGCCCTCATGGCGGGGTTGCGCGCCCTGCCCGACGACGTGGGCCAGGTCCTGGTCGTCCACGGCGACGTGCCCCTGCTCGAAGCCGAGCTGCTCGAGGGGCTCCTCGACGCCCACCGCGAGGCGGGCGCTGCGTTGTCGATGGTCAGCGTCGTGACCCTCGATCCGCGTCGGCTGGGGCGACTCGTCCGGGACGAAGCCGGCGAGCCCGAGCGCATCGTCGAGGCCCGTGATGCGTCCGAGGCCGAGCTTGAGATCGACGAGATCAACGCCGGCATCTACGCCATCGAGGTCGCCTGGCTGCGCCGCCGGATCACCGATCTGCGACCCTCGCCGGCGACCAGCGAGCTGTACCTGACCGAGCTGGTCGCCCTCGCCCGCGCCGACGGCCGGGCCGTCGCGACCGTCACCGTTGGCGACGACGGCTCGCTGCTCGGCATCAACGACCGGGCCGAGCTAGCCGAGGCGACCTATCGCCTGCGCGAGCGGATCAACGAGCGCCACCTCCTGGCCGGCGTCACGATGCTCGACCCGACCACGGCGTACGTCGACGTCGACGTGGTTCTGGCCGCCGACGTCATCCTCGAGCCCAACGTGGTCCTGCGTGGCCGGACGTCGATCGGAGCGGGCACGACAGTCGGCTCTGGGACCCAGATCCTGGACAGCAGCGTCGGCCGCGATTGCCGGATCTGGGCCAGCGTGCTCGAGCGAGCGGAGGTGGAGGACGACGTCTCGATCGGGCCGTTCGCCCACCTCCGCGAGGGCTCGTCGATCGGTCGCGGGGCCAGGCTGGGTAACTACGCCGAGGTCAAGAACAGCCGGCTCGAAGCCGGCGTGCAGCAGCACCACATGAGCTATCTCGGCGACGCCCACGTCGGGGCCCGCACGAACATCGGGGCGGGCACCATCACCGCCAACTTCGACGGCCGGCGGAAGACCCGCACGACGATCGGCGAAGGCGCGTTCATCGGGGTCGACACGATGCTCGTCGCGCCGGTCGAGGTCGGCGACGGGGCCCGCACCGGGGCCGGGGCGGTGGTGACCCGGGATGTGCCGCCGGGGAAGCTCGCCGTCGGCGTCCCGGCGCGGATCCGCGAGCCGGCCCATTCGGTCGAGGCTGGCGAGCCCGAGGCCCAGCCGGCCGGGGCTGCGGAGCCCGAGGGCCAGCCGACCGAACGATGAACGTGCCCGTCAGCGAGTTCCTGTTCATCATGCTCCTGACCATCCTGGAGGGGGTCTTCGTCGCGGCCGAGATCGCCCTGGTGTCGATCCGCCGGAGCCGCGTGGAGCAACTCCTCGAAGAAGGCCACAGCGGCGCCCGCCGGGTCCGCCGCCTCCTCGACGATCCGGCCCGATTCCTGGCCGTCGCCCAGATCGGGTTGACCTTCCTGGGCTTCTTCGCCTCGGCCTATGCCGCGGTCAGTCTCGTCGATCGGCTGACCGCCCTGCTCGAGCAGGTCGAGGTCCTGCGCGGCTCGGCCAGCGGGATCGCGCTGGTCATCGTGACGATCATCCTGGCCCTGTTCACCATCGTCTTCGGGGAGCTCGTCCCCAAGACCCTCGCCCTGGCCTATCCGGAGCGGTTCGCCCTGTCGCTCGCCGTCCCGATCGACATCCTGGGACGGATCCTCGCCCCTATCGTGGCCCTCCTGACCGGGATCACCCGGGCCGTGACCCGACCGTTCGGCGCCGACGTCTCGCGCGAGTCTCAGATCACGGCCGAGGAGCTGCGGCTGATTGTCGAGCGTGGCGGGCAGCAGGGCATCCTCGAGGCCGAGGAGGAGCAGATGATCAATGCGGTCATCGAGCTCGGCGAACGACGCCTCCACGAGGTGATGGTCCCGCGGACCAAGATCGTCGCCCTGTCGGTCTCGGCGACGTTCGAGGAGGCCATCGACACGATCGTCGACGAGGGCCACAGCCGGATCCCGGTCTACGAGGAATCGATCGACGAGGTGGTGGGCATCCTCTATGCCAAGGACCTGTTGCCCTACCTCAAGTCGTCGGCCGAACCGCGGCCACCGATCCGGGCGATCCTGCGCACCCCCGTGTTCGCCCCCGAGTCGATGACCATCGACGACCTCCTCCACGACTTCCAGCGCAAGAAGGTCCACGTTGCGATCGTCCTCGACGAGTACGGCGGGACCGCCGGCCTCGTGACCATCGAGGACCTGCTCGAGGAGATCGTCGGCGAGATCCAGGACGAGTACGACGAGGAAGAGGAGATGATCGTCCGGATCTCGGACGATGAGATCCGGATCGACGGGCGAGTCGCGGTGGACGAGCTGGCCGAATTGTTCGACACGACGCTCGCGTTGGAGGACGAGGACGAGTACGACACGATCGGCGGGCTCGTCTTTCACCGCATCGGCCGGGTGCCGGTACCGGGCGACCAGGTCCAGATCGACGGGCTGCGGCTGACGGTCGAGTCCACCGACGGGCGCCGCGTTTCGAAGGTCCTCGTGGTCCGCCAGCGCCCCGAAGCGGGCGGCGCTGACGAGGCCGACCGCTAGCCAGGGAACCCGGGTTCAGGCGCTGATCACCGACACGATGATCTGCTCGAGGCCGTCCCGGGCCGCCGCGTCGACCGTACCCGCCGCCTGGAGCTCGGCCAGGGCTTCGTCCCGGTAGCGCCGGGCCTTGTCGCGGGTGTAGTCCCGGGCGCCGTTGCGCTCCAGGATCGCGATCGCCTCGGCGAGCTCGTCGACGGTCGGCGCCGCGGACGCCTGGATGGCCCGCAGCCGAGCACGATCCTCGGGCCCGGCGTGCTCGAACGCGTAGATCAGCGGCAGCGTCTTCTTGTGCCGGGCCAGGTCGCTGGGCTCCTTGCCCGTGGCCTGCTCCTGGCCCCAGATCCCGAGCAGGTCGTCGTTAAGCTGGAAGGCCAGCCCGAGCGCCCAGCCGAAGGCGCGATAGCGGGCGATGACCGCCTCGTCGTCGGTCGCCAGCAGGGCGCCGGCCTCGATCGAGGCACTGATCAGGGCGGCCGTCTTGCGCCCGATCATGTCGAAATAGAGCTCGACCGACATCGACTCGTCGTGCTCGGAGGTCCAGATGTCGATGTACTGGCCCTCGCATAGGGCGACGCAGGTCGTGTCGTACAGGCGCATCAGGCGCAGGACCTTGGCGTCACTGAAGCCGAGATCGGTCAGCCGGTGGAGGGCGACCCGACTGAGGCTGAAGAGCATGTCACCGGTGTTGATGGCCTGGGGGATGCCGTGCTTCGCCCACAGCGTCGGACGGTGGCGCCGCTCGATGTCGCCGTCCTCGATGTCGTCGTGGACCAGGCTGAAGTTGTGGCCGAGCTCGACCGCCGCGGCGCCGGGCAGCGCCGGCTCATAACGGCCGGTGATCGAGGCATAGGCGAGCAGACCCAGGAGCGGGCGCATCCGCTTGCCGGCGGCCGCGCCGGAGCCATCGAGGCCGAGATGGTAGCGGACCATCTCGTAGACGCCCTGCGTCGACGGGTCGCGGTCGCGGACGAGCGACAGGATCTCGTCCTCGGTCGCGGCGATCAGCTCGGCGAGCTCGAAGCCCGGCGTCGTGGCGGCCATCCTGGCCCGAGTGTACGTCCCCGACAACGTGTTCGTCCCAGGTAGCCGGTTGGACGCGACCGCCCGCGCCGACCCCCCGGTGCTACCGTGGAATGGTGCCCAGACCGCGCACCTTCACGACCGATGCGATCGTCCTGAGCCGGTTCGACCTGGGCGAGGCCGACCGGGTCCTGACCCTGATCACGCCCCATGATGGCAAGCTCAAGGCGATCGCGAAGGGTGTCCGCCGGCCGACCTCACGGCTCGGCGGAAGCGTGGAGCCGTTCGCCGAGCTGCGGGTCCAGCTGGCCCACGGACGGACCTTCGAGGTGGTCACCCAGGTCAGCGTCGGCCACGCCTGGCTGGGCCTGCGCGATGCGCTCGAGCCGGCCGCCACGGCCTGGTACCTGGCCGAGCTGGCTGATCGCTCCCTGGAGGAGCGTCACCCGGCCGAGCCGCTGTACCTGCTCCTGCGCCGCGCCTACGAGCTGCTCGACGCCGGGATGGCACCGGGCCGGGTCGCCCGCTGGTACGAGATGCGTCTGACCGACGAGCTCGGGGTCCGGCCCGAGGTCGACCGCTGCGTCGAGTGCGACCGGATGCTCGATGCCAGCGATACCTTCCGCTGGGTCCCGCCCCTCGGCGGCGTGATCTGCCAGCGCGAGCCCGGTCCGCCGGCCGATCGGGCCGGGCTGTCGCTGGAGGCGCTCAAGCTGCTCAAGGCCTACCAGCGGATGGACGTCGAGGCCCTCGCCCTGCTGCGCGTCCCGGCGCCGATCGAGCGCGAGGTCGAGGCGGCCATGCGTGACTTCGTGCGTATCGCCCTGGAACGAGACGCGCGCTCGCTGCCCTTCCTCGACGAAGTCCGGGCCGGCTCGGTCTGACAACGCAGGGCGGCGTTGGCTGGCCGCACCGCATTCGTCCGGAAGCCAGCGGACTGCAGCGCTCCGAACCCTGTTCGTGACTAGAATGGGGCGGGCGAGTGCGCGCCCGATGTTCGGGCGCGTAGCGAACTGGAGGTGGCGTGCGGACGCTGGCGGTCATCAATCATAAGGGTGGAGCGGGCAAGACGACGACCTCGGTCAACCTGGCGGCGGCCATGGGTGAGACCGGCCTCAAGGTCCTCCTCCTCGACCTCGATCCACAGGGATCCGCATCGGATTGGGTCGGCGCCCACGACGATTCGCGCGGGATGTTCGACGTGTTCGTCGGGTCCGTCGAGCTGTCCACCCTGGCCCAGCGCACCATCGTGCCCGGGGTCGACGTCATCCCCGCCTCGCCCTGGCTGGTCACCGCTGAGCGAACGCTTCTGGGCGACCTTGCCGCGTCGTTCGTGCGTGCCGTCAACCGGCTGCCGGATGACTGGGATATCGTCGTCGCGGACTGCCCGCCGTCGATCGCCTTCCTGAGCGTTGCCGCGCTGGCCGCCTTCCGGGAGGTCCTGATCCCGGTCGAGACCCATGCCATCGCCCTGCCCGGCGTGGCCAGCTTGGTCCGCGAGATGGACCAGATCCGGGCGACCCTCAACCCTGGCCTCGGGCCCCCGCACATCCTGGCCGGCCGGGTCAATCGCACGGTCCACTCCCGTGAGGTCCTGGCCGAGCTGCGCGAGACGTATGGCGACATGGTCCTGCAGGCGACCGTCCGCGACAGCGTCCGACTTGCCGAGGCGGCGGGCCTGCGCCTGCCGATCACCCTGAGCGCCCACGACAGCCTGGCCGCCAGCGACTTCCGGGCCGTCGCCGCCGAGGTCCTGAGCGGCGTCCCGGCCGCAGCCCCAGCTCCGGCTCGCGAAGAGCAGCCAGCGGGTGGCTGGCGGCGCTGGCTGAACCGGCCGGCCGTCGTCCGCTGACGTCCAGTGGACGTGTCCGCGATCCTGGGCTGGTTGGCGCTGGCCGTCGTGCTCAACACGTCGGTCACCGCGCTCCTGGCCGCGCTGATCATCCGCTCGAGCCTCGGATCATCGCCGGCTGATCCAGGACGCCGCGGGTTGGCGCCGAGGCGCCTGGCGTCGCAGCCGGCAGCCTACGGCGAATCGTTCAGGGGGACGCCCGGTCGGGCCGTCGGCCCTGCACCTCCTGCGACCGGAGCGCCCGATCCCCTCGCCGGTGCCATCTCGGCCTTCCTCGATCGGTCCGACGGGCTCTTCCGGGCCGGCGGCCCGCCGCCGAGTCACCTGGCCCGGCCGCGCGGACCGTCCCGCCAGGCCGTCGGCCCGGGTGCTCGTTCGGGAGGCTCGACGCCGGGCCCCAGCTCCGCGGCGCCGCAGTCCGCTCCACGCCGGTCCCATCCGCCGGAGTCACGACCGCCCATCGTGACGACCCACGATCGGTCGCTGTCCGAGGTGACCTGGGCCACGGCCCGGCCGAGTCGGTTCGTGCCGTCCGGCCCGCATTCGGCGGAGGGGCGCGATCCCGACGGTCGCCCGGCTCCGGCGAGCGACCGAGACCCGTTCGTCGAGGCGGGCGCTGCCGGCCCGAGCGCGTCTGGAGCGACCCCGGACACCCCGGCAAGTGCACTAGCGGGACGAGCCGTAAGTCGGGTGTCCATCGCCCTGTCCAACCGTGACGGGTCCGGCGCCGGCGCGGGCCCTGCGGCGGTCGCCCGCCTCGGCCCGGTCATCGGCGGGCTCATCCACGAGCGCACCCGCGCCAGCGACCTGGTCACCGGCCTGACCGGCGGTCGCTACAGCCTGATCCTGCGCGACACGTCGCTCGACGGGGCGGCTGCGCTCACCGTCCGCCTGGCCCAGACCTGCGACGCCTGGCTCGCGGCCGAGCAACCGCCCCTGCGGCTGGAGTTCGGCTGGGTCGACCTGCCCGCAACCGCGGTGAGCGAGGGTCCGGTGATGGTCCGACTGTCTGGGCCGGAGCGGCGCAGGGCGATCCCCCAGGACGCCTGACCCGGCTCCAGCCGCTGCCGAAGGTGCGCCCGGGCACCGCTAGATGGACGCCGATCTGGACAGTCCGGGGCGGACCGGGGCGGCACGGTCGGAATACCGATAGATGTTTGTTATCCCATTCGTACTGGACGGATTGCGCCGATTGGGCCATCCTTCGGCCATCTTCCAACCGTGCTCGGCGAACGTCGGCCCCGGGGACATCTACGGATCCTTGTGATCCAAGGAGGAACAGGCCATGCGGGCCGATGTTCATCAGCGCGTCGTCCGGCTGCGTGCCGGACGGATGATCTGGCCTCTCGGCTGGGCTGGGGTGGCCGCGCTTCTCGCGCTGTCCGTGCTCGGACCGGCCTCGGTCGGTGCAGCTAGCCCACCCGTCCCAAGCTCGGGATCCGTGACGGTCGACGGTTCGACCGGCGATTGGAATCTCAGCGCAGACCACTTCGCCGACATGACCGACACAGGGATCGCCAACGGGACCGTCAGGGCCAGGCTTTACCTGCGTTACGACTGCGCCAGCGAGACGCTGTTCGCCCTCGTCCTGGGCGTCGACGGGATCCAGTTCCGCGAGACTCGCCCGGAGAATGCCTACGTCCGGATCGACGGCGCCGGCAAGCTCGTCAGTGGCGAGAGCGGGAACGACGGGACTCCGCCGGACTTCTCCTGGGTCCATCCCGACGGCACGCTCGCCGACGGCTGGGAAGCATCGGGCAGTCTCGCCCCGGGCGATTACAGGCTGCGCGTCCACGTCCTTCGCCCGGACGATAGCTCCGACGGATACGCGCAGGTGGACAACATCGGCCGGGACGATCCGTTGAAGCTCGTGTGCGCGAGCGCGACGCCGACGCCGGCCCCGACAGGGACGATCGCACCGACCGCGACCCCGACCGGGACGATCGCACCGACCGCGACCCCGCGGAAGACTCCCAGCGGAGGCGTCTCGGGCGTGACCGCGAAGCCCAGGGTCACGCTTCCGCCGACTGCGACGCTCGCCTCCACCGAGCCGGCCGTCTCGTCGCTGGGCGTGGTCTTCCTCGGCCTTGGCCTGGTGCTGGCCGGAGCGCTCGTCCTGCTCGAGAAGCCGAAGCTCGCCGGCGGCCGCCGCCGCTAAGCGTCCGTGACCTCGGCCGGCCCGCCCGGATCGGCCGAGGAGTCGGCCTGCCCGATCGACCGCGAGCCCGGGTCCTGAGCCGCCGGGCGATCGTCCGCCGGCTCGCGGCGCTCGCCGCCGTCGGCGCCGGGCTGGCTGCCGTCGCCCAGCTCGGTTTCGGGGTCCTGCCCGATCGGATCGCGCGGGCCAAGAACCCGGTTGCCCGGCGACCGCCCTATCCGGCATCGGAGCGCGCTCGTGAGCTCCACCGCCACCTCACCGTGGTCGACTTGCACGCGGACTCGCTCCTGTGGGGTCGCGACCTCCTCCGGAGGGCGTCGCACAGCCACGTGGACGTGCCCCGGCTCATCGAGGGCGGGATCGCCCTCGAGGCCCTGGCCGTGTCCACCAAGGTGCCACGCCGAGCCAATCTCGGGCGCAACGACGGCCGGACCGACGACGTCATCCTGATCGCCGTCGCCCAGCGCTGGCCGCGATCGACCTGGCGCAGCCTGCTCGCCCGTGCCATCTACCACGCCGAGCGGGCCCATCGGATGGCCGCCGCCTCGGAGGGTCGCCTGAGCCTGGTCGAGACCCAGGGCGACCTCGACGCCTATCTCGCCCGGCGGCGGGCCGACCCGGCCATCACGGCGGCCTTCCTGACGATCGAGGGCGCCCACGCCTTGGACGGCGACCCCGCCGCGGTCGACCGGCTCGCCGATGTCGGGTACCGGATGATGTCTCCGAGCCACTTCTTCGACAACGCCTTCGGTGGCTCGGCCCACGGGATCGAAAAGGGCGGCCTGACTGCGGCGGGCCGCGACATGCTGGCCCGGATGGAGGGCCGCTCGATGCTGGTCGACGTCGCCCACGCCTCGGCCCGCACGATCGACGACGTCCTGTCGATCGCGACGCGCCCCGTCGTGGCGTCACACACCGGGGTCCGGGCGAGCTTCGATTCGGTCCGAAACCTCTCCGACGACCATGTCCGGGGGATCGCCGCCACGGGTGGGATCATCGGGATCGGGTTCTGGCCGACCGCCACCGGCGGCCGGGACGCGGGCGCCATCGCCCGGGCCATCCGCGCCGCAGTCGAATTGGCTGGACTCGATCACGTCGGACTCGGCTCTGATTTCGACGGCGCCGTGCCGGTGCCCTTCGATGCGACCGGCATCGTGCAGCTCACCGACGCCCTCCTGGTCGAGGATTTCGGCGACGACGAGATCGCGGCGATCATGGGTGGCAACGCCCTGCGGCTGCTGGCGACGAGCCTGCCCCCGGCGTGACCCTCGGCGGCGGACCGCCGCGGCCCGGGCCAGAGGCCGGGTCCACTGGTCTGCGGATCAGGCCCGCCTCCCGGGATCGGGTCCGCTCGCCGCGTCTGCTAGCATCGCCGGACCAACGTCACCCGCGACCGTCCCTGCCACGGCCGGTCGCCCATGGAGCCTGCCCCGTGACCGAACCCCACACCACGGCCGACCCGGCCGCCGATCCCGATACTGTCGCGCCCGCAATCTCCGACCTCGAGACGATCGTCTCGCTGGGCAAGCGGCGCGGCTTCATTTTCCCCTCGTCGGAGATCTATGGCGGGATCAACGCCGTCTGGGACTACGGCCCACTCGGGGTCGAGCTGAAGAACAACGTCAAGCGCGCGTGGTGGCGGGCGATGATCCAGCTCCGCGACGACGTCGTGGGCCTCGACTCGGGGATCCTGATGCATCCCCAGGTATGGGTCACCTCCGGCCACGTCGGCTCGTTCAGCGATCCACTCGTCGAGTGCGCCACGTGCCGGCGGCGCTATCGGCTCGATGAGCTGCCCGGAGCCGAGGCGCTGACGGCGACCGACCTGCGTGACGAGTCGATCGTCGCCCGGCTCGGTCTGACCTGCCCCAACGACGGGGGACCGCTGTCGGCCCCACGCCGGTTCAACCTCATGTTCGAGACCCACATGGGCCCCGTCCAGGACGAGGGCTCGATCGTCTACCTCCGACCCGAGACTGCGCAGGGCTCCTACGTCAACTTCAAGAACGTCCTGCAGTCGAGTCGCAAGAAGATCCCCTTCGGGATCGCCCAGATCGGCAAGAGCTTCCGCAACGAGATCAGCCCGGGCAACTCGATCTTTCGAACCCGCGAGTTCGAGCAGATGGAGATGCAGTACTTCGTTCGCCCGGGTCAGCCGGCGGCGGACGCCTTCGCGGAGTGGTTGCCCCGGCGGCGGGCATGGTACGAGGCGTACGGCGTGACTCCGGCTCGTCTGCGCGAGCGCGAGCATGCCCCGGATGAGCTGGCCCACTACGCCAAGAAGGCCGTCGACGTCGAGTACCGCTTCCCGTTCGGTTGGAAGGAGCTCGAGGGCGTCCACAACCGCGGCGACTTCGACCTGTCGCGGCACGCCGAGGCGTCGGGCGAGAACCTGGAGTACTTCGACCCCGTGACCGAAGAGCGCTTCATCCCCTGGGTCGTCGAAACGGCCGGCGGGGCGGATCGCGCGACCTTCACCTTCCTGATCGACAGCTACCGCGAGGAGCAGGTCCGCGGCGAGACCCGGGTCTCCCTGGCCCTCCACCCCGACCTTGCCCCCCACAAGGTGGCCGTCCTGCCGCTGCTCAAGAAGCGCCCGGAGATCGTCGAGCTGTGTCACCGGATCAAGGCCGACCTCAAGCGCGACATGATGGCCGTCTACGACGACACCGCCGCGATCGGCAAGCTCTACCGGCGCCAGGACGAGATCGGCACGCCGTGGTGCGTGACGGTCGATGTCGACTCGCTCGAGGACGGCCAGGTCACCCTGCGCGATCGGGACTCGATGAACCAGGAACGGATCTCGGTCGACCTGATCAAGGGGGTCATCCTGGAGCGCCTGGCCGCGGCTCGTCCCTGAACGAGGTCCGGCTATGCCGCCTCCTCAAGCGGGGCGATGGCACCTGCCGTAACGTTCCACCCGGCTCGGTCGTCCTGCTGACCTGACCATCGCCTGGGGGTGATGGGGTCATTCATCGCGGTGCCTCGACGCACGCTCCCATTGCGCCGCGGCCTCAGCGTGCTAGGGTCGATGGATCGGGCTCGTGGTGGCCTAAAGGAGTGCCCGTCTTGTCCTCAAGCTTCCGCCGCAGCGCGACCCTCCTGGTCGCGCTCGTCCTGGCCATCCTCGGCCTGCCCACGGTCGCGTCGGCGGCACCCGCGATCCGCGCCGCGGACAGCGCGGCGCCGGGTGGTCGTCTCGTTGTGATCTGGCGCGATCGCGCCCCGCTTCGGCTGAACATCGCCGGCGTCCGAGCGAACCAGGCGTCGCCCGGAAGCCAGCGCAGCGTCGTCACGGCATCATCGGGCCGGGCCGGGGAGGTCGCGGCGAGCCTACGGGCCGACCCGCGGGTCATCGCCGTCGTGCCCGATGCCGTCGTCCACGCGACCGACTGGCCGACCGATGGTCCGCCGTCCGACTCGCTCTATGGCGAGCAGGAAGACCTTGGCCAGATCCACGTTCCGGAGGTCTGGCCGTCCACGACCGGCGACCCGGGTGTCGTCGTGGCCGTCATCGACACCGGTGTCGACCTCGGCCATCCCGACCTGTCCGGCGTGACCGTCGTCTCACCGCGCAACGAGACGTTCAACACGACCGACGTGACCGACGTGGTCGGCCACGGGACCCATGTGGCCGGGACCATCTTCGCCCGGACGAACAACGCGACGGGGATCGCCGGCATCGCCCCGGACAGCTCGCTCATGCCGATCAAGGTCCTCGACGGCGCGGGCTCGGGTTTCTTCTCCGATGTCCTCGACGGCGTCGACTGGGCACGGATGCACGGCGCGGACGTGATCAACCTGTCGCTCGGCGGCGCGCTCACGCCCGAGCAGATCGCCCTGTTCCAGCCTACCTTCACCGCCGCGCGGGCAGCCGGCATCCTGGTCGTGGCCGCGGCCGGCAACAGCGGCAACCCGTTCATGTATTACCCGGCTGGTCTCATCGGGGTCGTCTCGGTGGCCGCCGTCGATGCCTTCGACGTCGAGGCCGAGTTCTCGACCTTCAACCGGGCCGTGGACCTGTCGGCGCCGGGGGTCGAGACGCTCTCGACCGTGCCGACCGCCGACGACCCGGTCGGCTACGAGCGGTTCAGCGGCACCAGTATGGCCAGCCCGCACGTCGTCGGTGTCGCCGCCCTCGTCTGGGCGGATCGACCTGGTCTGGGCGTCGCCGAGCTGGAGGCCGTGCTGCGGGCGTCTGCCACCGATCTGGGCGCCCCTGGGCGTGACGACCACTACGGCTCCGGTCGGATCGACGCCGCGGCCGCCCTCGTCGCCGCGGTCCCGGTGCCGTTGCCCGACCTCGATCCCGCGCCGGGACCTGCGGGCCCGTTCACGGTCGAGTTCACCGCTCCGGTCGCTCCGGTCAGCCAGGTCTCGACGAGCTTCACGGTCGCCTGGACGACGAGCCACGAGGCCATCGACGGCCTGCTCGTGCGCCTGGTCTGGCCGCTCGTCCACGGCGGCGCCTGCCCCAGCGAGGACGAATTCTCGGACTACGAGATCCTGCCGTACGTCAGCCCGACCGAGGACAGGGGCCTGAAGCCGGGGTACTGCTACCGCTACGAGGTCCTCGCGATCGACGAGAACTCGGAGTTCGGCGACGAGATCAGCGAGCCGGTCACGATCGTCGACCACACGCGACCCCGGATCCAGGCGCGCACGCCCAAGCCGGGCGCGAGCCACGTCTTGAGCAAGGCGTCGCCCCGGGTGGTGTTCTCGGAGCCGGTCAGCGGGGTCTCGGCGACCACCCTTCGGCTCAAGAACCTGGCGACCGACAAGTGGGTCAAGGTGAGGGTCAGGTACGACGCACGGACGTCGACCGCCACGATCGATCCCGTCCTCTGGATGTTCCCCGGCCGACGCTACGCGATCTATGCCACGTCGCTCATCCGCGACGGATCGGGCAACCACCTGCTCGCGACGCACTGGTCGTTCACGACCAGCCGATAGGCGCGGTCCCCTGGAGCGCGGCACCTCCCCGAAGCGTGGCCACGCCCCGGAGCGCGTGAACGCGGGCTACTCGTCCGCGTTCGCTGCGGCGTCGGCCGCGCCGATGGCGCCGCGCGGCTCCTTGCCCTTTGGCCAGTACAGCTCCTTGAGGACCTGCTCCTCCGGGTAGCCACGCTCGAGCAGGGTCGCCTCGGCTGACAGGATCATGTCCGGGTTGCCGCAGAGATAGGCGATGGAGTCGCTCGGGCCGAGGCCGAGCTCGTCGAGCGCGGGCCCGAGGATCGTTTCAACCCGGCCGGCGCGACCGGTCCAGGAGGCATTCCGCGGGTCGGCCGGGCGGGAGACGGTGGGCAGATACAGCAGCGGATACGCTTCCGAACGCTGCCAGTCCTCGAGGATGTCCCGATAGCCGAGCTCATGCTCGTGCGAGACGCCGTTGAGGAAGACGACCCGGCGCGGACGGCCCTCGACGAGGAGCTGGCGCATCATCGCCACGAACGGCGCGTTCCCGGTTCCCGACGAGATGAAGATGTGGGTTCGATCGTCATCGGGCTGCAGGGTGAACTTGCCCTTCGGGCCGATCATCCGCATCGGATGACCCACGGGCAGCTGCCAGAGCAACGGCGTGAACGTCCCGCCGTGGACCAGCCGGACATAGAACTCGTAGCCGTCGGTGCCGATCACGGCCGGTGGCGATGCCACCGAATAGGGACGCTGGACGATCCGCTCCCCGACCATGACCCCGATGGTCATGTACTGGCCGGCCTCGAACGGGGTCGGCTCGCCGTCGAACTTGACCCAGACGTGGGCGAGGCTGTCGGTCTCGTCCTCGCGCCGGACGAGGCGGGCGTTGTACTGCGGCGCCTGCGCGGCGATCGTGGGCTGGTCGGCGGCTTGGATCATCGCCCCAGTCTACCGAGGCGCGCCGTACAATCGCTCGACCAGCCGCAGGATCCCGCGCCGACCGGCGCCCCGCTGAGATCTCCGAGGAGCCCACTCAGATGACCCACACGGCCGCCAGCCCGACCGAGCGCGCTCACAGAGCGGCCAAGCGCTACATCTACGCGTGGGGCGGTGGGCGGGCCGAGGGCGACGCGACGATGCGCGACCTGCTCGGTGGCAAGGGTGCGGGCCTGGCCGAGATGACCATCGCCGGCCTGCCGGTCCCGCCCGGGTTCACCATTACGACCGAGGCGTGCAACGACTACTTCGCGGCCGGCGAGGGTCTGCCCGAGGGTCTCTGGGACGACGTCCTCGAGGCGGTGCGCGAGGTCGAGCAGGAAACCGGCAAGGGCTTCGGCGATGCCGCGAACCCGCTTCTGGTGAGTGTGCGCTCGGGTGCCAAGTTCTCGATGCCCGGGATGATGGACACCGTCCTCAACCTGGGGCTCAACGAGGAGACCCTCCACGGGCTGATCGCCCTGACCGGCAACGAGCGCTTCGGCTGGGACGCCTACCGCCGCTTCGTCCAGATGTTCGGCCGGATCGTGATGGGGGTCGACGGCGAGCGTTTCGACCATGCCCTGGAGGCGGCCAAAAAGGCCCGTGGCGCGACGCACGACACCGATCTGGACGCTGGGGGCCTGCGCGAGGTCGCCGATGCGTTCAAGGCGATCGTGAGATCCGACGCGGGTCGCGAGTTCCCGAGCGATCCCTACGACCAGCTCGACCTGGCCATCAAGGCCGTCTTCGCCAGCTGGTTCGGGAAGCGCGCTCGCGACTACCGCGAGAACCAGAAGATCGCCCACGATCTGGGGACCGCGGTCAACGTCGTGACCATGGTCTTCGGCAACATGGGCGACGACTCGGGGACCGGGGTCGCCTTCACCCGCGACCCGAATACCGGCCGCAAGGCGCTCTACGGCGAGTACCTCACCAACGCCCAGGGCGAGGACGTCGTCGCCGGCATCCGCACCCCGCAGCCCATCAGCCAGCTGGCCGACGACCTGCCCGAGGCCTACCAGGAGTTCCAGCGCATCGCCGAGCGGCTCGAACGCCACTATCGCGACGTCCAGGACCTCGAGTTCACCATCGAACGCGGCCGGCTGTACATGCTCCAGACCCGGAGCGCGAAGCGGACCGCGGCGGCCGCGGTGAAGATCGCAACCGACATGGTCGCCGAGGGCGTGATCAGCAAGGAAGAGGCCCTCGCAAGGATCGAGCCGGCCCACGTCGACCAGCTGCTCCGCGACCAGTACGACCCGGTCGCGCTCAAGGCGGCCACGCTCATCGCCAAGGGCCTCAACGCCTCCCCGGGCGCGGCTGTCGGTCGGGCCGTCTTCTCGGCCGACGACGCGGTCGCCTGGGTCGAGCGCGGCGAGAAGGTCGTGCTCGTGCGGATCGAGACGTCACCCGACGATTTCCACGGGATGGCGGTCGCCCAGGGCATCCTCACCGCCCGCGGTGGGGCGACCTCCCACGCAGCGGTCGTGGCCCGCCAGATCGGCAAGCCCTGCGTCGCCGGCTGCGCCGAGCTCGTCATCGACTACGCCGCCCGGTCGGCTCGCAGCAGCGAGAGCGGGGCCACCTTCGCCGAGGGCGACTGGATCAGCGTCGATGGCTCGACCGGCCAGGTCTACGGCGGCGCCCTGCCCACCGTGAGTGCCCGATTCGAGGACCAGCCGGAGCTCCAGACGATCCTGGGCTACGCCGACGAGGTCCGCCGGATGGAGGTCTGGACCAACGCCGACAAGCCCGAGGAAGCCGCTCTCGCCCGGAGCTACGGCGCCCAGGGCATCGGCCTGTGCCGGACTGAGCACATGTTCCGCGAGGGCGAGCGTCTGGACATCGTCCGCGATGCGATCCTGGTCGCCACCGTCGCCACCAGGGCCAAGGCGCGCCTCGCGGCGGGTGGCACGCTGAGCGCCGAGGATGAGGCGGCCGTGACCCGCTTCGATGCGGCGATGGCCAAGCTCGAGATCCTCCAGCAGGGCGACTTCGAGGGCATCTTCCGGGCGATGGACGGCCTCCCGGTGGTCGTGCGCCTGATCGACCCGCCGCTCCACGAGTTCCTGCCCAACCACGACGAGCTGCTGGTCGAGGTCACCGAGTTCCGGGTCAACGGCACCCCGGAGAACGATCCGGCCTACGCCCAGGCCCGCGAGGTCCTCGCGGTGGTCGAGTCCTTGCGCGAGCAGAACCCGATGCTCGGGCTGCGCGGCTGCCGGCTGGGGCTGATGATCCCGGACTTCGTCAAGATCCAGACCCGGGCCATCCTCAACGCCCAGATCGCGGTCAAGAAGGCCGGCGGCGACCCGATCGCCAAGATCATGATTCCGCTGGTCGGGCATGTGAACGAGCTGTCCGCCACCAAGAAGCTCCTCGAAGCGGAGGCCCAGGCCGTCGAGGCCAAGGCCGGCGTGGAGGTCGACTACAAGTTCGGGACGATGATCGAGGTGCCCCGCGGCGCGCTCACCGCCGACGAGATCGCCCGCGACGCGGCATTCTTCAGCTTCGGCACCAACGACCTGACCCAGATGACGTTCGGCTACAGCCGCGACGACGCCGAAGGGGGCTTCCTGCTCAAGTACGTCGAGGAGAAGATCCTTCCGGCCAACCCCTTCCAGACCCTCGACGACGCAGTGGCCGGCCTGATGAAGATCGCGGTCGACAAGGGCCGCTCGGTCCGGCCCGATCTCGAGCTCGGGATCTGCGGCGAGCACGGCGGGGACCCCGAGTCGATCTTCAAGTGCGAGAAGATCGGGCTGGACTACGTGTCCTGCTCGCCGTTCCGCGTGCCCGTCGCCCGGCTGGCCGCCGCGCAGGCCGCGCTGGTCAACGCCGCCGAACGCGACAAGTAGCCCGGCCGGCCGATCCACGGCCCCGTGGGCTAACCCTCCGTCGCGCCCACAGTGACCGAGCCAGGTCCCGCCTCGAGCGCCCCGGGCGGCGCCCGCCAGCTGGTGGCGAGTCTCGACCAGACGCTCGGCGCCTTCAGCGGCGGCTTGGTGCGACTCGAGGACGCCGCGCTCCTGGGCTGGCTGGTGCTCGGGGCGCCGCTCATCCGGGAGCTTGCCGGCCCGAACGGCCCGAATGCAGGCCGCCCACTGGGCACCGAACCCGATGCTCTGTCCGGTCTGATCTGGCTGACGGCGACGCTGCTGGCGATCTTGGTGGTGGCCACCCGCAGCCCGGGCGATCCGGTGATCGGCTTCGAGGACATGTCGACCCCGCGCTCGTATGCGCCGCTGCCGTTCCTGCTCTCGCTCTCGATCGTCAGCCGCACCGCCCTGACGCGCCTTGGCGTGGAGAGCGAGTTCCTGACCGGTGTCGTGTTCCTCGTGACGATCGGCTCGTACGTCGCCTACCCGCACCTGCCCAACCTGCCGCGCACGATCCGGCGCCTGATGATCCTGCCGTTCATCCTGATCGCGGGGACGGTCTTCGGCGAGATGGTCGCGGACATGTCCGACGTGTTCGACCTACGCGCGTTGCTGGCGGACCCGGCCGCGACACCCGCGGCGTTCGCTGGCCTGCTTGGCCTCGAGGTCCTGTTCAGCGGGTTCTTCTTCCTGGCCTTCGTGTTCGCGCCCCGGATCGTCGCCGAGGCGGAGGGCTCGTGGCGAGCCTGGTTCGTCCGCTACCTGTTGTTCCTGGGTGCGACGATCGTCAGCGTGACCTTCCTCGGCGGCGGCGCCGGCTGACGGGAGCCGGCTACGGCCGGCCGGCCTGAGCGCCCCGGAACGCGATCACGCTGCGCAGGCCCTCGCCGCGCCGCAGCCGGTCGAAAGCCGCCTCGACGCCATCGAGATCGATCCGCCGATCGATCAGGCGCTCGATCGGCAGCTGGCCCGCGAGGTGAAGCTCGGCGTAGCGCGGGAAGTCGACCGGGGCGACCGACGAGCCGTAGTTCGAGCCGAGGATCCGCCGTCCGCCGTCGACGAAGCGGTAGACGTCGAAGCCGGCCCGCTCGCCCTGCGGTGTCATGCCCACAAGGATCGCGGTCCCGCCCGGCGGCAGGCTGGCGATCGCCAACTCCACCGTGGCCGGCCGTCCGATCGCCTCGAACGCGAAGTCCGGCCCACCATCGGTGGCGTCCCGGATGGCGTTCGCCGTGGTCTCGGGATCCGGGTCCGCGAGGATGCCTTGCGTGGCACCGAGCTCGACGGCCAGATCCAGTTTCGCCCGCACCCGGTCGACGGCCATGATCCGGCCCGCTCCGGCCAGCCGAGCGCCCATCACGACCGAGAGCCCGACCCCACCCAGGCCGATCACGGCGACGCTCGCCCCTGCCGGCACCTCGGCGGTCTTGAGCACCGCCCCGACGCCGGTGGCCACGCAACAGCCGATGAGCGCGGCCACCTCCGCTGGGGTGCCCTCGGGCATGGGGATGGCGGCAACGGCCGGCACGACCTGGGCCTCGGCCATCGTTCCGATCGAGAGGTAGGCCAGGACGTCGCTCCCGTCCGCGCGGTGCGCTCGGGTCCGACCGGCCGGGTCGCGACCGTGGCCGAACGAGGGCGAGTCCGGGCACGCCCACGACCGTCCGGCCCGGCACGAACGGCAGGTCCCGCACGGGACCATCCAGGACAGGGCCACGAGGCGGCCCGGCCGAAGACCCGTGGCGGCGCCGTCCACCGCCGGTCCGATCGCGTCGACCAGCCCGGCACCCTCGTGGCCCATGACGATCGGGCCCGGCCGGTCCCATTCGTCGTCGCGCACGTGGAGGTCCGAGTGGCAGATCCCGCTGGCCAACATCCGCACCCTGATCTCGCCGGGACCGGGCGGATCGAGCTCGAGGTCCTCGACGACGACCGGTCGCCCGGGGCGGGGGAGGACAGCGGCACGCATCGGCCGAGTCTAACGACGGGCCAGCGCCGACTGTCGGCTGGCGGACCCAGGCGATGTCGGCGCCAGGGTAGGGCCGCGAGGCATTCGGAACGTAGCGTGGACTCGAACCGCTCGGGGAGATCATCGTGAACACGCAGGTCCAGGCGATCGGCTCGTTGACCATCCAGATCGCCAGTGGCGCCCAGATCGCGCTGGACGACTCGACCCTGACCTTCGAGGATGCCGCCGCCGAGGCGAGCCTGTGGGGGCTGCTGTCGCCCGGCCGGTTCGTGCCCGTTCGTTTCGAGTCGGCGACGATCGCCGACCCTGATGGCCGAGCGGCGACCGGGTCCACCCTGGGCGTGGTCGCCCTGACCCAGGACGACACCGCCGGCCAGGCCTTCGCGATCCACTTCCCGACCCCCGAGGAGGCCGGCCGCGTGCGGACCCAGATCCTGGTCGCCGGTGCCCTCGCAGGGGCGCTCACCCTGAGTGCCGGAGCCGGCGCGGTCGAACCGCCCGCGAGCCGCCCGCTGGCGACCCTGGCGACCCTGGCGCCCGTCGCGAGCTCGCCGGTGCCCGTCGTCTCGCCCGAGCGCCTCGGCGGCAAGTAGGTCTCCCGGGGCGATCCTCCTGGCATCGCCGCTGCCGGCCGATCCGGCCCGCTGCGCTGGAATACCATGACCGCGTGCCGCGTTATGTCCCCGAGGATTCGCTGAAGTCACCTCGGTTCACCGGGCCGTCCACGTTCGCGCGCCTGCCCTTCGTGCGGACCCTCGAAGAGGTGGACCTGGTCGTGGTCGGCGTGCCGTTCGACACCGGCGTGACCTATCGCGCCGGCGGCCGGTTCGGGCCGAACGGAGTCCGGGCGGCCAGCGTGATGCTCCGCCCCTACAATTCCAATCTCGACGTCAAGCCGTTCGACATCCTGAGCTGCGTGGACTACGGCGACGTGGCCATCGTGCCGGGCTATACCGAACGGAGCTACGCGGCGATCGAGTCCGAGGTGAGCCCGATCGTCGAGGCGGGGGTGGTGCCCCTGCTGATCGGCGGGGATCACGCCTGCACCCTGCCCCACCTGCGCGCGACCCGCAGCCGCGGCCCGGTCGCCGTCATCGACTTCGACTCGCACACCGATGCCTGGGACAGCTACTTCGGTGAGAAGTACAACCACGGGACGTGGATGCGCCGGGCCATCGAGGAGGGCCTCGTCGACGTTGCGCACTCGATGGAGGTCGGGCTGCGCGGCCCGCTCTACGACCGCGAGGACTGGACGGGGCTTCGATCGGAGCTCGGTCTGGACTACCTCACGACCGAGGACGTCCTGCGCATCGGTCCCGCCGCCACCGCCGCCGCCATCCGCACCCGTGTCGGCGACCGACCGGCCTTCATCAGCTTCGACATCGACGTCGTCGATCCGGCCTTCGCGCCGGGCACGGGCACGCCGGAACCGGGCGGCCTCTCGGCACACGACGCATTGGCCATCGTCCGGTTGCTGACCGGGATCGATTTCGTCGGGTTCGACGTCGTCGAGGTCATCCCGGCCTACGACCCCGCCGGCCAGACCGCCTTCCTGGCCGCGAACCTGGCCTACGAGATGCTCTCACTGGTCGCCCTGCGACGGGCGAATGGGGAACCCGCGCGGTGACGGAGGTGTGGCGGTCGATCCTTCCGGACGGTTTCCGTTGGCCGGACGGGTTCCAGGCGGCGGCCTGCTTCACGTTCGACCTCGACGCCGAAAGCGGGCTCCTCTTCGATCACCCGGAGACGAGCGATCAGCTCGACGTCATGACCCATCAGGCCTACGGACCGCGGACCGCCGTACCGCGCCTCCTGCGACTGCTCGATCGACAGGCGATCAAGGCCACGTTCTTCATCCCGGGCTACAGCGCCGAGCGTTGGCCCGACGCTGTTCGCTCGATTCGCGACGCAGGACACGAGATCGCCCACCACGGCTACCTCCACGAGGGCTCGCGGCGGGCGGATCCGGCCACCGAGGAGCGCCGCCTGCTGCGTGGCTTCGCGGCCCTCGACAACGTGGTCGGTGTGCGGCCGATCGGCTACCGAGCACCCAACTGGGAAACGAGCTATGCCCTGCCGGAGATCCTCGCCAGGAACGGGATCCTCTACGACTCCAGCCTTATGGACACCGATCATCCCTATCGGCTGGCGGTGTCAGAGCAGCCCGGCGCGGCGTCGATCGTCGAGCTTCCGGTCCACTGGTCGCTCGACGATTGGGGGGCCTACAACTATCTGCCCGACCTCACCGGTTCCGGGGTCATCGGCAGCCCGGCCGACGTCGTTGCCCGCTGGACGCTGGAGCTCGAGGCGCTGGTTGACGAGGGCGGCCTGTTCATGCTGACGAACCACCCGTTCGTCAGCGGCCGGCCGTCGCGTGCCGCCGCGCTCGAGGGCCTGGTCGCTCGCGCGAAGGCGATCGACGGCATGTGGGTCGCGACCTGCGCGGAAGTGGCCGCCCACGTCGAGACGCTTGACCTGACCCCGGTCGTCCACGAGCCGCCGGTCCTGCCGGCCGACCCCTAGGAGCAGAGGGCCTGCCCGGGGCAGGCCCTCTGGCGGCGACGAGGATCAGGCTGCGGTCGACTCGGACACGGGTACTGGAAGCCCCGACCGCGCCTTGATACCGACCCAGTAGATCAGCCACGCGACCACGAACCCGACCACGAACGCGATGTCCGCGAAGTGGAGGTTCGGCGCCCAGGCGTTGATCGGCAGACCCGTGGCCTTGGCGATCTCGTCGCCGAACGCGGACGTCTGGAACGGCAGCGACACGACGAACCCGACGACCATCGCGAGCAAAGCGAGTCCCCCGGAGTGGAGCCGCGAGAAATCGGTCAGCCAACCGACCTCGAGACGGAGGGGCCGGCCGCGGAGGACCCAGTCCGCAAGCACGACACCGGCCCACGGCGTGACCCAGTAGAGGATGAACAGCAGGTAGCTCTCGAACTTGAGCTGCAGGTCGCCGTTGTTCAGGTAGATCGTGAACGCGTAGCCGAGCACGGCGACGGCGATCGCCGAGTAGACCCGCTTGATCCGCAGCCCTGCGGCCAGGAGGGACAACGAGCCGGTGTAGTCGTTCATGGCGTTGACCGCGACGGTCCCGATCGCAATCGCGATCATGGCCAGGGCCCCGAGCAGGCCGCCGCCCAGGATCTCGTTGATCGTGCCGACCGCGGCCCCGGTCGATTGGGCGGCCACCGCCAGGCCGAGGATCTCGATCCACCCGGCCGAGAGGGTCAGGCCCAGGACCGTGTACCAGAAGATCTTCGAGCGGGGCGCGTCGACCGGCAGGTAGCGGCTGTAGTCCGATGCATACAGACCCCAGGCCACGACGAAGCTGGCGGCGATCGCGGCGAACAGGATGAACGCGCCGATCTGGTCCTCCCCTGTGAACCCGTCGGCGCGAGCGAAGTCGGCCTTCCCGGCGATCGCGATCGTGAGCACCACGAACATCACCCCGAGGACGATGGCCATGTACTTCTCGAACGTGTGAATCGCCTCGTAGCCGATGACCCCGAGCAGTCCCTGGGCGAGGACGATGATCAGCAGCGAGATCGGGAACGGCAGCCCGGTCAGGAGGGTGATCGCGGCCGCACCGAAGACGTTGTTCACTCCGTCCCAGCCGATGCAGCTGAGCCAGTTGAGCACGCCTGGGACCACGATGCTCTTGCCGAACGGCAGCCGGGCGAGCGGCATCTGGGCCATGCCGGTGGCCGGGCCCATCGTGGACAGCGCGCCGACCAGGACCGACCCGAGAAGGGTCCCGACGATGATGGCCAGGACGCCCGTCACGAACCCGACCTTCAGGAAGTCGGCCGCGGCCAGGGTGCCGATGAAGAATGCCGCCGGGACCAGGTTCGGCGTGAACCAGACCGTGAAGATGCGCGAGACCGACCCGTACCGGGCGGTCTCCGGGATCGGCTCGAAGCCGTGTGCCTCGATCGAGAGGTCGCCCTCGTGGGTGGGCATCCCCTCGTGGGTGATCGCCCCTGTGGTCATGCCTGGACTCCCTTCCGCTCCACGAGTGCGACCGGCTTGGTGAAGAGCACCGGCCGCGACTCACCGTTGGCATGGACGACGCTGCGAGCGGGCTCCGTCTCCGCGACGATCCGCCCATTTCGGACGACCCAGCGGGCAGCCGGCCGGAGCCGGATCGCCTCTGCCTCGTCCTCGCAATCGAACACGACGAAGTTCGCGGGTCCACCCTCCTTCACCCCGTACTCGACCCCGGCCGCCCTGGCCGGGTTGGTCGTGACCATCTCATACGCCCGGAAGAGCTCGGTCCGCCCGGTCATCTGACCCACGTGGACGAGCATCGACACGGCGTCGAGCATCGAGCCGCGCCCCAGCGGATACCACGGGTCCATGATCGAGTCGTGGCCGCAGGCCACGTTGATCCCGGCCGCATCCAGCTCCTTGACCCGGGTCATCCCACGCCGCTTCGGATACGAGTCGAACCTGCCCTGAAGGACGATGTTGTCGAGCGGATTGGCCACGATCGTCACGTCCGCTCGCCTGAGGATCTGGAACAGCTTGAATGCGTACGCATCGTTGTACGCGGCCATCGCCGTGGTATGACCGGCGACCACGCGACCCTGCATCCCGTCGCGGATCGTCCGCGCCGCCACGACCTCGAGGAAGCGCGAATGCTCATCGTCGGTCTCGTCGCAGTGGAGATCGATCGGCGCGCCGGTCTCGCGCGCGAGGTCGAACAGGAACTCGACTTCCGCGACGCCGTCCTCGCGGGTCCATTCGTAGTGGGGGATCCCGCCGATGATGTCGCAGCCGAGGGCCATGGCCTCGCGCATCAGCTCGCGACCGTTGGGAAAGCTCAGGACGCCGTCCTGGGGAAAGGCGATGAGCCGGAGGTCGACGATGTCGCGGACCTCCTCCCGCAATTCGATGAGGGCTCGCAGGGCGACCAGCTTGGGATCGCACACATCCACGTGCGAGCGGATCACGCCGGTCCCCTGGGCCACTTCCCAGTGGATCGCCTCGCGGGCTCGCGACTTGACGTCCTCGTGGGTCAATGACGGCTTCCGTTCGGCCCAGGTGAGGATGCCCTCGATGAGCGTGCCCGACTCGTTGTGGCGGGGCTCGCCCACGGTCAGGACGGCGTCCATGTGCACGTGGGGATCGACGAGCGGGGGTGAGAGCAGTCGGCCATCGGCCTCGAGGACCGTGTCCGAAGCGGCGGCCTTGAGCTGGCCGGGGTTGGCGATGCTGGCGATCGCGCCATCCTCGACCCGCAGGTCGACCGGTGCGGGGCGGGTCCCACCCGTGGGATGGATCCGAGCCTCGCGGACGATCAAGCCCATGGCGCGATCGACTCCCGTTCACGCGGGAAAGGGACCTCGACGGTCCGCTGTCACCCCTCTGGAGGGCGAGTGTCGCGGACGCGCCTGTGGCGCGTCAAGTCAGGCCGGGTCCGTTTTACGGCGTGACGGTGATCGTGCCGACCATGCCGTAGGCTTCGTGGCCGGGCAGGTGGCAGATGTACCGGAAGGTTCCCGGTGCGGCGAACGTGACGGTCGTCGTGACGCTCGACAGGGCGTCGACCGAGACCTCGGTCGGCCGCGAGCCGTGATGCGGCTCGGTTCCCGTTGCGTGGCGGAGGTGGGTAGCTTCGTCGCCGACGATCCACTCGTGATCGATCGGGTCGGCGTTGTGCAGCTCGACGATGACCGACCGACCGACCGGGACACTCAAGGCGGTCGGCACGAACCGGGAATGTTCGATCTCGATCCGGACGTGGACCGGGCCGCTGCTCGCCGCAAGGACCCCGGCTGCCCCGGCCACCAGGACCGGGGCGAGCAACGCCGGAACGACGATCGCCAGGGCGGCCCGGGTCAACGCGAACCGGGTCGGGCGGCCGGGGCGGTTCACGAGCTCGGCACCGGCCGGCTGCCGATCCGGACCACGGCCAGCGCGATCGCGATGACATAGGTGCTGAAGAGGAGGATCAACGGCCCCGCCGGGACGAATGGCCGGTCGTTGGAGGGCGGCGGCTGGGCCAGTCCCGCGGCGACCCTCGAGGGGGTGCCCTGACCGGTTGCGTCGACCGCGAGGTCGTAGCTCAGCTCGGTCGCCGCGGCATCGAGCCGGATCTGGGTCAGCCAGCCGCTGGCCGGGACCCAGTCCATGCCCTTGTCCGAGCGGAGGTCGTCCAGCAGGCTCGCCGTGGCCGGCGCGCCGTGGGCCAGCGACATGCCTCGCTCGGTCGGCGCCGGCAGGAAGGTCGGCGCCAGGTCAGTCAGCAGGTAGACGTCGGCCTCGATCCGCTCGGCGTCGGATTTGCCCAAGCCGAGGATGTGCAGCGGGACCCAGGGGTTGGGGGTGGGGATCGTGACGTGGATCGGCGTGCCGTCGCCGACATCCTGTCCGCGGGCGGCCGCGGCGTCGGCGTCAAAGCTGGCGGCAAGGAAGATCGGGCTGCGTGCGGCGTAGAAGTCGAGGACCTCGGGTGCGTCGGGCGGCAGCCGGAACCCGTTTGTCTTGGCCCACGCCCCGACGTCGTCGCCACCACCCTTCAGGACGGTGATGTCCAGCGCGTCGATCCTGGTCTGCAGGAGGACCTGGGCGCCGGCCGCAGTCGGGGCCGAGAGCGCGTCGAACGCAAGTCGTTCCTGGGCCGGCTGGGTTTCGCGGATCAGGCGCTGGAGGGTCCAATCGCCGCCGCGCTCGACGTTCGACGGCACGCCTGGCAAGGGCGTGATGGAGCCGAACCGACCCCCACCGCCGACGAACTCGAACGAGGTGACGTAGTGCTCGACCCCGGCGTGGTAGCCGACGAAGGTGGTCGTCCGGAGGAGATTGACCGCGCCATTCGGGCCGATCAGGCCGCCGCAGGCCAGTGCCGGCCCGCCCATCGTGAACAGGGCGACCGCCGCGGCGATGAGCGCCGCCGGGACCGCTGGACGTCGTCGCCGCATCGCGCGAACCTCCCGGGCTCTTGCCGGCCCTGGCAGCCGGCGCTGGCTCCTGAGACTCCGTCGACCAGCGGTCAGTTCCGCCTCGCGCAACAGGCGGATCCGGGCACGCGCCGATTTCGACGTTCCAGGGGCCTCCGACGGGCGTATCCTGCTGGGGGGATGCCGTCTTGGGCCGCATGGCTCAGGAGCCGAGCAGAAACGGGAGGTACCGATGTCCGGTCCTGAGCCAGGGACGACTCCGACACCAGAGACACCGCCGCCTGCGGCGCCACCGCCACCGCCGGCGAGCGACTGGGCGGCTGCGTCGACCCCGCGGCCGGCCGCGACGGTCCCGGGTGCGGCTGGCCTGGTCTACGCCGACGTCCCGAATCGGATCATCGCCCAGATCATCGATGCCATCATCGTGGGCATCGTCCTCGTGATCGTCGGGGTGATCCTGTCATCGATCTTCGGGGCGCCCCAGACCGTCACGGTCGTGCAGGATGCCACCCAGCCGCTCGGATTCCGGACCGATATCTCGACGAACCTAGTGAGCCTGCTGATCAGCACCATCGTCGGCGCCGCCGTCTCGGCCGCGTACTACATCTATACCTGGACCGCGATGCGCGGGACGATCGGCCAGCGCGCGCTCAGCATGCAGGTCGGCAACGCGGCCGACGGCGCCACCCTCACGATGGAGCAGGCGGTCAAGCGCTGGCTCGCCCTCGGCGGGGTGTTCGCCCTGGCCCAGCTGCTCCAGCCGCTGCCGGCCCTCGGCGTCCTCATCGGTCTGGCAGGCCTCGTGTGGGCTATCGTCCTCCTAGTGACGACCGCTCAGAGCCCGACCAAGCAGGGCCTCCACGACAAGTTCGCCGGCTCGGTGGTGGTCAAGGCGGTCCGCACCGTCGGCTGATCACGGGCCTCCTGCCCAGGACCGAACCGCGACGACGGCCCCGATCACCGGGGCCGTCTCGATTCCGGGCAGTCAGCCGATTTCGTGATGGACCCGGCAGCGGGCCTCGTAGCGCTCGTCGCCGATCCCGCCGATGACCACGAGTGGGTCATCAGGGGTGGCCGGCCGGCCATCGACGAGGCGCTGCGTCCGGCTCGCCTCGCCTCCGCAGACCATGCAGATGGCCGACAGCATCACGATCTCGTCGGCGATAGCCAGGAGCTCGGGCATCGGGCCGAACGGGCGACCGAGGAAGTCGCGATTGAGCCCGTCGACGATGACCATCCGATCGCGGTCGGCGAGGCGCTCGCACACATCCACGATCCCGGCGTCGAAGAACTGGCCCTCCTCGATCGCGACCACGTCGGCGCCGGTCTCGGCCACGACGGCGTCGATCCCGCCCGAGTCGGGCACTGGCCGGGCCGGGAAGGCCACCCCGAAGCGGCTGCGCACCGTCTCCGGCTCGGTCCGGTCGTCCAGCGCCGGCCGGATCAGGACGACCTTGCGCCGGGCGATCCGGGCGCGCTCGCATTGACGGATGAGCTCGGCGGTCTTCCCCGAGAACATCGGGCCGGTGATCACGCTGATCGAGCCACGCGGGTTGAACATGGCCCGGAGCGTAGCGTCTTTCGGTCCGCCGCTGCGCTCAGCCGCTGCCTACGGGCAGGCGGAACCATGCGATCGTCCCACCGTCGGTCGGGCTGGTCAGCCCGATCTCGCCGCCGTGGGCCTCGACGAGGTGCCTGGCGATGGCCAGGCCGAGTCCCGAACCGCCGGAATCGGCCGACTTGGCGAACCGATCGAAGACGGAGGCCGCGACCGCCGGATCCAGCCCCGGCCCCTGGTCGCGGACTTCGACCCGGAGCCATTGCCCGCCGTCCTCGAGCGCGATCGCGATCGCGACCTGGCCGCCCTCCGGTGTATAGCGCAAGGCGTTGGCCACGAGATTGGACAGGACCTCACGGATCCGGATCGGGTCGACGTCGAGCAGGGGCAAGTCGTCGTCGGTGACGTCCGGCCCATCGGAGCCGACGCCGGCGACCGTGATCGTCGAGTCGGTCGTCGCGGTCACAGTCTCGAATGAGCGGGCCACGTCGGCGATGAGCAGGCCGAGGTCGGTCGGTTCAGCGTGGAGTACGAGCGTGCCGGCCTCGGACAGCGCCAGGGTCCGGAGGTCGTCGACCAGCCGGGACAGGACCCGCGTCTCGTCCAGGATCGCGCCGAGGTGGGCGGGATCGGCCGGGTGCACCCCGTCGACCAACGCCTCGACGTTGCCCTGGACCACGGCCAGCGGGGTGCGCAGCTCGTGGCTCACATCGGCGAGAAGCGAGCGGCGCTGCCGCTCATCGGCCTCCAGCCGGGCGGCCATCGTGTTGAAGCCGACACTGAGCTCGCGCAGCTGGCGCCCAGCGCTGAAGGGCTCACGGACTCGAACCGTGTAATCGCCGTCTTCGATCCGGCGGGTCGCGTCGGCGAGCTCGTCGATGGGCCCGGCCAGACGACGGACCCGGCTGGCGATCGTCCACAGTCCGACCACGACGATCGCGACCCCGGCGACACGCGCCAGGAACAGGAGCGGGCCGCCGCTGCCGGGATCCCCGCCGATCACGCCGAAGATCGAGCCGACGACCCAGGCCGCGACCGCGGTCGTCAGGATCACGATGACGACCAGCCCGATGACGACCCCGGCGAATCGGCGCAGGAACCAGCCGGGTCCCGGCGGCGGCCCCGACCCCCAGGGCGGCGATCCGTCCCAACGCCTCGAGCGATGGGCCCAGGGTCCGTATCGCTCGGTGGGTGGCCGCCGCCGGGACTGACGCTGCTGGCGCCGCCAGTAGTCGCGCCGCTCCCACGGTCCGCGCCGCGACTGGTCGGGTGGTGGGCCGTCGGGAGGCGGGCCGTTCGGCGGTCCTTCGGTCGGGCCGCCCGCGGGCTCGTCGGTCACGGGATCCGCTCGTCGGCGAAGCGATAGCCGACGCCGTAGACGGTCAGCACGTAGCGGGGCACTCGCGGCTCCGGCTCGAGCTTCCGGCGCAGGTTCTTGACGTGGGTGTCGATCGCCCGCTCGTACGACTCGAAGGCCACCCCGCGCAGGGCGTCGAGAAGCTGCGCCCGGGTGAAGATCCGCCCGGGGCGGCGGGCCAGGGTGGCCAGCAGCGCGAACTCGGTCGGCGTGAGCTCGACCGGCCGGCCGAGCACGTCCACCCGCATCCGCGGGACGTCCAGGGTCACGTCGCCGGCATGGATCACGTCGGGCTGCTCGTCGGCCCGCTCCGAGCGGCGGAGGACGGCCTTGACCCGGGCGACCAGCTCGCGCGGGCTGAACGGCTTGGTCACGTAGTCGTCGGCTCCGAGCTCAAGGCCGAGGAGCTTGTCGATCTCGTCGTCGCGGGCGGTCAGGACCACGATCGGGACGGCCGAATCGCGGCGGAGCCTGCGGATGACCTCGAGCCCGTCGACCTCGGGCAGACCCAGGTCGAGCACGATCAGGTCAGGCGAGCGCGCGCCGGCCAGCTGGATCGCCACCTTCCCGTCGCCGGCGGTCACGACCGCGAAGCCTGCGTGCTCGAGGTAGTCCCGAGCCAGCTCGCGGATCTTGGGCTCGTCGTCGACGAGCAGGATGGTCTTCATCGGAAGGCATCGTACGGTGCGGATCGCCGGCCGGAGGCGCCGGAGCCCGTCGGGGCATCCAGCGCCGTTGGACGGCCCACCGCGGGCCGTCCTGGTCAGCCGCTAGACCGCGGCCGGCGGCTCCATCGGTCCGGAGGCCGAAGGACCCGACGAGGCTGGGCGGCCCGCCGCGTCGGCCTCAGCCGAGTGAGCCGTGCGATGCCAATCTTCGAGTCGGGATCGGATCCAGGCTTCGCGCGGATCGGCGAAGCCGTGGCGATCGCTCTCACCTTCCGCCGGGCCGTTGCCCCAACCGCGCGGGCCGCGCCCGTAGCCCGGACCCCAGCCCGCACCGTAGCCGCGCCCGTAGCCCCGCCGTCCGCCCCCGAACACCAGGCGTGCCAGCGCAAAGAACAGGAACAGGACGAGCAGGAACCCCAGGATATGGCTGAAGCCGAAGCCGAACCACGGAACTCCGTACCCGCCGTAGCCGGCGACCGGGGCGACCGCTGTCGCGCCGCCGGGTGCCACCACGACCCCGGCCGCGCCGAGCCCCGCGGAATAGGCCAGCCCGGCCACGAGGCCGAGGACGGCGATGATCCCGAGGATCCCCAGGATCGGTCCGATGATGCTTCGCATCTTGATCTCCTTCGAGGTGCGGCCCGGGCGGGCCGCGTTGTATGTATTCGATCCTGGCGCCGGGTTGTGGACCGGGTGTGAAGGCGCCGCGGAGGTCCTGAGAGGCCCGGGGTCGGGTCCGGGCCGGGATCGTCGGGGCGCTCGCCGGCGTATTCGTGTCGCACAGCCATGCTGGAGGGTCTACCTTCGCCCTACACCACGACCGAGCGCAGGGGACCCATGGACACCTTCGACTTCGTGATCATCGGCGCCGGACCTGCCGGCGAGGCGGCGGCGCACAAGGCCCGCGAGCTAGGAGCGACGGTCGCCATCATCGACCGGCGCTGGTTCGGCGGGAGCTGCCCGTTCATCGGCTGCCTCCCGTCAAAGGCATTGCTCTACTCGGCGGCCCGCCACGCGGCGAACCAGGCGGCCTACGACTGGCCGCGCGCCTCGGCCCACCGCGATTTCATGATCAACCGGTCGCCCGAGGCGGACGAGCCGGACGACTCGACCCATGTCAGCGCGCTCGAAAAGGCCGGCGCAATGACGATCCGCGGGAGTGGCCGGATCGCGGGCCGCGGTCGAGTCGAGGTCCGCCACGATGACGAGGTCCACGAGCTGGCCGGCCGGGACGTGGTCGTGGCCGTCGGATCCACCA
>JBDTQW010000006.1:0-50361 GCA_039931975.1 Chloroflexota bacterium | reverse complement strand
TTGGCCCGAGCGGTCTGGACGAGTACCGTGAGGCCAAGCACATCTGGCAGAACACCGACCCCAAACCCGGGGGCTGGTTCGCGGGCTGAGAGGACGCAACGCCCATGACGACCGAGGCGACCCCGGAGCCGATCGCGACCACCACCTCCCGACCGGGCAGCGCGGGACGGGGCGCTGACGGCCGCCAGCCGACGATCGCCGTGCGCGGCCTGTGGAAGATCTTCGGTCCAGCCGAGCACAAGATCCTGGGCACGAAGGACGCCGCCCTGGACAGCGACGAGATCCGGCGCAAGACGGGGGCCAACGTGGCCGTTCGCGACGTGTCGTTCGACGTCCACCCCGGTGAGGTCTTCGTGGTCATGGGCCTGTCCGGAAGCGGCAAGTCCACCCTGGTCCGCTGTCTGACTCGGCTCATCGAGCCGACGGCCGGCGACGTGCTCCTCGACGGCGAGGACATCCGGCGGGCCGATGCCCAGCGGCTCCGGGAGCTCCGTCGGCGACGCTTCGCGATGGTCTTCCAGCACTTCGGGCTCCTGCCCCATCGGAAGGTGATCGACAACGTCGCCTATGGCCTCGAGATCCGGGGCGTTGGCAAGAAGGAGCGGCACGCTCGTGCTCGCGAGATGCTCCAGCTGGTCGGCCTTGCCGGCTACGACGCCCGCTACCCCGACCAGCTGTCAGGCGGTCAGCAGCAACGCGTCGGCTTGGCCCGGGCGCTGGCGGTCGATCCCGAGGTCATGCTCTTCGACGAGCCGTTCAGCGCGCTCGACCCGCTCATCCGCCGGGACATGCAGAACGAGGTCATCCGCCTCCACCACGAGGTCGGCAAGACGATGATCTTCATCACCCATGACCTGAGTGAGGCGCTCAAGCTGGGCGATCACATCGTCATCATGCGCAACGGCGAGATCGTCCAGGCCGGGCGGCCCGAGGATCTCGTCGGTGCGCCGGCGGACGACTACGTGGCCGACTTCGTGCGCGACGTCCCCAAGTCGCACGTGCTGACATTGCGCTGGGTCATGCGCGACCTGGGCCCCGACGATCCCGCCGACGGCCCGCGGTTCCCGGCCGACACGATCATCCGCGATGCCGTCCATGTCGCCGCCGCGAGCGACAAGCCGATCCGGGTCATGGACGGGGAACGGCTCCTGGGTGTCGTTGACCGGGTCCAGATCCTGACCGCGATCGCCGGACCGGAGGCGACCGGGTGACCGCCACGGCCGTACCCCTGCCGCGGGTCGTCGTGCCGCCGTCGAAGGGCGTCCAGCTGGCGCTCCTGTTGGCCGTCGGGGCGGTGCTGTACGTGATGTTCAAGGGCCAGGCGACGCTCCCCCACGACTCCGATGCGCCGATCTTCACCACGATCAACGGCATCCGCGACTCGATCGACGCGAACCGCCTGACCAGTCCGGCCTTCGTCTACGTGTTCAGCCCGATCCGCCAGGCCATCGGCGTGCTGGTCGACGTGTTCACGTTCATCCTCGAAGCCGTGAGCTGGATCGGGCTGACGACGATCGCGGGTGCATTGGGTTTTGTCTTGGTCAGCTGGCGGACGTCCGTGGTGGTCGTTCTGAGTTTCCTTGCATTCGGCCTGCTCGGACTCTGGGAACCGACGATCGAGACCCTGGCCCTCACGCTCGCCGCAGTGGTCCTGTCGCTGGCGATCGGCATCCCCCTGGGGATCCTGGCCGGCCGCAGTGACCGGTTCCTGCGGATCGTGTCGCCGATCCTCGACGTGATGCAGATCATGCCCACCTTCGCCTACCTGGCGCCGCTCACCCTCTTCTTCCTGATCGGCAGCCCGGCCGCCGTCATCGCCACGCTGATCTACGCGATCCCGCCGGCGATCCGGATCACCTCGCTTGGGATCCGCGGCGTTGCCCATGACACCGTTGAGGCAGCCGAGTCGATGGGCTCGACCCGCTGGCAGGTGCTGAGCAAGGTCCAGGTGCCGATCGCCCGCAGCACGATCGGCCTGGCGGTCAACCAGACGATCATGATGGCCCTCTCGATGATCGTGATCACTGCGCTCATCGACGCTCCGGGCCTGGGCCAGTCGATCATCAACGCGCTGCAGAAGCTCAACGTCGGGGCCGCCTTCGAGGCCGGCCTCGCGATCGTGCTGCTCGCGACTGTCCTCGATCGAATCACCGCCAGCGCGAGCACAAGGACCGACCACCGCAAGCAAGCCGCCGATGTCGGCCGTGATGCGCGCCGCCGGGCGATCCTGCTTGGCGCCCTGGTCGCGGCCGGAGTCGCAGTGGTGGTCGGAGCCATCCTGCCGCTCGGGAAGGCGTTCCCGGGGGACTGGCGGTTCCGGATCGCTCCCACTGTCAACCAGGTCGTGGCCTGGATCGAGAAGAACCTGTATCCGGTCACCGACGCGATCAAGAACGTCGTGAGCCAGTACCTGCTCGGCCCGCTCGAGACGGTGCTCAAGTCGTCGCCATGGTGGTTGGTGCTGGTGGTGGCCGTCGGCATGACGCTCGTCGTGAGTGGCCGGCGAGCGGCGCTGGTCGTCGGGGTCGCCCTCCTGGCTGTCGTCGGGCTCGCTCTCTGGGAGGACACCATGGCGACCCTGGCCCTGGTCATCGTGGCCGTGGCGATCACGATGGTCATCGGCGTGGCCCTCGGCGTCACGTCCGCGCGGAGCAACCGCTTCGCCCAGATCCTGCGCCCGATCAACGATGCGGCCCAGACGATGCCTTCGTTCGTGTACCTCCTGCCGGCCGTCGCTCTGTTCGGACCGACCCGGTTCACGGGAATCCTCGCCGCGGTCATCTACGCCACTCCGGCCGTCACCCGGCTGGTCGAAGACGGCGTTCGCGGCGTCTCGCCGGCCGCTATCGAGGCGGCCACCGCCGCCGGCTCCAGTCGGGCCCAGATGATCCTCAAGGTCCAGCTGCCGATGGCCCGCCGGTCGCTGCTCGTGGCGACCAACCAGGGCATCGTTCTCGTGCTGGCGATGGTCGTCGTCGCCGGACTGGTCGGCGCCGGCGCGCTGGGCTACGACGTCGTCGCCGGGTTCTCCCAGCGCGAGGACTTCGGCAAGGGCATGGCCGCGGCGATCTCGATCGTCCTCCTCGGGATCCTTCTCGACCGGTTGACCCAGGGGGCCGGTGCACAGGAGCGCGCCTCGCTCGGGGATCGTCCATTCGGCCTGTTGACTATGTTCGGGGTGCCGGCGCGCGCCTTCGCCCGGACAAGGCCCGCGGGCCCGAAGTGAGTAGGATGTCCCAAGCCTGAACCCCAGGCGGACCGTCCGGCACCCGTCGGTCGGCCGCACGCGATGGAGGAGTGGACGGCCGCGGAGGATGTGGCGGTCGAACCAGGAAGGAGCAGCAGTGAGTCTGAAGGGCAGTACGTCCGTGCGACTCGGGGTGATCGCCGCGACGTTCATCCTCGTCCTGTCGGCCTGTACGGGGTCCGGGGCGAGTACCCCGACCGCGAGCACCGGCGTGGCGAGTACCCCGGCTGCGAGTAGTGGCGCCGCAACGAGCACCGCCCCGTGTGGCACCGTCAAGCTGGCGGTCAACCCGTGGGTCGGCTATGAGGCGAACTTCGCCGTCGTTGCCTACGTCCTCGAGCACGAGCTCGGCTGCACGATCGAGAAGAAGGATCTCAAGGAGGAGATCTCCTGGCAGGGCTTCGAGACGGGCGACGTTGACGCGATCCTCGAGAACTGGGGTCATGACTCCCTGGTCAAGAGCTACATCACGGAGAAGAAGGTCGCCCAGGACGCGGGCCCGACCGGCAACGAGGGGATCATCGGCTGGTTCACCACGAAGGCCTTCGCCGATGCGCATCCCGACATCCTGACCGCGGACAAGGATCCCAAGGTCCTGAACAAATACGCGGCCGAACTCAAGACGTCCGAGTCGGGCGACAAGGGCCAGCTCCTCGATGGTGACCCGTCATACGTCACCAACGACGAGGCATTGGTCACCAACCTCGGCCTCGACTTCAAGGTCATCTACTCGGGCTCCGAGGCGGCCTCGAACAAGGCCATCCAGACGGCGTCCGACCAGGGCAAGCCGATCCTGGCCTACTACTACGAACCCAACTGGTTCAGCGCCAAGGTCGCGCTGGTCCATATCCCGCTGCCGCCGTACACCGTCGGTTGCGATGCCGACCCCAAGAAGGTGGCCTGCGACTATCCGCCGTACCACCTCAACAAGATCGTGTCCACGAAGTTCGCCACCAGCGGCAGTCCGGCCTACGACGTGATCCAGAACTTCACCTGGACCAACGAGGACCAGAACTCGGTGGCGGCCTCGATCACCGGCGACAGCATGTCCGACGCGGACGCGGCCAAGAAGTGGCTCGACGCCAACCCCGACAAGTGGAAGGCCTGGCTCCCCAAGTAGCCTGGGCCTGAGCCCGAAACCGACTCGGTACCCGCCCGGTCCGCAACGGCCGGGCGGTACCGTTCCCGACCGGCGCGGCGCGTCGGCGACCAGCGCGCGGAGGTGCAGGCGGATGGCGTCGGTCCCGAAGGTCGTCATCGTCGGAGCCGGGATCGTCGGCTGCTCGCTGGCTGACGAGCTGGCCGAACGGGGGGTCACCGACGTCACGGTCCTGGAGCAGGGTCCGCTGTATGCCGCCGGCGGGTCGTCGTCGCATGCGCCCGGTCTCGTCTTCCAGACGAACGGGTCGAAGACCATGACCGAGTTCGCCCGCTACACCGTCGAGAAGTTGAGCGGTCTGACCCTCGACGGGCAGTGGTGCTTCCGCCAGGTCGGTGGGCTCGAGGTGGCGTCCACCCCCGAGCGCCTGGCCGACCTGTCGCGGCGTCATGGCTGGGCCACGTCGTGGGGTCTGGAAGGGCGATTGCTCGACCCGGCGGAGGTCGTCAAGCTCTCCCCGCTCATCGACCGGGAGCGGATCCTCGGCGGCTACTTCGTCCCGACCGACGGCCTGGCCAAGTCCGTCCGCGCGGCCGAGGCGATGGCTCGCCGGGCGATCGAGCGCGGCGCCCGCTTCCTCGGCGGGCACGCCGTCACCGGCATCCGCTCCGAGGGCGGCCGCGTCCGCGCCGTCATCACCGACCAGGGTCAGTTCCCCGCCGACATCGTGGTCTCGTGCGCGGGCATCTGGGGCCCGAGGATCGGGGCCATGGTCGGGATGGCCACGCCGCTGCTGCCCCTGGCCCACCAGTACGCCAAGACGGGGCCGGTCGCCGCGCTGTCACCGATCGCGGCACCGGCCGTCCTCGAGGACATCCGGCCGATCCTCCGCCACCAGGATCGCGACCTCTACTTCCGGGAGCACGTCGACCGGATGGGGATCGGCGCCTACGGTCATCGGCCGATGCCCGTCGACCCCTGGTCCATCCTGTCGCCCGCTGAGGCCCCGGTCATGCCCTCGGTCCTCGAGTTCACCCCCGACGACTTCGCCGAGAGCTGGGCCTGGGCCAGCGAGCTCATGCCCAGCCTCGACGGGACCACCATCCAGGAGGGGATCAACGGGATCTTCTCGTTCACCCCAGACGGGATGCCCCTGATGGGCGAATCTCGCGAGGTGAGCGGCTTCTGGGTAGCCGAGGCGGTCTGGGTCACCCACTCGGCCGGCGTCGCCCGGGCGATGGCCGAGTGGCTGGTCGACGGCCAGCCCCGGAGCGACATCCACGAGGCCGACGTCAACCGGTTCGAGCCGCACATGCTCGCGCCGGCCTACGTCGAGGCGCGCGGCCGGCAGAACTTCATCGAGGTCTATGACGTCATCCACCCGCTTCAGCCCATGGAGGCTCCCCGGCCATTGCGGACCAGCCCGTTCCATGTCCGCGAGGAGGCCCTCGGAGCGGAGTTCCTGGAGGGCAACGGTTGGGAACGGCCCCACTGGTTCGGGGCCAACGCCGATCTGCTCGACCGCTACGAGGTCCCCGGGCGGAGCGCCTGGGCAGCTCGCTACTGGTCGCCGATCGCCGGTGCCGAGGCCCTGGCGACACGCGACCGGGTGGCCCTCTACGACATGAGCTCGCTCAAGCGGATCGCGGTCACGGGACCCGGCGCCCTCGCCTTCCTCCAGGGACTTACCACGAACGAGCTCGACCGGAAGGTCGGCGCTGTGGTCTATACCCTCCTGCTCGGCGAGGACGGCGGGATCCGCAGCGACCTGACCATCGCCCGTCTCGGCCTCGACGAGTTCCAGGTCGGGGCCAACGGCAACCTCGACCTCGACTGGTTCGAGCGTCACCTGCCCGCGGACGGCTCGGTCCAGGTCACCGACATCACCGCCGGGACCTGCTGCATCGGGGTGTGGGGTCCGCGTGCCCGCGACCTCGTCCAGCCGCTGACTGGGTCCGACTTCTCCAACACCGGGTTCGGCTACTTCCGGGCCAGGCGGGCCTATCTCGGGATGGTGCCGGTCACCGCTCTGCGGTTGTCCTACGTGGGCGAGCTCGGCTGGGAGCTGTACGCGAGCGCGGACATGGGCCTCAAGCTCTGGGACACCCTGTGGCAGGCGGGCGAGCCGCTGGGCGTCATCGCCGCCGGTCGAAGCGCCTTCGGCAGCCTCCGGCTCGAGAAGGGCTACCGCTCGTGGGGGACTGATATGACCACCGAACACGATCCCTACGAGGCCGGCCTGGGCTTCGCCGTCCGCCCGGGCAAGGGCGAGTTCATCGGGCGCGCCGCGATCGCCGGTCGGAGCGAGGCGACCGCCGCCCGCAAGCTGACGTGCCTGACGATCGACGATCCGGCGACGGTGGCGATGGGCAAGGAGCCCGTGTTCGCCGATGGTGCGCCAGCCGGCTACGTCACCAGCGCCGCCTTTGGCTACTCGGTGGGCGCCAGCATCGCCTACGCCTGGCTGCCGGCCGCTGCCGCTGTTCCCGGCCGGCGCGTCGAGATCGAATCCTTCGGCGCCCGCGTCCCCGCCCGGGTCGCCGCGGAGCCGCTGTTCGACCCCGAGATGACGAGGCTCCGGCGATGACCGTCGCGGACCCCCGCACGGCGACGATCCTCGATGCGATCGGTGACACCCCGCTCATCCGGGTCGACGACATCTGGGTCAAGCTCGAGTTCCTCAACCCATCCGGGTCGATCAAGGCCCGCATCGCGAAGCACATGATCGAACGCGCCGAGCGCGACGGCCTGCTCCACCCCGGCGACACCATCGTCGAGGCCAGCAGCGGCAACACGGGCAACGCGATGAGCATGGTCGCCGCGGTCAAGGGCTACCGGATGCTGGTGGTCATGCCCAACGGGATGAGCCCCGAGCGCGTCGCCATCTCGCGGGCCTTAGGGGCGGAGGTGGTCACCGTCGGCGACTTTCACGTCAACGACGCTCTGGCCCAGGCGCGTGAGCTCGGCGCCCAGCCCGGCCATTTCGCGCCGCAGCAATTCGACTCGGACTGGAACGTCGACGAGAACCGCGAGTGGCTCGGCCAGGAGATCCTGGACCAGTTACCCGACGGGGTCATCCCGGATGCGCTCCTCGCCGGGGTCGGGACGGGTGGCACGTTGGTCGGCGTCGGCCAGGCGCTGCGGGCGGTGAACCCGGCGGTCCGGATCATCGGAGTCGAGCCGAACGAGTCGTGCACCCTCATGTGCGGCGAGGTGGGCAGGCACCTGATCGAGGGCATCAGCGACGGCTTCATCCCGGGCATCTTCGCCCGCCACCGGGACCTGGTCGACGACCTGGTCTCCGTGGACAGCGAATCGTGCATCTCCGAGATGCGCCGGCTCGCCCGCGAGCACGGCCTGTTCGTCGGCCCGAGCTCTGGCGCCAACCTGGTGGCCGCCCGGGCCTACCGCGACAGCCACCCAGAGCTCGAGGACATCGTCACGTTCTTCTCCGACGAAGGCGAGAAGTACATCAACGACTACTTCCTCGAACCCTGACCCAGGGGCCCGCCGCAGGTCCGGCGACGTCCCCCTGCTATCGTTCGGGCGTGGTCAGCATCTCGTCCGACTCGGCGGCCCGGGCCACGTCTGACGCTCGGTCTATCGCTCGACAGGCGCCCGGGTCGGACGCATGCGAGGTGCGCTGGCTCGGTCGGATCGGCTACCGGGAGGCCTTGACGCTCCAGAAACGCCTCGTCGACCAGCGAGTCGCCGACCGGATCCCCGACACCATCCTCCTTCTCGAGCATCCGACGGTCCTGACCCTCGGCCGCCGGGCGGACGAAGCGCACGTCCGGGCAACCCCGAGCGAGCTCGCCGCGCGCGGGATCGAGGTGATCCGGGTCGAGCGCGGCGGAGAGGTGACCTATCACGGCCCCGGTCAGCTGGTGGCCTATCCGATCGTGGCCCTTGGCCCGCGCGGCATCCTGCTCCGGCCGTTCGTGCGCGCCCTGGAGGACGCGATGATCGACACCTGCCGCGAGCTCGGCGTCGCGGCCGACCGACGCGAGGGTCATCCCGGCTGCTGGGTCGATCCCGCCGGCGAGCGGCCGCGCAAGATCGGGGCGCTCGGCCTGCGCATCGAGCGGGGCGTCAGCTACCACGGGATCGCCCTCAACGTCACGGTCGACCTCGCGGACTTCGCGCTCATCGACCCGTGCGGCATGCCCGACGTCGAGTCCACGTCCATCGCCCGCGAGCTCGGACGCCCCGCGGAGCCTCCCTCGACCGACGGCGTCCACGCCGCCGGCATCGCGTTCGCGGCGGCGCTCGTCGCCCGGCTGACCGAGGCCGGCTGACCGGATGGCCGCCGGCCTGTTCGAGCTGCGCAAGGACCCGATCACCGGCTGGTGGGTGGCCACCGTCGTCGACCGCGCCTTCCACCGCGATCGCTTCCGCCTGGCCGCCGGACCGGTCGACGACGGCGGCGACTGCCAGAACTGCCGCGCGCCGTCCGGGGACGGCGTTCGGGTGCGGATCCTGAAGGACTTCGCGTTCCACGTCGTGGGGACCGAGGAGGAGTCTCGTCGTCTCGACGAGGACCTCGCTCAGGTCGCCCTCGAGCAGGCACGCTCGTCGGGCAGCTGGCGGACTGTCGTCGCTCCGCCACGCGAGCACAGGCCCCTCCAGGCCGTGGGTGTGGCCGTCGCCGCCCAGATGCTGCGCGCCTGCCGCGACGCCGTCGCGTCGGCGACCGAGGCGGGCCAGGTCGCCTACGTCCAGGTCGTCCAAAACTGGGGCGCCCAGGCCGGCGCCCGGACCAATCACCTGTGCCTCGACCTGTACGACCTGCCCCAGGTCCCCCATCGGGTCGCGGAGGAGATCGGGGGCGCGGCGAGGTTCGTCATCCGTGAGGGGGAGTGCCCGTTCTGCCGCCTGGTCCGGGACGAGCCCCGCTTGAAGGACCGGCTGGTCTGGGAGGACGCCTCGACCGTGGCCTTCGCCCCGTTCGCCTCTCGCTCCCCGTTCGAGGTGTGGGTGGTGCCCCGTCGCCACGCAGCAGACTTCGGCGAAGCCGGCGACGGCGACGTCGAGGCCACCGCGGAGGCGCTACGTCAGGTCCTGGGCCGGCTGGCCGGGTTGGACGGTCCGCCTCATAACCTCGTCCTTCACACGTCACCGGTCGGCGAGCGGATCGACGCGACGTACCACTGGCACTGGGAGATCCACCCTCGGCTGCGGGAGATCGCGGGCCTCGAGCTGGGAACCGGACTGCCAGTCAACCCCGTCTCGCCCGAGGAGGCGGTCGAGGAGCTCCAGCGGACCACGCTCGGCGCGATCGAGACGGCCTGATGGTGCAGCGTCACATGCGAGCGATGGCCCTCGTCTCTCGGCCGTGCAACCAACCGGCCAGCTTGCCCTTGCCCCGGACCGCCTGGTGACCGACTCGCCGGCCCGCACGGCCGCCGACGCGTTCATCGAGGAGCTGTTCGCTCGTCACCAGGGCGAGATCTACGCCTACCTGTACCGGATGGTCCGCGATCCGGAGATGGCCGCCGACATGACCCAGGACGCGTTCGTCAAGGCGTATCGCAACTACGCATCCCTGGCGGATCCGACCCACGCCAGGGCCTGGCTGTATCAGATCGCCCACCGCGTGGCGCTCGACGAGTTCCGGCGTCGAAAGATCGTTCGGTTCCTGCCGTGGACCGGTGAATCGCACGGATCCGCACCCTCGGCGGAGCACCTTGCGATGGAGGCCCGGCTGTCGGCTCCGCTGCAGCGGGCGCTCGACAAGATCCCCGAGCGACAGCGGGCGGCACTCCTCCTGGCCGAGCTTCACGACCTAACGGGTCTCGAGCTCGCCGCCGCGTTGGGGGTCAGCCATGTCGCCGCCCGCGCCCTCCTGACCCGCGCCCGGGAGAGCCTCCGCCAGGCGCTCGCCGCCGAGCGGGAGATCGAGGCCGCTGCGGACGCCGAGGCCGACGCGACCCCTGCGGCTCGGCGCTTTCCACCGGTCGGCCGGTCCGGCTCCGCCCGATGAGCGATCGCCGCCACAACGACCCCCAGTCCCCGCACGAGCGAGCCCGTCAGCTCGCCTCGGACCAGCTCGACGCCGAGCTGTTTCCGGCGGACGCCGCCTGGCTGACCCGCCACCTCGCGGATTGCGACGCCTGTCGAGCGATCGCTCGGGCCTACGTCGAGGATCGGGCGCTGCTGCGCACGCTGCCGCGGCCCGAGCCACCGCGAGACTTGTGGGCGCGGACATCGGTGGCACTCGAGCGAGAACGGGCGACCCGGCGCAGGGTCAGAACCGGCCCGGCCGGTCGACGGGTCCAGTGGCCTGCCGTGGGGGGAGTCCTTGCGGTGCTCATCGTGGGGCTGCTGATCGGCCGCTCGCTGCTGCCCGCCGGCGGCCCAGGGGTTGGACTGGCCACGCCAGGACCTTCGCGCGGCCCTGGTTCCAGCCCTATCGCCGGCGCCACGCCGCTGGCCGTGCCGCCCGGCGATGTCGCCTGGATCACCCACACGGCCGACGGTCCCTACACCATGAACATCGCCAACGTGGCCTCGGTCTGCCCCCAGGACGCCGCGCCGTCCTCCGACTGCGCCTCGATCGACGCCGGCGCGAAGCGGGTGCTGTCCTTTTCGAGCAAACCCGGATCGGTGGTGCTCGATCCGCAGGCCGAGCAGGCAGCCGTGGTCGAATCGAGCGCTTCGAGCACCGGCGGCTCGATCTTCGTGGTCCCGATCGCGCGTTCCAGCCCCACGCCGACCGAGTCCCCGTCTTCGAAGCCGACGGCCACGTCACTGGCGCCTGCCACCCCGGCCACGCCCGACCCCAGTGCGTCGGCGGAGCCGAGCGCATCGAGCGAGCCCACTGAGTCCCCCGCGGCAACCTCGGTCCAACCCACTGCGAGCGCAGAGCCGAGCCCGTCCAGCCAGCCGACGCCGAGCCCGACCGCGACAGCCTGGGTTCTGGCGATCATCGATGACGTGGTCGTGGTCGGGGGCGACGCGGCGTATTCGTCCAATGGCAAGTGGCTGGCCTTCTCCGCCCGGCCGGCCCAGGGCTCCGACGGACCCGACGTCTACGTGTGGCACACCGGCGATCAGAAGGCTCGGGCAGTCACCTCCGATCATGGCTCGGTCTTCTCGGCCTGGGTCGACGGGCAGATCCTGGCCAGCCGGGCGGATCAAGTCAACGTTCCGGACGCGCCGTCCAGCCCGGATGCCGGGGCCGCAACGGCACAGCCCGTCTCGTTCCTGCTCGACCCGTCGTCGGGCAGGGAGCACGACCTGGACGGGTTTGCGGCATGGCGTCCGGTGGTCGACCCGAGCGGGCGCTGGGTGGTCTACTGGACCGGCAGCCTCGTCTTCGATCCGGTGGCCAGGACCTGGATCCCGGCCGATGGGCGGCTGGTGCTCGACCGGTGGGACTCGGTGGGCCGCGACTCGAGCGCAACCGCCGACCCGCGGCCACTCCTGCCCGAGAGCGCTGCGCCGGTACACGACTGGGAGGTCCGCTGGGATCCGTCCGGTCGTTACCTCGGTGCGTGGGTCGCTGATCCGCTCAGCCCCGGATTGGGACGGCTGACCTTGCTCGCGATCAATCGGACGACCGGTCGGATCGACCCGGACCACAAGCCGGTCCTGCGCGATGCACCCGCCCTGCCCGGTTTCGCCATCGGCGACGGCCGAATCGCCTGGGCCACGCCACCCGGTCAGGATGGCGAAGGGAGCCGCCTGCTGGTCCTGGCCTGGAAGGGCCCCGACGCCGGTCGAGTCCGGAGCGATCCCGCGCATTCCCAGGAAGACATCATCGTCGTCCACTGAGGCCGCGACCACCACCGGATCGGGCCGCCACTCCTCCACGTGGTATCGATTCTGGTGCCATTCGGTGCGGTTAGGCCCCATTTTGTTGTGGCAAGGTTTGGCGGGATGGGCTAAGGTTGCCGCCTTGTGCGCCCCAAGACCATCGTCGCGGGCGTGGTGCTCACCACCGCCCTCGCACTGGTCGCCGCTCCCGGATTTGCCGGGTCCCGGACGCCGGCTCCGTACGAACCGGTACCCGCAGTGGCGTTCCAGGCACTCAAGAGCAGCGCGAACGCCAGATCGACGGCCTCGATCCCCCGGTTCGACCCTGCCTACGACTCCGCCGGCCGCCTTGCGGCCGATGCGGTATTCAGCGAGCCCGGTGAAGGCTCGGTCGCCGAGGTGGCCGTCCTGAACCGCGACGTCAGTCAGCCCGACCCGGGTGCGGCGAAGGTCTACAAGAAGGCCAAGTACACCCTCACCGGCAAGGCCACCTTCTATGACAACGGGACGACCGCGATGCGTCTGCCGCGAGGCACGGTCATCCGGGTGTGTGGCGCCGGCGGCTGTCTCGAGCGGGTGATCACGGATTACGGACCGGTTGCCGGGACCAACCGGATCATCGACCTGTACAGGCCCGACTTCTTCAAGATCTGCGGCTGTGGCTCGTGGTCCGGCGTGACCAACGTGAAGGTCTACGTCTACGGCGTCCCGTAGCCGCCACACCTCCGCCGGGCGGTCTCGGCTCAATCGCCTGCGGTAGACTCAGCCCGACCCTTTAAGGACCGGTCCGGGAGACCGGGAAGGAGTGGGCGTGCAGCGAGTCGACGGCGGGCCCCGGTGACCGGGCGCCAGATCATGACGGCGGACGAGATCCGCCGGGCGACGGTCCGGATCTCCCATGAGATCGTCGAGAAGCAGGCCGGGACGGCCGGTCTGGCCCTCGTCGGGATCCAGCGCCGCGGCGTCCCCCTGGCCCACCGGATCGCCGACGCCATCGCCGAGCACGAGGGGGTGGTTCTCCCGGTCGGTGCCCTGGACATCACCTTCTACCGCGACGACCTGTCGCTGGTCGCCCAGCAGCCGCTGGTCAAGGGCACGGACCTTCCGTTCGACCTGAACGGGACAACTGTCGTCCTGGTGGACGATGTGCTTTACACCGGTCGGACGATCCGCGCGGCGATGGACGCCCTGGTCGACTTCGGGCGGCCGCAGGCGATCCGACTCGCGGTCCTCATCGATCGCGGACATCGCGAGCTGCCGATCCGGGCCGACCACGTCGGCAAGAACGTGCCAACGTCGCGGGAGGAGATCGTCCGGGTCCACCTGGCCGAGACCGACGGCGAAGACGGGGTCGACATCGAGCGTGTCGCCGGCGCAGTCGCGGAGCCGGTCGCCGGATGAGCCTGGCGGCGCCGGACGGGACGGGCATCGACCTCTCCCCGGTCGTGCCGTTGCAGGACTCGGGCGCGCCGGTCCGCTGGAGCCATCGCCACCTGCTCGACCTCGACGTGGTGTCGTGGCCGGAGATCGAGTTGGTGATGCGCACCAGCGATGCAATGCGCGAGATCCTGGCCCGACCGATCGCCAAGGTCCCCGCCCTGCGCGGCACCGGGGTGACGATCCTGTTCTACGAGGCCTCGACCCGGACCAGGGTGTCCTTCGAGGTCGCAGCCAAGAACCTGTCGGCCGACGTCGTCAATATCACCGCGGCATCGTCATCGGTGACCAAGGGCGAGTCACTGGTCGACACGATCCGGACAGTCGAGGCGCTTGGCGCCGACATGATCGTCATGCGCCATGCCACCTCCGGCGCGCCGTATCTCGCCGCCGAGCATTTCGGGGGATCGATCCTCAACGGCGGCGACGGCTGGCACGCCCACCCGTCGCAGGCGCTGCTCGACCTGTACACCATCCGGGAGCACCTGCCCGGTGGGCCGGATCTCAGCGGACGGAAGGTGGTCATCCTCGGCGACGTCCTCCACTCGCGGGTCGCCCGCTCCAACATCTGGTCGCTGACTGCCGCCGGAGCCGACCTGTGGCTGTGCGGCCCGTCGACCCTCCTGCGCGGGTTCGAGCGCTGGGCCGCCGCGATGGCCGTCGTGCCCGGCCACGGCCGGTTCCACCTGACCGCCGATCTGGACGCCGCGCTGCGGGACGCCGACGTCGTGATGGCTCTGCGGATCCAGCGGGAGCGGATGAGCGGCGGGCTGCTGCCCTCGCTCCGGGAGTACGCCGCCAGGTTCGGATTGACCCTCGAACGGCTGGCCCTGGCCCGACCCGACGCGCTGGTGATGCACCCCGGACCGATGAACGAAGGGGTCGAGATCTCCCCGGAGGTCGCCGTCGACCCGCGCTCGGTGATCACCGACCAGGTCACGAACGGCGTGGCCGTGCGGATGGCTCTGCTCTATCTGCTTGCTGGCGCCGCGGGCACGGCGCGCGAGGCAAGCGGTGGCTGAGACGGCCGGTCCGCTGATCAGTGCCACGGCTCCATCGGACGTCGGTCGGACGATCGGCGACCTGGAGATCAGCCGGGCGTGGCTGGTCGATCCAGCGGCTGGCCACGAGGGCCCGGGCGACATCGTCGTGGAGGATGGGATCGTCCGGAGCGTCGTTTGGCTGGAGGGCGGCGCAGCTGATGGGATCGACGCCGGGGGCGTGATCGTGACGCCCGGGTTCGTGGACCTCCACGCCCACTTCCGCGAGCCGGGCTTCGAGGACGCCGAGACGGTCGCCTCGGGCTCCGCCGCCGCCGCCCACGGCGGGTTCACGACGGTCTGCGTGATGCCCAATACGTCGCCGGCTATCGACGAGGCCAGCGTCCTCACCAGGGTGCGCGACGCAGCGGCCCGGTCCGGATCCCCGGTCGAGGTCCTGGCCTATGGCGCCGTGAGCGCTGGTCGGTCGGGCGAGACCCTGGCGGCGCTCGGCGAGCTTGCCGACGGCGGAGCGATCGGCTTCAGCGACGACGGGGCGCCGGTACGCTCGCCAGCGATCCTGCGCAGCGCGCTGGTCTATGCGGGGATGCTGGGGCGGGTGGTCGTGGACCATCCCGAGGACCAGGTCCTGAGTGAGGGCGCCGAGGCGAATGACGGCCTGGTCGCGACGGTGCTCGGACTGCGGGGCTGGCCGGTCGCGGCAGAGGCGTCCGCCGTCGCACGCGACCTTGCGGTCCTGGCCGACGTCCTGGCGGACCAGCCGCGGGCACGGCTCCATTTGACTCACCTGTCGACTGGCGCGGCACTGGATCTCGTCCGTCGGGCGAAGGCGCACGGTCTGCCGGTCACCTGCGACGTGACGCCACACCACCTGGCCCTCAGCGACGAATGGCTCGCGGGGGCGCGGCGCTGGGCCTGGGAGGCGCTCGACGACGATGGCCGCGGGCGGAGCCCCTGGGCCGACGGCGTGCTGGTTGCCGGGCCGTACGACCCGGCCTTGCGGGTCAATCCGCCGCTCCGTGCCGCGGAGGACGCTGCCTCGGTCCTGGCTGCGCTCGTCGACAGGACCGCCGACGCGATCGCGACCGATCATGCCCCGCACACCCGGGTCGACAAGGAGGTCGAGTTCGGCCTGGCCTCGAACGGGATCTCGGGCATCGAGACCGCCCTCGGACTGGTCCTGGCGGCCGTCGACGCCGGACGGTTGCCGCTGGCCAGGGCGATCGCGGCGTTGACCAGCGGGCCTGCTGCGGTGCTCGGCGGGTCGGGCTGGACAGGCTCGAGGGGACTGGTGGAGGGCGCGCCGGCCGACCTGGTGGTGTTCGACCGTTCGGCCTCGTGGCGGGTCGAGGCGAGGGCGCTGGCCTCGCGGGGCAAGAATTCGCCGCTGCTCGGGCGTGAGCTGGCCGGCCGGGTGCTGTTGACCGTCGCCGCGGGACGGATCGCCTACCAGGACCCGGGTTGATCGCCGGGGAGGACCCAAGAGCCTGGCTCGACCGCCAGGTCGTTGGCCTCGGCGTGCCTTACGAGCTCTTCCCGTGCGATCCGGCCCTTGCCGACACGGCCGCCTTCTGCGCGGCCTACGGCTTCGATCCGGAGGACTCGGCGAATACGATCGTCGTGATCGGCAAGGCGCACCCGCCGGTCTACGCCGCGTGCGTCGTCCTGGCGACGACTCGGCTCGATGTGAACCGGACCGTCCGCGAGCGGCTCGGGACTCGCAAGGCGTCGTTCGCCGCCCATGACGAGACCCAGGACCTGACCGGGATGGCGATCGGCGGCGTCACGGTCTTTGGCCTGCCTCCGGACCTGCCGATCCTGGTCGACGCCCGGGTGATGGCCCGCGAGCGGATCGTCCTCGGCGGCGGCAGCCGATCCTGGAAGGTCATCGCGTCGCCGGCGATCCTGGACGCCCTCCCAAACATGACGGTCGTCGAAGGGCTTGCCTTGGACCCGCACTCGAGCTGACGTTAGGGCTCGCCAGACGTCCGGTCACGCTGGAGTCCCTCGTCGAGGGTGCCTGAGATCGCGCTCGTGGCATCGTCGATGGCGAGCCAGCCCGCGACCGGCGTCCCCGCCACGCGGGGATCCGTCGTGTCGGTGGGCACGGTCCGGTAGCCACGAATGAACCACGTCGCCGGACAGCGACATTCGGTCGCTTCGAATGCTGGAGCGAACCCGTACGCGAGCCCGACAGCGAGGACCTGGCCGGTCGAGCCAATCCGATCTCGAGCGATCCGGGTCGCTTCGGGCTGGGAGAGTCTGACGGGGCCATGTTGTCGATCCGTCCACACGGATGGGTCAGGTAACTCGCCCTCTGGAGTAGCAACCGCGTCGACAACGAACGCACTCTCGCACGTGGCTACTTGCTCGGCGGAGCACCCGGCTGCACGGTCGTCATGGATGTGGCCGATCAGGATGAGCGGGCGCGGCACTGGGCTTAGCCGGGAGCCACCATTCCCTGGGTCTTCTCCCGGCGGCTCGACCGGCGCCACGAATCTTGCTTCGAGGACGATGGTTGACGGCTCCCCGAGGATCGGTCTGCCGAAGGCGTTGATGATCGGTTTGTCTGTGGAACTGAGCCATGCGTTGAGGGATGGGCAGGAGGCCACGATCGGGGAGACCGGCTGTCGTCGAAACGGGCAACTCCGCGCGACATACCAGGACGAGAACCACCCGGCGACCGCCACCTCCGTGTCACCCACGCCTGGCTCCGCGAACAATAAGGTCGCCTGCTCCACCGACCGAACGGGAAGGCCACCGACAGCTTCCGCGAACCCGTCGACGGCCGGGGCGGGCGAAGTCGATGGCGCCGGTGTCGTCGTGACCGGCGTCGCCAGTCCGGGGCTCGGGAGGCTCGGCGCTGGCGGGCTGGCGGCGGGGCCGGGTTCCGTTCTCGGCATGACGACCACCGCCAGGATCGCGACGACGGCCGCCGCCGCCGCAGTTCGTCGGAGTGCGGAACGATCGAGGACCGGCCACCAACGCGACTGTCGAGAGCCGGTTCGGACACGCTCGAGGGTGGTCACCGTGAGCTCGTACGGAGCGGAGCGGTCGTAGCGATCGACGAACGCGGCTGCCAGGCGGTCGTCGTCCCAGGGCTCCTGGGTCATCGGTCGGCCCTGCTCGCGAGGGCTCTTTCGAGCGCCCGTCGCGCGGTGAACAGGCGGGATTTCACGGTCCCAACCGGGATCTTGAGCAGCTCGGCGATCTCATCGAGCCGGCGGCCGTCGAGGTGATGAAGGGCGAGGATCGTCCGCTGGTCGACGTTGAGGGCGCGCATCGCCTCGCCGAGGCGCTGGCCGTCGGACGGTGGATCCGGCGAAGGATCGCGGGCCGCATTCGCGAACGGCACGTCGACGCTCGGGATCTCGCGGACTGACCGACGGCGGCGCCCGCGCAGGGTCATCCGCGCGGCGTTGATTGCGATCCGCTGGAGCCACGCATCGAACTAGTTCGCGTCGCGGAGCGAGGCGATCCGGCGCCAGGCGGCAACGAAGGTCTCCTGGGTGGCGTCGCGGGCGTCGGCCTCGTCGCCGAGGATCGCCAGGCTGAGTCGGTACACGGCATCGATCCGGCTGCGGACGATCGCCTCGAATGCGTCGCTGTCACCGCCGCGGGCCTGCTCGACGAGGGCTCGGTCCAAGCGGTGCGACCTCTCCTTGGCGACCGGGTTCGATCAATCGATGCCGGTCGACCCTCAGCGGTTCATTTCGGGGAGTCGGGCGCCTCGGTGGACGACGCCAGGGGAAGGTCGTCGGATGACGATGGCTCGGCGGCAGGGTCGTCGGTGGTGCCCGGATCGACGGATTCGGCAGGGTCGGACCAGAACGCGGGTGCCGGCTCGGAATCCGCCAGGGCCTGCTCGCTCGCCCGGGCGCGCTCGCTCAGCCACGCGTCGCGGAGTGGCTCCTCGGCGGCCAGCCAGGGGCTCGAGGCGCCCCACGAGACGCTGGTCTTCGAGCGACCAAGGTGTTGATCGATGTGGAACTCGGGGTCGGGCTGGACCTCCCGAGCGTCGGCCCGTCGCGGGGCATGGCAGCGATAGCAGGTCAGGTGGGTGGGGTCGTTGAACGACTTGCAGTTGTCGCACAGCCAGACCCGGTCGGGCAGGATGGCCGGCTCCTCCTTGTGTCGGCCGCCGAAGTTCCAGCCCGCCCAGGCGCCGAACCCGAGGACGATCGCCGCAATGGCGAGGTAGACAAGTGGGTTCTCGGGCATGGCTGTGCTCAGTCGGTTGGCGGGAACGCGACTTTGAGGGTGAACGCGGCGGGCGTCGGGCCGTCGGCCGTCAGCCGGTCCAGGCGCTCGCGCGCCTCTTCGATGGTGGGTCGATGGCCGTCGGGCACCCACCACAGGACCAGGCTCGGCCTCTCCAGGGGGACGAACCACTCGCGCCGGCGCCGAAGGAACTCGACGTGGCCGGAGCGGTAGGCGAACTGGCGAAGCGTCTCGATCGACTCCCAGACGGTCAGGTTGACGATCATCAGCGGGTCGTCGAACGCCCGGATCGTGGTCGCCGCGCCGAACTCGTCCTGGAGCCGCCACACGAACCCGGGACTGCTGTCGCCGAGGGCGTTCACCGGATCGAGGTTGGCGACGAAGTCGGCCAGCAGCGGATGGTCGATCGGGGCCACGGTCCGGCCGATGTTGAGCTGGGCCAGGTGGTGGGCCGGTGCCGGTTCGGTCATCGGTCGGCGAGCGGTCGGCCGTCGGCGAGGCGGCGCAGGTCGTCGAGGATCCGATCGATGTCGGTCTCGGTCGCCAGGTAGTTCACGATCCCCGCCCGGAGCCAGGTCGCGCCGCGCAGCCGGGTCGTGCCGACCCAGCCATCGCCGGAGGCGACCAGCGCCGCCTGGATGCGGTCCTGGTGGGCGTCGAGATCGGCGGGAGCCATCCGCGTGGCCGCGGCAGCGCCGCCGAGGAGGTGGCGGAAGCACACGACCGACAGCTCGGGCTCGGCGGGAAGCGCTTCGAAGTCGTCGGCGGAGGCACACGCCCGGGCCAGGTACCCGGCCAAGTCGTTGTTCGCCTCGACCAGGCGGCCGAGTCCGACGGTACCCAGGTGCTTCCAGCTCATCCACAGCTTGAGCGCGCGCCAGCGCCGGGTTCCCTCGAGCGAGCGCTGGTAGTAGTTGAGCGGCTCGTCGTCGTGCGCGTCGCCGCCCTCGGCTGCGATCTCGTCGGCCGGGGTCCCGTCGCCGGGCGCCTCGCCGCCGCGGTAGTACTCGGGACTGTGGTGGTAGACCTCTACGAGGTGATCGCCCTGGCGGACCAGCAGTCCGCCGATGTCGTAGGCCTGGAAGAACCACTTGTGCGGATCGATCGTGATGCTGTCGGCCCGATCGAGCCCGGGCAGGCGCGCCCGGTCGCGCTGCGACAGCAGGGCGCCGCCGCCATATGCCGCGTCCACGTGCAGCCACAGGCCCTCCTGCTCGGCGACCTCGGCGAGCTCTTGGGTGCGGTCGATCGAGCCGGTATTGGTCGAGCCGGCGACGGTCGAGATCGCCCACGGCACGAGACCCGCCGCGCGATCGGCGGCGATCGCCTTCGCGACCGGCCCGCCACGCAGCCGGAAGTCGTCGTCGGCCGGGACGAGGTGGAGGGTGTCCGGCGGGAAGCCGAGCTCGTCGAGCGCGCGGGCGATCGAGAAGTGGGTCTGTTCGGAGGAGTAGGCACGCACGCTGTCGAGCTGATGACCGCGCGGCGGTTCGGTGAGCCCTAGGACGTGGCGCAGGTGGATGTCACGGGCGACGGTCATCGCCATGAGATTGGCCATGACCCCGCCCGAGGTCAGGATCCCGAAGCTCGCGGGTCCGTAACCGACCAGGTCGCACAGCCAGCGCCCGACCTCCTCCTCGACGAAGGCGCTGCTGGGGCCGGCGTGCCAGACGTCGACGCCCTGGTTCGTCATCTGCGCCAGGAGCTCCCCGACGATCGACATGGTCAGCGGCGGCGGGGTGAAGTAACTCAGGGTGCGGGGATGCCACGAGTTGAGCTGGTACGGCGCGAGGCGGGCGCTGAACTCGGCCAGGATCTCTGCTGACGGCGTCGGGCCGTGCGGTGCCGGGCCAGGACCGTCGCGGGGACCGTCGGACGCCAGGCCGTAGAAGGTCCGGCGAAGATCGGCGTAGTCCGTCGGTCCACCGGTCGACTGACGCAGGGCCTCGCCGAAGAGGTAGTCGAGGGCGGTCTCCCAGGCCGCCGCGCCCAGGGCTTCGAGGGCCGGCCGGGCGGCCCGCTCGTCGTCGACGCCGATGAGCCCCGGCTCGGGATGCCACCCGAAGCGCGACGCCGCGGTCGGGCGTCGCTCGCTCTCGGTCCGGGATCGCTGGGCGGGCATCAACCGATGGTAGTGGGTCGGGTGGCGCGCCATCGCCAGCGGCGCCGGACGCCCGGGTCCCGTATCGTTGCCGCTCGTGACCGAACCGAGCGAGACCCCGCGGCCCCACCGCCCGACCGGCGCCATCAACCCCGGCCCCGTCCAGTACAAGGGTCAGCCGCTCGATTCCGAGCGGGGACCCGGGTTGGGCTGCTTCCGGTTCCAGCTCGTGGTCCTGGTCCTCCTCATCGTGGCCACGCCGTTGAGCGTGGGGCGGCTGCCCGAGGTGGTGACGGTCGTCTTCCTGTTTGCCACGATCGTGCTGCTCCTGGTGAGCGGCCAGACGATCATCTTCCTGCTACGGCTGATCTCGGCGGATCGGCGGGGTCGCCGCCAGCCGATGGCGGGCAGGTCCCCGACCGTCGGGCAGCTCGAGGACGCCGCAGCCGAGGGCTCCGCCGAGGCGGGCGGCGACGCTTCGGCCGAGGGCGACCCACCCGTCGACCCGGACTCTCCCGGCTCGGGCCCCGTGCGACAATAGCGGCCGTCTTGCCACCGTCGGAGGAGGAACGTCGCCCGTGCCCGTGCTCGCGACCTACTTCTCGGTGCGCCGCGGCCGCGATCCATTCTTCAAGTTCTTCATGCGCACGATCTTTCCCAAGCAGGTAAAGGAGTACGAGGAGAAGTTCGGGATCCGGTTCCTGGGCTGGTACAACGTGGCCCACGGGTGGGACTTCGACAATGTCATCCTGCTCGACCTGCCCGACTACGCCACCCTCGACAAGCTCGAGAAGGACGAACCCACCCGCGCCCTCGGGCACCGGGCCGGTGAGTGGATCTTCGAGCGTCATCACTCGATGTTCCTCCGGGAGCGGATGGGCACCGACCTCGAATACCACCCGTAGGAGGCCGATCGATGGACGCCAGCCGCAGCGAGCTCCTGGGAGCCCTCGCCTCCGACGCCGCCCTGGAGCGGAGCGACTTCCTGGTCACCGCGACCGACCAGCTCAAGCGCTTCCTCGATGCGAACGGCGAGCGCATCTCGGCGCTCGGCGGGATGACCCTCATCGACGACGACCCGGACTTCCTGTCGATCGCGCCGGACCTCACCTTCCGCAGCCGGAGCCGTTACCTCGACGACACCACCGGGGAGTGGGTCAGCGAGACCGAGGTCATCGAGACGGCGGCCGAGCTCGTCGAGCTGTACAACCCGGCCGACCTCTACGCCTCGTTCTCCGAGGCGGCCCGCGAAGCCGCCGGGCTGCCGCCCGAGCCGACCGGGGCCGAGGACCTCCTCGATGTCGCTCATATCCCGGCCGCGGACGCCGTCGCCTATGCCGCGGCCGCCGACCAGTGGGCCGCGAGCGAGAACCTGGCGGCCGAGCCGCCCGACGAGGAGACCGCGGCGCGCCGACTGTATGATCTGGCCCTCTCGTTCCAGGAGCGCAGCCAGCAGTCCGAAGCCCGCCTGCTCGACGATTTCGCCGACGTCGCGACACGGCTGAGCCACAAGCTCGGCGACGTGGTGGTGGTCGACGACGACGACGAGCGGCTGACCCTCAAGGCCGGCAGCGGGTTCCGGGCGGAAGTCGTTCCCGACGATGGCGCCGGATCGTGGCGAAACCTGACCAGCCACGACGAGATCGTCGAGTTCTACGACCCCACCGACGTCTTCGGCGACCTGGCCGACGCCCTCGCCGAGTCCTTCCCCTCGGTCGCCCCCGAGTTCGCGGCGGGCGGTGCGGCCGACGCGGTTGACGACGCTGACGATGACGACGACGAGGACGACGACGCAGACGACGAGGCGGACGTCGATCCGGATCTCGAGGACGACGAGGACGAAGAGACCGACGGCACCGCCGCCGCGGACGCCGCGGCCAAGCCGAAGACCGAGGACGTCGACCGCGCGTGAGCATGCGCCTCGCCACGGCGGAGCTCGTCGAGAGTCGCGAGATCCTTCCACGGCAATGGCTCCAGGCCTACCACGCGCCATCGCTGGCCAGCGGCTCCCGTGCGGGCCAGTTCGTCCACGTCCGACCCGGTGACTTCTCCGGACTCGTCCTCCGTCGGCCCTTCTCGTTCAACACGATCGATCCGGCGACCGGGATCGTCACGATCCACTTCCGGGCGATCGGGCGGGGGACCGACTGGTTCACCCACCTGCGGGCGGGCGACACGGTCGACATGCTCGGGCCGCTGGGCCGCCCGTTCGAGGTGGACCCGCGGAGCCGGCACCTGCTGCTGATCGCCGGCGGCCTGGGGATCGCCGGGGTCCGCATGCTGGCCGACGAGGCCATCCGCGAAGGCCGCCAGGTGGTCCTCCTGTTCGGAGCCGCGAGCGCGACCGAGGTCTATCCCTCGAGCCTCCTGCCGGATGAGGTCGAGTACGTCGTCACGACCGACGACGGCTCCCTCGGGCAGCGGGGCTACGTGACCGACCTCGTCAAGGAATACGAGGGCTGGGCGGACCAAGCGTTCGCCTGCGGACCGGCGCCCATGCTGGCCGCGCTGGCCCGTCTGGCCGCCGGCCGGCGGGAACGCCTTGGCGTGGCCAAGCTCGGTCGCAAGCGGGGCGGCGGTCGGGCGGATCCGGTCGGCTCGCCGGCCGCCCGGCGCAAGGCCTTCCTGCAGGTGTCGATGGAACAGAACATGGGTTGCGCAGTGGGAGCCTGTCTTGGCTGCGTCGTGATGAGCGCGAGCGGCCAGCCGCAGCGGGTCTGCCGCGAGGGCCCGGTCTTCGCCGCCGAGGAGCTCGACTGGGAGGCCGGCTGGTGAGCTCCGCGACCGAAGCGGCGCCGCCACCGTCGGCCGTGGATCTGTCGGTCGAGCTGGCGCCCGGGCTGCGGTTGGCCAACCCCATCCTGGTGGCGTCCGGGACGTTCGGCTACGGGATCGAGTACGGCGATGTCGTCGACATCGAACGGCTCGGCGCGATCTGCTGCAAGGGCACGACGCTCAAGCCCCGGATCGGCAATGTGACCCCGCGAGTGACCGAGACGCCGGCCGGGATGCTCAACTCGATCGGCCTCCAGAACCCCGGCGTCGACGCGGTCATCGAGCGCTATGCCCCGACCTGGGTCGGCTGGCAGGTACCGGTCATCGTCAACGTGGCCGGCGAGTCGGTCGACGACTACGTCGAGGTCGCACGCCGGCTCGACGGCGTGCCCGGGGTGGCCGGGATCGAGCTGAACATCAGCTGCCCCAACGTCGGCAAGGGTGGCCTCCAGTTCGCGATCGACGCGGAGGCCGCTGGGGCCGTCACCGCGGCCGTACGACGCGCCACCGATCTGCCGCTGCTGGTCAAGCTGTCGCCCAACGTGGCCGACGTCCGGCCGATCGCGCTGGCCATCGCCCGGGCGGGCGCCGATGCCATCACCGCGGTGAACACCCTGTCGGGGATGGCCGTCCGGGCCGATCGCACACGTCCTCTGCTGGGCAACATCTACGGTGGCCTGTCGGGCCCGGCGATGAAGCCGGTCGCGCTGCGGATCGTGTACGAGATCGCCCAGGTCGTCGACCTCCCGATCGTCGCCATCGGCGGCATCTCGGAGCTGGCCGACGTGCTCGATTACCTGGCCGTCGGTGCCGTCGCAGTCCAGGTCGGGACGGCCCTCTTCGCCGACCCCACCGTCCCCGTCCGCCTCGTCGACGGTCTTGAGGCGGAATGCCGCCGACGCGGCCTGGCGACCTACGCCCCGCTGGTCGGGACGGCACTGCCCAGGAAGCCCGGACCGCCATCCGCCAGAGGCGTCGAGTACCGACCGTGAGGGCGGGCCGGCCCACCACTTCGAAACGCCGCGCGCCGCTAGACTGTGGCCGGACATGACGACCATCCGTGCCGCCCTCGACGACGTCGCCAGGGCGCAGATCGCTCGCCGGACCGAGGAGCTCTTCCGGCGATCCGGGGCCCTCCGGGACGGTCACTTCCTCCTGAAGAGCGGTCGCCATTCGGAGGCGTACCTCGAGAAGTTCCAGGTCCTCCAGGACACGGCGGCGACCAGCGAGCTGTGCGGCTTCTGGGCAGCCGCCCACCGCGATCCCGAAGGCGTGGCCACCGTCGAGCTGGTCGCCGGACCGACCACCGGCGGGGTGATCCTGGCCTTCGAGACCGGCCGCCAGCTCGGGACCCGCGCCATCTTCGCCGAGGGGATCCGCGCCGATGACGGGATCGTCCGGCGCGAGTTCCGGCGCGGCTTTTCGATCGAGCCCGGGGAGCGAGTGATCCTGGTCGACGACATCCTGACGACCGGCGGCTCGCTCCTGGCCATGATCCCGGCGGTTGAGTCGGCCGGCGGCGAGATCGTGGACTGCCACGTCCTCGTGGATCGTTCGGGCGGGATCGCGACGCTGACCTCGCCGACGACCGGGCGCGTCTACCCGGTCTCTGCCCTGTGGGTGCTCGATCTGCCGACATTCGAGCCCGGCCCGACGACCTGCCCGCGCTGCACGGCCGGTGACCCGATCGACGTCCCCGGCAGCGCCGGCGCCGAGGAGGGCCTGGCGTGATCCGGAGCCGCAGCCTCGCCGGACGGCCGCGGATCCTCGCCACGGTGCTGGCGATCGCGGCCCTCGCCGTCGCGTGCAGCAGCGGCGCGGCCGTGACCCCGCCGACCGGGGGCTTCACGCCCGCGCCTGCGACATCGGAGATGCCTGGGGCATCGGCCAGCGCCACGATCCCGAACTCCCCGGTGGCCGGCGTCGTCACCTCGGTCGATGCCGTCGCCCTCGACCAGGTCCGCGGCTTCAAGCTGACCTCGGCCGGAGGCCAGGAACTGATGTTCGTGATGGGCACCCTGGAGAATGGCGACGAGTTCCCGCCCGGGCACCTGAAGGAGCACATGGCCTCGTCTACGCCGGTCCTGGTCTCTTTCCGACAGGAGAAGGGCGCCCTGGTGGTCTACCGCATCGAGGACGCTCCATAGCCCGCTGTCCGAGGAGGCCTAGCGCACCGCCGCGATCGCCGCCTTGAGCTCCTCTGGCGAGACGACCCCCTCGAATGAGCCGCGAACGATGCCCTTGCCGTCGACCACGAACGCCCACGGCTCCGAGACGATCCCGTACGCGAGGACGGCATCCACCGCCTGGAGCTGGTTCGTCGCGTCCAGGACGGGCTGAAGTCGGCCATCGGCGTACTGGAGCTTGTATGGCTCGACGTTGATGAAGAGCATCCCGGGCTCGGTCTTGGCCACGGCCTTGATCCCCTCGAGCGTCGGACCGCAGACCCGCGTCTTGCAGAACGCCGGGGTGGCGAAGACCAGGACGAAGGGCTTGTGCTCCGCCACTGCCTTGTCCACCGAGGTGGTGTAGAAGCGCGGATCCGGAGTCATGTCGGTGGCGATCCTGGCGACATCGGCCGGGGTCGCTGCGGTGGGGGTCTTGACCGACGGCGCCTTGCCGCCGATCGCGACCGAGTAGCCCTTCTCCTTGACCTCGAACTGGACGCTGACCTTGGCCGCGGGAAGGGCGGGCCCCGATGCGCGGAAGACCGCGGTCCAGTTGCCGGCGGTGGGGAAGGTGACGTCGACCGCGTACAGGCCGCGCTCGTCGGGGATCGCCCAGATGAACCGCGCTGCGGTCGGCTGGATCGTGGTGGCCGGCGGCCCGTCGCCCTGGAACCCGACCTCGACCTTGATGTCGGGCTTGCCGATCGATCTCGTGCCCGAGGGGTCGTCGATGCCGAACAGGAAGCGGTTGACTCCGACCACCGTGTCCGACGACACGAGCTGGGGGATGAACGGCGCCGAGGCGGCCCCGGACGAGGTCGCGGTACTGGGCGTCGGCAGGCTCGTGGGGCTGGCCCCGCCGGAGGGATTGCAGGCCGTCAGGAGGACGCCCAGGAGGGCGAGCCAAATCAGCGGTCGGAGCTTGGGAGGACGTCGCATCCGGGCATCCTACCTGCCGTCGCTTATCGCTGCCGCCACCGCTAGAATGCGCCGGTGACCCGCTTCCAGAAGCTCGCTGCGACGACGGTTGCGGGCACCCTCCTGCTGGTGACGGTGGGCGTGGTGGTCCGCGCCACCGACTCCGGCCTGGGCTGTCCCGACTGGCCGTTCTGCTATGGCCAGCTCCTGCCGGCCCTCGACGACCCGAAGGCCTGGATCGAATGGTCTCATCGCACGATCGCCGCCATCCTCGGGCTGCTCATCCTGGCCCAGGCGGTCGTTGCGTTCGTCGACCACCGCGATCGCCGATCGCTCTTGTGGCCGACCATCGGCGCCGTCCTGCTGGTCGGCTTCCAGGCCTACCTCGGCCGCCAGACCGTCCTGCTCGGGAACACCGGCGAGTCGGTCACGGCGCACCTGGCCACCTCACAGGCGCTCCTGGGCCTGCTCGTGTTCATCCTGGTCCGGTCCGCCTACCCGGCCCGCATCGGGGGGCGCGGCGCGAGCCAGCGGTTCACCCTGCTCGCGGCGCTCGGCGCGGCCGCGACGTACGCTCTGCTCCTGTTCGGAGCGCGGGTAACGGCCACCGACGCCGCCCTCGTCTTCCCGGACTGGCCACTCATGGGCGGAACGCTGCTGCCACCGCTCAGTGAGCTGACGGCGACCCATGTCCTCCACCGCTGGGTCGCGATCGTCGTCGGGCTGATCGTCGCGGCCATCGTGGTCGCTGCGCTTCGGACCCAGCGTCGTCGTCCGGTCGTGGTCCGCCTGGCCGTGGCCGCCGGCGTCGCCTTCGTGGCCCAGGCCATCGTCGGCGGGCTGCAGGTCCTGACCAGGCTCGCCGAGTGGACCCAGACCCTCCACGTCGCGTTGGGCGCCGTCGTCTGGGCGCTGACCTGCGCGCTGGCGATCACGGCCTACTACGCCGCGCGAGTGTCCGCGCCCCTCGGATCCGGGCTTGCCCCGGGGCGGGGCGTGCGGAGCGACGAGCCTGGGACGGCCGGCAGTTCGGGGTCGAGTACCGCCGAGCCGAACGCCATCGCCACGAGCGCCCAGGCGATCCGCGCCTACATCGCGCTGACCAAGCCGCGGATCATCGAGCTTCTCCTGGTCACGACCGTCCCCGCGATGGTCCTGGCCGCCCGCGACGTGCCCGGCCTCGGGCTCGCCGAATGGACCTGGCTCGCCCTCTGGACGCTCGTCGGCGGATCGCTCGCCGCGGGCAGCGCCAACGCGATCAACTGCTACCTCGACCGGGACATCGACGAGCTGATGGTCCGGACCCGGCGTCGGCCGCTGCCGGCGCACCAGGTCGAGCCGGAGCGGGCGGTCGTGTTCGGGCTCGTGCTCGGGGCGATCTCGCTCGTCTTGATGGCCTGGTTCGTCAACCTGGTGGCAGCGTTCCTGACCCTCCTCGCGATCGCCTTCTACATCTTCGTGTACACGATCATGCTCAAGCGGACGACGACCCAGAACATCGTCATCGGCGGCGCCGCCGGTGCCCTTCCGCCCGTTATCGGCTGGGCTGCTGTGACCGGCTCGGTGGCCCTCCCGGCGGTGATCTTGTTCGCGATCGTGTTCTATTGGACGCCACCCCACTTCTGGGCGCTGTCCCTGCGCATCCGGAAGGACTACGCCGCGGCGCGGGTGCCGATGCTGCCGGTCGTCCGTGGCGTTCCCGAGACCACCCGCCAGATCGCGCTCTACACGATCCTGCTCGTGGCCATCTCGTTGGTCCTGTTCGCGGTCGCCCGGATGGGCCCGATCTACCTGGCCTCGGCCCTGGTCCTCGGCGCGATCTTCATCTGGCAGGCCTACCGGCTGTGGCGGGTCGGCACGTCGGAGGAGGGCTCGACGGCGGGCGCGATCCGGCTGTACCGCTATTCGATCACCTACCTCACCCTGCTGTTCGCGGCCGTGGCGGTGGATTCGCTCGTGGCGGTCCCGTTCGGCTAAGACCCGCCGGCTCCGGGCCCCCGCTCGACCCACTCGCTGGAACCGCGGACGCCGCCCAGCCCGGCGCAGATGCCGCGGGCGCTCGGATGACTTCCTCGCGGTCCTGTCAAACTCCGACAATGCGCCTTCAGTTCCTCGGGGCGGCCACCACCGTGACCGGCTCCCAATTTCTGCTGACCACAGAGCGGGCCCGGGTGATCATCGATTGCGGCATGTTCCAGGGCAGCCCCAACGAGTCGATCCGCAACCGGATCCCGCTGGCCTACGATCCCGCGGAGCTTGACGCGATCCTGCTGACCCACGCCCACCTCGACCACTGCGGACTCATCCCCCACATCGTCAAGGACGGCTTCCGCGGGCCGATCTGGGCGACCAGGGGGACGATCGAGCTGGCCGGCCTGGTGCTCCTCGACTCGGGCAAGCTCCAGCAGGAGTTCGCCAAGCGGGGCGCGCGCTGGGAGAAGCGTAACCCCGAGCGCGCCGCCCAGGAGGATCTGCGCGACCAGGCGGCCTACGACGCGGCCATCGAGCTGGCCCACGAGGGCCACGTCAGAAGCGAGCTCGACCAGGGGATCGGCAGCATCGCGTCCGGGGATCACGTTCCGACGAGCGTGGAGCCGGCGAGCGTCGACCCGACGGATCGCCCGCCGGCCATCCCGGAGCGTCGGGTCGCGGCGGCCCCGCGGCGCGACCCCGGCCACTTCGGACGGCGCCGCTACGACCTTGCGCTGATGGTCCCGCAGGAACGGGGCGGAGCCGAGGATCCGGTCGTCGCTCCCACCACATTTGCGTCGTTCGCAGCGCTCCCGGCCGAGTCGGAGACGCACTCCCCCGGATACGTCATCGCCCCGGATCCCGAGACGGCGCTGCGCGCCCAGCCACCCAGGATCGACGTCGACCTGGACGAGCCGCTGTACGACGAGCGCGACGCGCGAGCCTCGCTCGAGTACTTCCGCGGGCTCGATTATGACGAGGAGACCGAGGTGGCGCCGGGCATCCACGCCACGTTCGTCGACGCGGGGCACATCCTGGGCTCGGCGATCATCCGCCTCCGAGTGGCGGACCGCGAAGGCGGCCCGGAGCGGCAGCTCGTGTTCTCGGGCGACCTGGGACGGCCGGGCACGCCCATCCTGCGCGACCCGGCGGTCGCCACCGACGCCGACTACGTCCTGGTCGAGTCGACCTACGGCGGCCGCGAGCATGAGCCCGGTGACGAGGCCGTCCGGATCCTGGCCGACACGGTCCGGCTGGTGGCCGAGCACGACGGGGTCCTGCTCGTCCCGTCGTTCGCCATCGGACGGACCCAGGAGATCGTCTGGCACCTCGATCGGCTGATCAGCGCGGGGAAGATCCCGCTCCTGCCGCTTTACCTCGACTCACCGATGGCCTCCAAGGCATCGGACATCTATCGCGCTCACCCCGACTACTACGACGAAGAAACCAGCGAGCTGCTGACCAAGAACGAGTCGCCGCTCGACTACCCCAACCAGATCATCACCAACGACGTCCGCGACTCGCAGGCGATTGAGCGCGCGAAGCGGCCATACATGATCGTCGCGTCGAACGGGATGCTGACCGGCGGCCGCGTCGTCGGCCACCTGCGCAATCTCATCGACGACCCGGCCGCGGTCCTGCTGTTCGTCGGCTACCAGGGTCAGGGTACGCTCGGCGCTCACCTCCAGGCGGGTGCCCGTACGGTCAAGATCGACGGGCAGATCCGCCAGGTCCGCTGCCAGATCCGGTCGATCAGCGGCTTCTCGGCCCACGCTGACGAGTCCGAGCTGCTGGACTGGCTGGGCAACTTCGCCCGAGGCAAGCGACCAGGCGACCCGGGCTTTCCCCGCATGGTGTTCCTGGTGCACGGCGATCCGCCTGCCCAGGAGGCCCTGCTGCCGAAGGTCCGTGCACTCGGGTTCGAGGCGCAGATCCCGGAGTGGCATCAGGTGGTCGAGCTGGACTAGTGCCTTGAGAACGGGCCCGACGACCCCCGGCTTCGCTCTTTTCATGCCTCCGGCCTGACGTCGCTGCGCCGGGGCCGCCGGGCCCTTGTGGGCACCAGCCGAGGCTCTGGGAGGGAGGGCGGGCAGGTGGGCCGGCCGGGGCTGGTCCTGGTGCATGGGACGCGCCAACGGATGAAGAAGCGGGCCCTTGGGCTAGCCGCGCCCGAGAGTTCATCCCGGCGTGAGCGTGGCTCGGGATGAATCCGGCCGAGCAGGCGACCGGTGAGCCGATCGGAGCGCCTCTCCGTCATCGGTTGGCGCGTGGGAGGCCCGTGAGTTCACGGCAGCGCCGCGACGCCCGCGGTTCCGCGTCTACGCCTGGGCAGAGCCTCCGGGGTCAGTCCTTGGAGGAGGGGTCCAGGGTCAGGGCGGCCGAGTTGATGCAGTAGCGCAGGCCCGTGGGGTCCGGGCCGTCGTTGAAAACGTGGCCGAGGTGCCCGCCGCAGGTTGCGCAGAGCGCCTCCGTCCGGGTCATGAACATGGCGCGGTCCGTCTCGGTCGCGACCGCGGCTTCGTCGGCCGGTGCGTAGAAGCTCGGCCAGCCCGTGCCCGACTCGAACTTCGTGTCCGAGGAGAACAGCTCGTTCCCGCAGCCGGCACAGCGGTACGTGCCCGGCCGGTGCTCATCCCAAAGGTCGCCGGTGAAGGCTCGCTCGGTACCTTTCTCGCGCAGCACGCGGTAGCGCTCGGGGGTGAGCTCGGTGCGCCACTCGGCGTCTGACTTGTCGATCCGTGAGGTGTTCTTCGTATCACTCATGTCAACATCCTACGACCGTGGTGTTTGAAACGGTGGCAGCCGTGACGAGTCAGGGGGCGCGAACCTCGCGGGCCGCGGCGTCGGCGGCGGAGGCCATGAAGCCGTAGTCGGTGCCGAGGGTGGCCCAGCGGAAGCCCTGCTCGCGGCGGGCGCGGGCCTGGGCGATCGAGCCGGTCCAGACCCCGGCCGGAATGCCGCGGGCGGTCGCTCGGTCGAGAACGGTCGCGATGGCGGCCTCGACATCGCCGTGCGCCAGATCTCCGATGTGGCCGAGCGCGGCCGAGAGGTCGTTCGGGCCGATCAGGATCGTGTCGATGCCGGGCACCGCCAGGATCGCGTCGAGGTCGGCCATCGCCTCGCTCGTCTCGATCTGGATGCAGCACACCACCCGCTCGTTGGCGGTGCGCATGTAATCGGCGGTCGCGCGGCCATAGTCCGATGCGCGTCGGGGAGCGATCCCGCGCAGACCGACCGGCGGATAGCGACACCAGGCGACGGCGCGCTCGGCGTCGGCCACGGTCCGGATCTGCGGGACGACCACGCCGGCCGCTCCCGCGTCCAGCGCATGCATGATCCGGACCGGTTCGTTGGCGGCCACCCGAAAGAGGAGTGGCACGCCTGCCGCTCGGATGGCGATGAGCATCTCCACGAGGTTGGACGTGGCCACCGCTCCATGCTCGCCGTCCGCGACCAGGAGATCGAAGCCCGCGCCGGCCATGAGCTCCGGCACGGTCGAGTCCAGGATCGTCAGCCACGACCCGAGCAGAAAGGCGTCGTCGCCGAGCCGGGTGCTGAGGTCGGGGACCATGGCCGGAGGGCGGGGCGGGTTCATCGGCCCGAGTTTACGGCGAGGGGATGCCGAGCGTCGCAGTCGGTCGCCACGTATCGTGCCAACAGCTCGTCGCGAGGCGTCGCCGGATGGCACACTTGGCCCAATGGACATCCTCGAATGGATCGTGCTCGGGTTCCTGGCCGGCGCGGTCTCGGGCGCATTGGTCGGCGGGCGCACTGCCCGAGGCTGTCTGCCGAACGTCGTCGTCGGCATCCTCGGCGCGATCGTCGGCGGTTGGATCGCCCGCCAGCTCGGCTTCGGCCAGGTCCAGGGCTTCGTCGCGGCCGTGGTCGTGGCGGTCTTCGGGGCGGTCGTCGTTCGGGTCATCCTGGAGGCGGTCAGCCCGAAGCAAGGTCCCTGACGCCGCGTCATGCACCGCCGGCTGACGGCGCATCAGGCGGGACGCGAGAGGCATTGGAATCCACCGGTCCGAGAATCGGCTACGAGGCCGAGCCTGATCCGGGAGCGTCGGCGACCTGCAAGGAGCGTTGGTGCGGCCGACCCTGAACGTGCTCAGCGACGAGCTCATCGACCGGATCCTCGACGAAGCCATGGACATCCTGGCCTCCGTCGGGATGGAGATCCGGGGTCCGGTGATGCGCCAGCGCCTGATCGATGCGGGCCTGCCGACCGACCCCGCAGGGAGGGTCCTCTTCCCGCGCGACGTCGTCGAGCGGGCGATCGAAACCGCGCCCTCCTCGTTCATCCTTCATGACCGGGACGGGAATTCCCACGCCGATATCGGCGGAGACCGCGTCCACTTCATCCCCGGTTCGAGCGGGCTGAAGGTCCTCGACCACCGGACCGGCGAAGCGCGCCTCGCGAACTCGACCGACTTCGTGGAGTACGTCCGTCTGGGCGACGGCCTCGGGAACATCCCCTACCTGGCCACCGCGTTCTCGACCAACGCCGACATCGAGCCCCAGGTGTCCGACGCCTGGCGGCTGTACATGTGCCTGACCAACTCGAAGAAGCCCGTCGTGTCGGGTGCGTTCACCGAGCACGGCGTGCCCCGGATGGCCGACATGATGGAGCTCTTCCGGCACGACCGGGCCGACCTGATCGCCAGGCCGATGTCGATCTTCACGATCACCGCCACCGGCAACTTCCGCTACAGCGAGGACTCCTGCCAGAACCTGATCGACTGCGTCGAGGCGGGCATCCCGGTCGAGGTCGTGCCGGTGACCCTTATGGGGCTGATCGCCCCGGTGACCGTCGTCGGAGCCACCGTCTTCCACACCGTGGACGTCCTGGCTGGGATCGTCATGACCCAGGTCGTCCGGCCCGGTGCGCCGGTGCTGTTCGGCGGAGCACCGGCCACCTTCCATATGAAGATCGCGAGCTCGCCGATGGCAGCGATCGAGGCGCTCCACCTCGACGTCGCCTATGTCGCCGTGGCCAAGAAGCTCGGGCTGCCGACGCAGTCCTACATGGCCCTGTCCGACGCCAAGGTGCTCGATGCCCAGGCCGGCGCGGAGACCTTCGGCAGCGCGCTGCTTGCGGCGCTGGCGGGGGTGAACTCGGTGTCCGGGCCGGGCATGCTCGATTTCGTCCTCGTGTTCAGCCTGGCCAAGCTCGTCTTCGACGACGAGGTCTGCGGGCAGGCGCTCCACTTCGTCCGCGAGGTCAAGCCCTTGGGCGACCTGCCCACCCGGGACCTGGTCGACCAGGTGATGACCGACCAGCACCTGATCATGGCCGCCCACACCCTCGAGCACTGGCCCACCGAGCTGTACCTGCCGGGCCACGCGATCGACCGGGACAACCGCGAGAACTGGACCAAACAGGGCGCCCGCGACGCTGGCCAGCGGGCCACCGACGAGGTCGACAAGCGCCTAGCGGCGTATCAGCCGATCGAGACCGACCCCGCCACCGACAAGGAGCTGCGCCGGATCATCCGCGCCGGGCTGCGCGATCAGGAGCGCCTGCCCGACCTGCCACCGGTCGCCGCCGTGCGCACGCCACTCGACGATCCATCGGCCGGACGACGCCACAACCCTCGACGAGCCCTGCGCCAGCCGCCGACCAGCCAGGAGGACGCCACGTCATGACCAGCTCGACCATGGGGCCCGCCACCGAGGCGTCGTCGACGCTCTATTTCGGGCCGTGGTACCGCCGCTCGCCGTTCTTCGAGAAGACCCTGGCCGCGGGCTGCAGCGCGTACGACATCTACAACCACATGTACCTGCCGGGCTACTACGCCGACCCGATCGAGGAGTACTGGGCGCTGCTCAACGACGTGACGATCTGGGATGTGGCCGTCGAACGGATCGTCGAGATCAGTGGCCCGGACGCCTCGGCGTTCACCAACATGCTGACCTGTCGCGACCTCACCAAATGCGCGGTCGGACAGGGCAAGTACGTGCTCATCACGGCCGAGGACGGCGGGATCGTCAACGACCCCGTCCTGCTCCGGATCGAGGAGGACCGCTGGTGGCTGGCCCTGGCCGACTCGGATGCCGGTCTGTGGGCTCGCGGCGTGGCGACCCATGCCGGGATGGACGTCAAGGTCCGCGAGCCCGAGGTTTATCCGGTCCAGGTCCAGGGACCCAGGTCCAAGGACGTCATGCGCACGCTGTTCAGCGACGCGGTCCTCGACATGCGCTACTACTGGACGATGACCACCGAGCTGGACGGCATCCCGGTCGTCATCAGCCGGACCGGCTGGACCGGCGAGGTCGGCTACGAGATCTACCTGCGCGATCCGTCGCGCGGCGGCGACCTGTGGGACCGGATCATGGAGGCTGGCAAACCGCACAAGATCCGCCCGATCGCCCCGTGCGAGGCGCGCCGGATCGAGGCCGGCATCTTCAACTACGGCTCGGACATGACCATCGACAACAACCCGTTCGAGATCATGGGCCTCGAGCGCCTCGTTGAGCCACAAGCTGCCGACTACATCGGCAAGGCCGCGCTCGAGGAGATCCGGGCCAAGGGGGTCAGCCGAAAGTTGGTCGGGATCGAGGCCGCCGGGGACGCCCTGCCGTTCGAGCTGTCCCGCAAGTGCGACGCGCTCCACGACGGCGATCCGGTGGGCACGGTCACCGACCTGATCTGGTCGCCCCGGCTCGAGAAGAACATCGGCTACGTCTGGCTGCCGATCGCCCTGGCTGCGCCCGGCACCCCGCTCGAGATCGTCGCCCCCGACGGCGGCCTGTGGCCGGCCAGTTCTGCGGCCATACCGTTCCTCGATCCGAGGAAAGACGTCCCCAAGAGCTAAGCTCGACCCAGCCCGCACCGGAGGTCCCTCCCTTGACCGCTCCCCTGACACCCTCGTCGCCGCTCACCCCCGAAGAGATCGGGGCCGTTCGCAAGCCCTATCGGGCCGCGTCGCTGCTGCCCGGGCGGGCCTATCACGACCCGTCCATCCACGACTTCGAGCGGGAGCGCTGGTTCCGGCGGGACTGGATCGTCGTCGGGCGCGAGGCGGACGCGGCCGAGCCGACGACCTACTTCCTGGCGACGGTCGACGATGAACCGCTGGTGATCGTGCGCGGTCGGGACGGCGTGCTCCGTGGCTTCTACAACGTCTGCCAGCACCGGGGCACTGCCGTGGTGGAAGAGCGTTGTGGCAAGGCCGTCCGGCTCCAGTGCCCGTACCACGCCTGGATCTACGATCTCGACGGCAAGCTCATCCGGGCCAAGCACACCGAGGACCTCGAGGACTTCAGCCTCGAGACGTCCGGCCTGGTTCCCGTCCGGCTGGCCACCTGGCAGGGGTTCATCTTCGTCAGTCTCGACCCGACCGCGCCGGAGCTCGCAGCCTGGCTGGGCGATCTCGTGCCACACCTGGCCCGGTTCGACTTCGGGCGCCTGCGCGTCGCGCACGAAGTGGCCTACGAGGTCGAGGCCAACTGGAAGTTCATCGCCGAGAACTACAGCGAGTGCTACCACTGCCCGGGGATCCATCCCCAGCTTAACAAGCTGACGCCCTACGACCTGGGCGGCGACTTCACCCCCGATGGACCGTGGCAGGGCGGCTGGATGGAGCTGGTCGAGAGCGCCGAGACGATGGCCCTCGACGGCGGCCATCGCGGCGAGCGACCAGCGATGACCGGGATCACGCCGGTCGACGAGCGCCGGATCTACTACTACCTGCTGTGGCCAACGACCTTCCTGTCGATCCACCCCGACTACCTCCTGGTCCACCGCCTGGAGCCAGCCGGCGTCGGGCACACCCGGGTCGTCTGTCAGTGGCTGTTCGAGCCGGACACGATGGCAGCGCCCGGCTTCGACCCGTCGGACTCGGTCGGCTTCTGGGACCTCACCAACCGCCAGGACTGGCACGTCTGCGAGCTCCAGCATCGAGGCACACGGTCCCGGAGCTGGACGGCCGGACGCTATTCGAACCAGGAGCCGAGCGTCCACGCGTTCGACCTGATGGCAGTCGATCGCTACGCCGAGGACGGCGAGACCAGCCGGCGCACGGTTCGCGAGCGCTACGACGTCCCGCCCCCGAAGCCAGGCGACGGGGACGGGGAGATCGGGGCGGTCTTGCTCCCCCGCTCGGCGGAACTCAGCGCCGCCCGGATGGCTGCCCGCGCCAGGACGGGCTGATGGTCAGCCTGAGGACCGGCGCCGGCTGACGAAGGCCGACCTAGGCTTCCTCGGCCAGCGGTCGCCGGCCTTCGCCGCGGAACGCGCCCAGCCGCCAGGCGATCATGAGGGCCACGGCGACGACCGCCACGATGATCGTCGAGATGGCGTTGATCTGCGGCGAGACTCCGAACCTGATCGAGCTGTAGATGTAGATCGGCAAGGTGCTCGAACCCGGTCCGGAGTTGAACGACGTCACGATCAGGTCGTCGAAGGACAGGGCGAACGTGAGCATCGCCCCAGCGGCCACGGCCGGCGCGATCAGGGGCAGGGTGACGTGGCCGAAGGCGCCCCAGGCGGACGCGCCAAGGTCGCGGGCCGCCTCCTCGAGGCGCGGATCGAGGCTCAGCGCCCGCGCTCGGACCACGATCGCCACGTACGAGATGCAGAAGGTGACGTGGGCGATCCCGATCTGACCGATCGAGCCGTTCTGCCGGAACAGTTGGCCGAAGAAGATGAGCAGGCTGATCCCCATGATGATCTCCGGGGTGATCATCGGCAGGAGGATCAGGGTCTCCGCCGCGCCGCTCCCCCGGAACCTGAGCCTGGCCAGCCCGAGCCCGAGCAGCGAGCCGAGGATCGTCGCGCCGACGATCGCGATCGCCGCCACCCGCAGCGTGACGAAGAGCGCGTCGAGAAGCTCGGTGTTGGCGAACAGCCTCGGGTACCAGTCCAGGGTGAACCCGAGCCAGACGAAGTTCCGGCGCGAGACGTTGAAGCTGAAGACGATCAGGATGACGATCGGCGCGAAGAGGAACGCGTAGGTCAGCACGGCCCACGCGGTCAGCCACCGGTTCCGCTCGCGGATCATCGCGCGCCCAGTGTTTCGCGGCGCAACGCGCGGAGAGCGAGGAAGGTGCCACCCAGGGTCAGGACCATGAGCACGAACCCGAGCGCGGCGCCGTACGGCCAGTCACGCCCGCTCTGGAAGACGACCTGGACGACCTTGGCGATCGTCGTCGTCTGGGCGCCGCCGAGCAGATCGGGGGTGACGTAGTCGCCGATCGCGGGGATGAACGTCAGGAGCGCCGCGGCGACGATCCCGGGCATGGTGATCGGCAGGGTCACATGGAGGAACGCCTGGCGGCCGCTGGCATAGAGGTCGCGCGCCGCCTGGACCAGGTCCTGGTCCATCCGGTCGATCGAGACGTACAGCGGCAGGATCGCGAATGGCAGGAAGCCGTAGGTCATCCCAAGGACGACCGAGAAGTCGGTGTTGAGGAAGGGGATCGGCTCGCTGATGACCCCGATGGCCTGGAGGACCCCGTTCACGACCCCGTTGTCACGCAGGATGATCATCCAGGCGTAGGTCCGGATCAGATAGCTCGTCCAAAACGGGAGCATGACGAGGATCAGCAGGAGGACCTTCCGGCGCCCCCCATAGCGCGAGATCCAGTAGGCGATCGGGTAGCCGATGACGATCGACAGGACGGTGGTGATGCCCGCGTAGCGGAGCGAGTTGAGGAACGCCGTCAGGTACTCCGGACGGCCCGCCCGGAGGTAGTTCTGGAAGCCGGGCGTCGCGAGGCTGACGTGCCCGGTCGGGTCCTTCGTCCCAAAGCTGACGATGAAGACGATGACCAGCGGCACCAGGAAGAACAGGGCCAGCCAGGCGACCCCCGGGACGACGAAGAACAGCGCGGTCAGACGATCGCGGACCGGTCGCCGGTGAATTCGAGCGGCCGGCGCCGCGGTCACGCCTTCAGCGCGTTCCAGCGCTGGGTGTACTTGTCAAGATCGGTGCCAAGCTCGAGCAGCTCGACGAGCTTGTCGAGCACAGCCTTGTCGGGGTTGATCCGCGGGTCCCCGCTGATCGCCGGGTCGATGAGCGGGAGGGCGCCCGCGTTGGGGCCCATGTAGTAGGTCGTATTCGAGTTCGCGGCGCTGACCTTGGCATCAAGGTTGAAGTCGATCCACAGGTTGGCCGCGACCGGGTGCGGGGCGCCCGACAGGACGACCATGGTGTCCGACCCGCGGACCGCCCCTGACTCCGGGACCACGTATTTCGTCTTCGGCTTGTCCGTGAGCATCTGGCCCCAGTCACCGGACCAGGCGTGGGTCAGCCAGACCTGTCCGCTGGTGAGGTCCTGGATGTCATTGGCGGTGTAGGTTCGAAGGAGTGGCTTCTGCTCTTCAAGGAGCTGGAGCATCGCGTCCAGATCGACCTCGTTGGTCGTGTTCGGCGACAGCTGGAGCCTGAATGCAGCCACGGCGAAGGCCTCGCGCACGTCGTCGAGCATCGCCATATGGCCCTTGAACCGGGCATCCCAGAGCACCGTCCAGTCGGTCAGGTCTTCCTTGATCTTGTCGGGATCCCAGGCGAACCCGGTCGTCCACCACATGTACGGCATGGAGTTGGCGTTGTTCGGGTCGTAGCCCGGGTTCGCCCACTCCTGGCCGAGGTTCCTGGCGTTCGGGATGAGCGAAAGGTCGAGCGGCTGGATCGCCCCGTCGCGAACCAGGCCCGGGATCTCGGTCGAGGCCGGGTAGGTGACATCGTAGCCGCCGCCCCTGCCGTCGCTGCGCACCTTGGCCATCTGGGTGTCCGCGGTATCGAAGAAGTCGTAGGTGACCTTGATCCCGTACTTCGCTTCGAAGTCCTTCTCGGTCGTCTCGCCGATGTAGGTGGTCCAGTTGTAGACGAACAGCTCGGCCTCGGGAGTGGGCTGGGGAGTGGGCTCGGGGGTCGCAGTCGGTGCGGCGCTGGCGGATGGGGCGACGGTCGGAACGCTCGAGGCGGCGGGCGACGCCGACGCTCCGCTCGTGCCGCACGCTGCGATGATCGGGGCGAGCGCCGCAGTCGCGCCGACGACGGAGATCCGATGCAGGAGCTGGCGACGGGTCAGCCGCTCCTCGGCCAGGTAGCGGACGAGGAACCGTTCGAGGTCGAGCTTCGAGCCGTCGTGTTCGTTGCTCATCAGTTCTCCTCCAGGGGCGAGGGTCGGTCAGCGACGACGAGCGCGTCGGAGGATGACCAGCCGATCTCGACATCGTCGCCCGCGACAAAGCGCGGGCCGGACTTCGGGGCGATCACGCTGAACAGCACGCCGCCCTGGCTGCGGACCTGGTATTGGACGTTGGCCCCCAGGTAGGCCGATTGCTCGACTCGCCCTTGGATCGCACCGGATCGGCCGCCACCGGGGCTGGCGATGGATACGGCCTCCGGGCGGATCGAGATCTCGATCGGCTGGCCGACCTTCAGCCCCTGACCGTCGGAAGCCGGGCCGCTGTCGCCGCCGTCGAAGCGGACGGTGGCAACCGACCCGTCGGTCGCCCAGATCGCGCCCTTGACCAGGTTGGTCGTGCCCATGAAGTCGGCCACGAAGCGGGTCGCGGGGCGCTCGTAGAGCTCCTCGGGCAGCCCGACCTGCTCCACCTTGCCCAGGTTCATGACCGCGATCCGGTCGCTCATCGTGAGCGCCTCCTCCTGGTCGTGGGTCACGTACACGAAGGTGATCCCGACCTCGGTCTGGATCCGCTTGAGCTCGAGCTGCAGGTTCCGTCGGAGCTTGAGATCGAGCGCGCCCAGCGGCTCGTCGAGGAGAAGCACGTTGGGCCGGTTGACCAGCGCCCGGGCCAGCGCGACCCGCTGCTGCTGACCGCCCGACAGCTGGTTCGGCTTGCGCTTGCCGTAGGTGCCCAGATGGACCAGATCGAGCCCCTCGGCCACCCGTCGCTTGAGCTCCCGTCCCTTGACTCCATGGCGACGCAGCCCGAACGCGACGTTGTCCTGAACGTTGAGGTGAGGAAACAGGGCGTAGCTCTGGAAGACCATGTTGACCGGCCGCTTGTCCGGGGGAGCCTTCGTGACGTCGACGCCGCGAAGCTCGATGGTTCCCGCCGTGGGCGACTCGAACCCGCCGATCATCCGCAGGGTCGTGGTCTTGCCACAGCCGGACGGGCCGAGCAGGGAGAAGAACTCCCCTGATCGGATGTCGAGCGAGACGTCGTCCACCGCGCGTACGTCGCTGAACCGTTTCGAGAGGCTCGACAGGCGGATCTCGGCGACCGACCCGGAGACCGTCATGGCGGGCAGCCTACGGGACCGCTCTCGGCGGGGGCGCGACCTGTCCCGTCAAGCGCAACTTCCGACTCAGACCGACCGGCCCACGGGATCGCCCGGCCTCATCGTCGGGCGGGCCGGCTGCGGGCGGCGATCCGCAACAGGGCACCGTCCCAGTCGGCGTCGAAGGGCTTGCCGAGCGTGTCGAGGTCGACGACCAGTGGGGCGTGGTCCGAGGGGATCGGCGGGCCCTTGCGGGCCTCGCGGTCGATCTCCGCAAAGACGATCCGCTCCGCGATCGGTCGCGTGACCAGGACGTGGTCGATCCGCATGCCGAGGTTCTTGTGGAAGTTGCCGGCGCGGTAGTCCCACCACGTGAAGCGGCCTGGCTCGTGGCTCATCCGCCGATAGGCATCGATCAGGCCCCAGTCGAGGAGCGCCCGGAACGCTGCGCGCTCGGGTTCGGAGACATGGGTGCCGCCGTGGACCGCCGCGGCATCCCAGACGTCGTCGTCAGTCGGTGCGAGGTTGAAATCGCCGCCGACGACGACCGGTTCGTCCGGGCTGCACGCCTCGCGCAGCCAGCGCTCCAGGCGCTCGTACCAGCGCAGCTTTCCGGCGAAGAACGGCGAGCCGACGACCCGTCCGTTGGGGGCGTACAGGCTCACGACCCGGATGGGGCCGCCGGCCGTCCCGCCCGGGTCGACGACTGCGGACACCATCCGGGCCTCGTCCAAGGGGTCGAAGTCCTCCTCGCTGACCGCGACCGCCGCCCCCGGACCGCTGTCGCGTACGGGTCCGTCGCCGAAATTGGTGACGACATCAGTGACCCCGAGACCCTGGCGCACCGCGATCGCCACTCCGTTCCAGCGCCCCTCGCCGTGGTGGACGAGGTCGTAGCCGAGCATCGCGAACGCCATCACCGGCGCGTCGTCGTCGCCGAGCTTGGTCTCCTGGATGAGCAGGATGTCCGGCGCAGCCCGAGCCAGCCAGCCGACGACCTTGTCCTGGCGGGCCTTGAGCGAGTTGACGTTCCACGTCGCGATCCGCATCGGGAGCCGCCTGCCCTCAGAGCCGCCGGCCGCGCTGGCGCGCGAGATCGAACGTGGCCGTGTCGGCGATCGCCATCACGGCCATGGTCCCGGCTTGGACCGGGTCGGACACGACCAGGTCCACCGCGTCGGTGATCGAGCCGACCATGTTCAGGGCGATGATCGGGATGCCGTGCCCGCGCAGCTCGCGGGCGGCCCGGGTGATGTCGCCACCCATGATCGAACCGGCCAGGACCAGCAGGCGGGCACGCGGCAGGTCGGCCACCGCCCGGACCGCCGCCGCGATGTCGTCTTCACCGACGAGGGGGATCGTATCGACGCTGATCCGCTCGCCCCGGAGGTTGTGCCGATCGGCCTCGCTCACCGCGCCGAGGGCGACCTGGGCGACCTGCGCGCCGCCGCCCACGACGATCACCCGCTTGCCGAAGACACGATCGAGGCTACGGGTCAGGTCGGCGGAACGGAGTCCCGACAGCCCGGCGACGGCCTGGCTGAGCCGCGCTTCGTCGATGCCCTCGACCTCGAGCTCGATCTCCACGCCGGGCTGTCCCGCGTCGGCCAGTCCCGCGTCGGCCGGTTCGAGTCGCCGGACCGTGCTCAGGTTGCGCAGGGTGCCGCCCGCGGCCCCGACCCGGCCGATGAGCGTCGGGATGACGTCGGGAGCGTCGTCGAGGCTGAGACGGATGGCGACCGATATCGGTCCGGCGGTTGCGCGGCGGGGCATGGCAGGCTGGCTCAGGTGGACATGTCGGCGACCGTCAGCCGGTCTGGGGCGACGCCGCCGGTCGGGTCGTGCTCCTCGTACGCCTGGCCCAGGGCGTCGAACGTTGCCCGGGTCGCGGTCGGGTCGCTGGTCGTGAGCATCAGCGAGCCATCCGTGTCCTCGGCGACCCCGACGATCCCCGTGATGTTCACGCCGCGCTCGCCGAGCGCCGCCGCCATCCGGGCGAGCGACCCCGGCCGATCCTCGAGCTTGACCGTGAACCAGACCGTCACGCGGTACCTCCAGTGCAGGGATGGTAGCCGGTCCGCGCGACACGGCGCGCTCAGCGACCGAGGGACCTCGACCACATCGTGGGCGCTAGCATCGGCGTCATGGCACGAACCCCGGCGCCCAGTCAGCCGTCCGTCCAGGTCTTCGGCCTCGAGACCGATCGAGCCACGCGGGCGGCCCAGCGCTTCTTCAAGGAACGGCGGATCCCGATCCACTTCGTCGACCTGCGACGGAAGCCGATCTCCGCCGGTGAGCTACGCCGGTTCACCGAGCGGCTGGGGCCGGCGAACTTGCTCGACATGAAGAGCCGCGCGTTCGGCCAGGCCGGCCTCGCCTATCTCCAGATGGACGATCGCGAGATCGTCGAGCGGCTCCTGGCCGACCAGCGGCTCCTTCGCCTGCCGCTCGTTCGGCGCGGGAACGACGTCAGCGCGGGGCCCGCGGACGCGATCTGGAGGGCCTGGCTGGCCAAGGCCGGACCACCCTGATGGGACTGCACCGACCCCTCCGCGGTGGCATCCTACGAACGTGACCGACCGATCGTCCGCCAAGCCGAGCGCGCGTCATCGGAGCGGCCGCGTCACGATCAAGCCCAAGGCCGCCGAGCATCTCGCACCCGACGCGACGATGACCGAGGACGAGAAGCTCTTCTCGCGCTCGACCCGGCCGGCGTTCCTGAGCGAGGACCCCTGGCGCGTCCTGCGGATCCTGTCCGAGTTCGTCGACGGCTTCGACGCCCTGGCCGAGGTCGGACCCGCTGTCACGGTGTTCGGCTCTGCCCGCGTGGCCGAGGGCTCCCCGGTCTACGAGCAGGCCCGCGACATCGGGCGCCGCCTCGCCCGGGACGGCTGGGCGGTGATCACCGGCGGCGGTCCGGGGATCATGGAGGCGGCCAACCGCGGCTGCCAGGAGGCCGGCGGCCTCTCGATCGGCTGCAACATCGAGCTGCCCCACGAGCAGTCTGTCAACGCCTACGTGGACCTGGCGGTCGAGTTCCGCTACTTCTTCGCCCGCAAGACGATGTTCGTGAAGTACGCCGATGCGTTCGTGATCATGCCTGGCGGCTTCGGCACGCTCGACGAGCTGTTCGAGGCCCTGACCCTGATCCAGACCGGCAAGATCCGCCATTTCCCGGTCGTCCTGGTCGGCACCGAGTACTGGGCGGGCCTGCTGGCCTGGGCACGGGACACGCTCATCGCCGATGGGACGGTCACCGAGGCGGACCTGGCCCTGCTCACCGTGACCGACGATCCGGCGGAAGCCTGCGCGCTCGTCCGCGAGTTCGCCCGGGCGGAGCACATCGGCCGCCCGACCAGCCCGGGTTAGCTCGGGACCGCCACCTCGACCCAGCCCTCGACGATCCGGACGGGGTAGTAGCGGAAGCGCCGGACCCTGGTGAGCCGACGCGCCTCCGACTTCTTGCCCGGCGGGTCCTCCTTGGGCCCGCTGCCCGCGGGCGACCACGTGGGGTGGTACTGGCCATCCGGGTCGAGCCCACCGGTCGTGGGCATCCGGACCGGCTCGCCGGTGCACAGGTCGAACCGGCCGTTGTGGAGCGGGCACGCGACCACGCACCCATCGAGCTCGCCGAGCGACAGCGGCGCCGACATGTGCGGGCAGCGATCGTCCACTGCGACGATCCCGCGCGGGGTCCGGGCGATGAGGATGTCGAGGTCCCCGTGGCTAGCCCGGCGGAGTCCGCCCGGGGGCAGGTCGGCGAGGGCCAGCAGTCGGCGGTATGGCGCGCGATCGGCACCAGGCGCCTCGAGCGCCGGCGGGAAATCGGCGGCTCGGTCGTCCACCCCGCCGGCGCCATCGTTCGCCTCGCGGGCTCGCCCGTCCGTCTCGATGCCTCGCTCGTTCATCGTCGCCAGCGTATACCCGACCGGAAATGGGCCGGCCCCGAGCGCGTCGTCCGCGTCGGGGCCGGTCTGCACAGGAGGACGGTCTTGCCGGTCAGTCGGCCGGCCGCACGCTCGGGGCGCCGGCCGCCTTGGGCGCGGTCGCCGGGGCAGCGGACGTCCTGAGCGCATGTTCGCGCATGGTCGCTGCCGCGATCGCCGAGAGCGCGGCCGCGGCGACCCCGACGTAGAACGTCTGGGCTACGGCCAGGCTGAACGCGTCATGGATGCCGATCACGATGTTCCCGATGAACGGCTCGATCAAGGCCCGCGCAGGCGCCGGCACGCTCGTCAGGATCGCCGTGCCGAGGTCTCCGACGCCGGTCAGCTTATTGAAATCGAGTGCGCCGCTGCTGGCCGCCTGGCCAAAACCCGCGACCACCTGCGGTGGCACGCCGGCAGCGCTGAGCTGCGGGCCGAGCCGTTCCTGGAACGACGATCCGAAGATGGTGCCGACGATCGCCAGCGCGACCGTGCCACCGATCTGGCGGAAGAAGGTCAGGTTCGAGGTGGCCACGCCGAGCTCGTGGAACGGCACGGCGTTCTGGACGATGATCGTGAAGACCGAGAAAGTCGGACCCACGCCGAGGCCGGCGATGAACATCCACAGCCAGACGATCGGCAGCGGCGTCTCCGCCGTGAGCTGGGTCATCAGCGCAGTCGCGACGCCCATGACGACGATCGCGCCGACAAGCAGCCACTTGTACCTGCCGGTCCGCGAGACGATCAGGCCCGACACGATCGAGCTGAAGATCAGGCCGGCCATCAGCGGCAGGGCGGCCAGACCCGAGTTCGTCGGGCTGAAGCCATGGACGAACTGGAACCAGCGCGGCAGGAAGATGATCGCACCGAAGAAGGCGAAGCTCGCGAAGAAGGTCGCGATCATCGAGCTGGTGTAGGTCCGGATCCGGAACAGCTGAGGCGGGATGATCGGTTCCTTGGCCCGGAACTCGGCCCAGATGAACGCCGCGATTCCGACGGCGGCGATAGCGAGGAAGCCGCCGACGCTGAAGTCGGTCCACTCGCCGAACTGCTTGTTGGTCAAGCCGACCAGCAGGAAGCTGACGGCGACCGAGAAGATCAGCCCGCCGAGGACGTCGAAGTTGCGGGTCGCGCGCGGGTTCCTGACCGTCGGCAGGAGCCGCCAGATGAAGTACAGCGAGAGGATCCCGATCGGGATGTTGACGTAGAAAATCCAGTGCCAGCTGACCTGCTCGGTCAGGAAGCCGCCGACGAGCGGACCGACGATGAAGGCGATCCCGAATACCGCGCCGAACAGGCCCTGGTACTTGCCCCGCTCCTGTGGCGTGAACAGGTCGCCGATGATCGCGAGCGCGACCGGGAAGAGCGAACCGGCGCCGATGCCCTGGATGCCCCGGAACAGGATGAGCATGCCCATGCTCTGACTCAGGCCCGACAGCGCCGAGCCGGCCAGGAAGATGACGATTCCGATCATGAAGATCGGTTTCCGGCCGTAGAGGTCCGACAGCTTGCCCCAGAACGGGACGCTGATGGTGCTCGTCAGCAGGTAGATGGTGATCGCCCAGACGTAGAGGTCGTTGCCGGCCAGCTGGGTGGCGATCGTGGGCAGGGCCGGACCGACGATGGTCTGGTCCAGCGCGCCCAGGAACAGCCCAAGCATGACCGCGAACAGGATCTCCATCTTTGCGCGCGTGGACAGACCCAGGGCCGGATCCTCAGCCAACGTGGGCACGTGCTCCGTGTCCGTGTATCCGCTTGCCGTCATCGCGGTGCGTACTCCTTTCGTTGAGCCCGGGACGGATCGTCCTGCTGAGGCTTTTGGTGGTTGTCGTGGGGATGCTCGGTTCCGAATCGCTTCGGATGGTCGATCTCCTCGGCCCGCACCGCGGCGCGGAAGTCGCTCAGGGCCGCGTTGAGCCGGTCGAGTTGATCGTCGTCCAGCCGCCCGAGCACCGAGTGCATCAGGTCCCGCTTCATGATCTGGATCTCTTCGAGCGTCGCCCTCGCGGCGGGGGTCAAGCCCACGAGGACCACCCGACGGTCGTCCTCCAGCCGGGTCCGCTCGATGAGGCCGCGCTCGGCCATCCGATCGACCAACCCGGTCGCGTTCGAGAGCGATACGTCGAGGAACTCGGCAAGCCGGCTCATCGGCAGCACACCCGACTCCTCGAGCCGCCACATCACGTGGAGATGCGTCATGCTGACTCCCTGCTTCACCATCCGTCCGGTCGCGGCACAGCGGAGGAGGCGCACTGCCCCGTTCAGCTCGTCGACGATCCCGGCGATGGCGGACCGACGGCCTTCCGGCGACGTCGGTGAAGTAGTTCTTGTCACGTGAATTATCATACTCGCATCGATTATCTTGTCAATCGCGACCATCCACCTGACCCCGAGGATCGCCGAGGGCTCAATCTGAGAGGCGGAGGTGAAGCGGTCGTGAACAGCGTGTGGAGGAGCGGATGCGCTACGCCCTGATGATCGAGGCCCAGCAGGGCCTGAGCTACGCCGAGCTCCTGGCGATCGCCCAGCGCGCAGAGGCCGCCGGGTTCGAGGCGATGTTCCGCTCCGATCACTACGAGAGCTTCCCCGGCCCACCCGGTCGACCGACCACCGACGCGTGGACCGTGCTGGCCGGCCTGGCCCGCGAAACGACGAGGATCCGGCTCGGTGCACTGGTGTCGCCGGTGACCTTCCGGTACCCCGGATCGCTGGCCAAGATCGTGGCCACGGTGGACGAGATGAGTGGCGGTCGGATCGAGCTCGGCATCGGCGCAGGCTGGAACGACGACGAGCATCGCCGCCACGGCTTTCCCTTCCCGCCGATCGAGGATCGGGCCGACATGCTCGAGGAGCAGCTGGCCATCGTCCACGGCCTGTGGGAGGAGCCCGACGGCTGGTCGTTCGCCGGTAAGCACTATCGGGTCGAGGATGCGATCTTCTATCCCAAGCCCGTCCAGCGGCCGCGGGTGCCGATCCTGGTCGGGGGCACGGGCACCCCGCGCTCGCTGCGCCTCGCCGCGCGCTACGCCGATGAGTTCAACCTGAGCTCGGCCGACGCGCCCAAGGTCGCCGACAAGCTGACCCAGCTGGACGCTGCCTGCCGCGCGATCGGTCGCGATCCGAACACCATCCGACGCTCGGCCATGGTCGGCACGATGATCGCCGCCGACCCGGGCCAGCTGGCGGATCGCAAGAAGGCCCTCCTCGCCGAGCTCACCCCGGGCGAAGCGGCGGAGGACTGGTTCATCACCCGCGAAAAGCGCTGGATCTTCGGCACGCCGGATCAGGCCCGAGCGAAGATCGCCGAGTTCGCCGCGGCCGGCGTGGAACGGTTGATGTTCCAGGACTTCCTGCCACGCGACCTGGCCATGATCGATGAGCTCGGCGCGGAGCTGATCGGCCGCTGACCCGGCCGACGACCTGGCGCCTCCGGTTGTGGCCCAGGGGACAGGGTTCGCCGGGTCAGCCCTCGGCTCGGGCCGCGGCGGCCGCGTAGACGGGGTTGTTGCGGCGGATCGGATCGGGGTTCGTTCCGACGACCCGGGTCAACCGCTCGACCACGAGTTGCAACGGTGTCGCGGTCCCGAGCAGCGCCGCGACCGGCGCTGGGAGCTCGGGCGCTTCGGGGACGATGATCCGGCCGATCGGGGTCAGGCCGGGATCCAGCTCGGCCGCCACGTCCGCCGACAGGATGGCGCCGGTCCGGATCCCGATCTCTCTGGCAGCCTCCAGCGCCTGGCGCGCACGCGCGACCCGTTCCGCCCGAGCCCGCCGCTCGGTCAGGATCATCACGAGGCCGGTGTCCCGGTCGGTCGACGGCAGGTGGCCGTGAAGAAACGTCTCGAGGTTGCGCGAGGCGGACGGGATCCAGGTCCCTTCCTCGAGCTTGAGGACGAGCTCGCGGGCGGCGGTCCGATCGGCGCCGGTGGCGATCGTCAGGATCGGACGGCACCCGGCCAGCTCGGCTGCCATGGCCTCCGCGGCTGCGCTGGCTTCAGGGCTCAGACCGGCAGCCATCAGCGTCCGGACCACGGCAGGATCGATCCGTTCGCCGGTCAGGGCCGGCCACACAGCGGTGGCCGCGAGCAGCGGCGCGCTGTAGCCGATTGTGTGGCAATAGCTCTGGTCGCGCTCGAGCGTCTCGACCACGGTGTCGACTCCCCGCGCACCGGTCGCCCGGGCGCTGACGGTGATCATCGCCGTCCGGGCCCCGACCGCCCGAGCGGCATCGAGCGCCTGGGTCGTCGCCCACGTCGCGCCGTCGTGGCTGATCGCGATGCAGAGGCCGCCCCTTGGATCGAGTGAGGCTTCGAAGGCCTGCGCCGCGATCGGACCGCCGCCCGGCAACCCGGCGCGCTGCCAGGCATCCCGCAGGATCTCCGCCGCGCCCAGCGCTCCGTGCTCACTGGTGCCGCAGCCGACCAGGGTGATCGGATCCCCGGCCGCGGCTACCGTCCGAAGCGCCGCTGCCAGGCGCTCGGCCGATCCGTCCTTCGCGAGTCGGCTGAGCAGGCGCTCAGCCAGCGCCGGCTCGGCGCCGATCATGTCGGTCATGAACCAGGGCGGCCCGCCGCGATCGAGGGGCTGCTCCGCCCAGTGCCAGGGCTCGGGCGGTCCGGGCAGAGGATGCTCGGGATCGGCGCCAGTGGGGTCGCTCATCGCCCCGATGATAGGCCGACCGTACCGCCGACCTCGTCTCGGACCGTCCAGCGCGACGCTCGCAGCGCCGTGGCAAACGACGGCAGGCAACCCCGAGATCGGGTCAGGCCAGGTCGTTCAGGGCAGGATCTCAGCGTGGCTCGAGACGGCCGGTCCTGCCTGCCGGACCATATCGGAACCAGGCACGGGCGAGAAGCCGGTCCAAGTCCACCGGACCGTACACGCGGGAGTCGCGCGAGAGGGCCCGATCGTCGCCCAGCAGCCAGGCCTCGGACGGGCCAAGGCGGATCGGCCCGGTGGCCGTCCGGATCACGTCGCCCGGACGTGCCGCGACGCGCTTGATCGCCAGGAGCTCACCGTCGGGCTCCCGGATGACGACGACCGAGCCGCGTCGGGGCCACGCCCGGATGGTCGGGTCGACCAGCAGCCAGTCACCCGGCTCGAGCGCCGGGCGCATCGAATCCTCGGTCACCACCACGCGCCAGGGGCCGTCGCGAGCGCCGTCGACCAGGGACCCGGCTTGTCCCGTCCCCGGGATGCGCCCGGCCAGTCGGGCGGCCATTGATCCCACGAGCTGCCCACCCGGGACACGGGCGGCCAGTCGCCCGGCCGAGGAAAGCCGCGCGGCGAGATCGCCGGCGATCGTCTTCGTCGGCGTTGCGCCGGTCGACCCTGGGCGGTCCGTGCCTACTTCTTGGTCGACCAGAAGATGTCGGCGAACTCCTTGACCGCGGCCTCGAGCTCCGCCGCCGCATCGGCGTCGACGTTCTGCTTGTTCTTGCTGGCGAGCTTGAGCACGTTCCAGACCTTGGTGTGCAGGTCCGGATTGGCGGCGAGGTGCTCCGGCTTGAAGTAGTCGGACCAGATGACCTGGACCTCGTGC
>JBDTQW010000005.1:0-52146 GCA_039931975.1 Chloroflexota bacterium | reverse complement strand
TCGTCCACAGCCGCGATGCGTTCGGCAATTGGGGCCCGTGTGCGGCAACGACCATGAACGTCCTGAACATCCTGCCCGCGGCAGACACGATCTTCACCCAGAACTTCGAGTCGGGCAGCCTCACTGGCTGGTCGAAGGCCGGCGGCAGCGCCGTGGCCGATCCCGCCGCAGCCCTCAAGGGCTCGACGGTCGGCCTCCGGGTCAATGCGGGCTTCGTCGTCGACTCGCACCCGCGCCGGGAGAGCGGCTATCGCGCCCGGTTCTGGTACGACCCGAACGGGACTCTCCGCGGCGGCCACACGATCTTCGAAGGCCGGACCGGCTCCAACGCGCAGGTCTTCCGCGTCGAAGCTCGGCGGAACGCGACGGGGACCTATTCGGTCCGCGCCCTCGTCCGACGCGCCGGCGGTATGACCTCAACCGGTTGGTTCACGATCTCCGACGGCCCGCACGCCATCGAGATCGCCTGGAAAGCCGGCACAAGGGCGAACTTCTCCCTGTCGATCGACGGCAAGGTGAAGCGCTCCCTGCGCCGCCTCGACACCCATCGCTATCGGCTCGAGAGCGTCCGCCTCGGGACGACCGCGAGCAGTGGCGCCCGCGCCGAGTACTTCGACGAGTTCGTCTCGACCAAGGGCTCGCGCATCGGGCCGTAGACCAAAGTCACATTCAAGGGCTGGGAGGTACATGTCATGGATCAGATCGTCCCAGTGTCGGCGCCCCGGGCGCCGGCACTGGCCAGAAGGTGGCTCATCGTCGCGATCGCCGTGATCGCGGCGACCACCGTCTCGCTCATCGGCGTCCGCTGGTTGGCCTCGGCGCCGGCGGCCACCGGGACGATGCCCACGAGTGCCGCGATCGAGGCGGCCTGGGGCATCCGGATCACCCACGTCGTAGCGACTGCCGACAATGGACTGGTCGAGATGCGCTTTCTCGTCCTCGACAGCGACCGTGCCCTCGCGATGATGCAGGACGTCAACAACGTGCCCGTCCTGCGCGTCGAGAAGACCGGTGCAGTGGTCCGCTCCGCCGCGCTGATGACCGCCAAGCATGCGATCGCCGCCGGGCGGACGGGCTTCCTGCTCTATCGCAACACCGCCGGCGCCATCACGGCCGGAGAGTCGATCAGCGTCGTCTTTGGTCCCCTCGAGCTGCAGCATGTCCTCGCCCAGTGATGCGGCGCGCCGGGTCGGCCTACGGGTCGCCGGCGCGCTCTTCGCACTGGGTCTGCTGCTTGGGCCGGCAGCGTCGCCCACACTCGGCCACGCCCTCCTCCTGAAGGCCGATCCGCCGGACGGCTCGGCGCTCGCCGCCGCGCCGAATCGCATCCACCTCGTTTTCACGCAGGCGGTGGCGGTCGGTCTGTCCAAGGTCGAGCTCGTCGACAGCGCCGGTCGAAAGATCGCCCTAGACGGCCTGGCCGGCGACCCCGCGGATCCGACCGTGATCGTCATCGATCCTCCGGCGCTTCCGGCCGACGCCTACCGGCTGTCCTGGCGAGTCGTCTCGAACGACGATCTCCACCCGTCGATCGGTACGCTCGTGTTCGGGGTCGGCGTGACGTCTTCCGTCGCGGTGCCCGCCGGGTCGGCCGTGAACGCACTTGCCAGCGCGCCCGAGACGGTCGACCGCTGGCTCGATCTGCTCGCCCTGGCCGTGCTGGTCGGGGCCATCTGCCTCCTTCACCTTGGCGTGCCGCGAGTCGCCGCCTCGGACGCCGGCGACTCGATGCGGGTCGGAGCCGAAGCGCGGCGCCGGCTGGCCCGCCTGGCGATCGCCGCAGGAGCGCTGTCGCTCGTGACCGGCGCCGTGTTGCTCCTCCTCCAGGCCGTGGCCGCCGGGGCGACCGCCGATGCCGACCTCGTGCGCTATCTGCAGACCGGGTTCGCCGAGGATCTGATCGTTCGCACGATTCTCGTCGTGGCGCTGATAGGTCTGACCGCCTGGGCCACCCGGATCACGGGTCGCCGCCCGTCGCCGATCCAGGCCGCTGCCTCATTTGCACTTGTCGGTGCCCTGTCGCTGGCCGAGGCCGGCACGACCCACATGGCGTCGTTGATCGCCTTCCCGCTTGGCCTGATCGTGGGCGCCATCCACCTGCTGGCGGCCGGCCTCTGGGTCGGCGGCCTGGTCGCACTCGTCGTCGCCGTCCTGCCTCATGCCCGGCGCGATCCGGACGGCCGGGCTATGGCGCTGCGGATCGTGCGCAGGTTCGGCGTGCTCGCGGCGGTCAGCGTCGCCGGTCTCGGGGTCACCGGCCTGTTCGTCACCGGCCAGCTCGTCGCCACGGTCGACGCCCTGCTTTTCAGCTCCTACGGTCAACTGCTGCTGATCAAGATCCTCCTCGTCGGCGTAGTCGCGCTCATCGGGCTCTCGAACGCGATCTCGACGCAGCCGCGACTCCAGCGGCTGATCGTCGACCGCCTGCCGGGTCGTCTCGCTGCGCGTCTCGGGCCGCGCAGCCCAAGCCGGTCGATCGTGGCCGAGATGGGCGCGGCTGTGGCAGTCCTCGGCGTCGTCGCTTTGCTCGGCGTCACGCCGCCGGCCCGCGGCCCCGAGTACGACCCGATCCCGGCCAGTGCCCGCCCCACGACCGTCACCGCCCAGGCCGACGACCTCCTGGTCCTGCTCAGCGTTCGACCCAATCGGCCCGGGCGGAACTTCGTCACCGTCGGGATCCACGACACCCGCCGCCCGGCGCCCGCCCCGATCGGCACCGTCCGGGTCCGGCTGGTGGCGCCCGATGGCACGGTCGCCGACCCCGGCACCGACGCAAGGCCGATCGGCGACGGTCGCTACGAGCTCGCGGGAGACACGATCAAGGCCGACGGTGGCTGGACCATCGGGCTGACCGTCGAACGACCGGGTCTGCCGCCGGCCAGCCTCACCACCCCCTGGACGGTGGCGCCCGCCGGGATCCCGGTGGCGCCGCGCCCGACCGTCATCTCCAATCAACCACTCGCCCCGATCCTGACAGCCGTCGCCCTCGTGGGCGGATTTCTGCTCGCGGCTGTCCTGGCCATTGCCGGCTACCGTCGGGCGCGCTTCCCGGCCATCCCCGAGCCAGCCCGCGGACCCAGCCCCGCCGGGACACTCGAGGGGTGGCCGGGATGACTCATCCTCAGCTCCGAAAGCGCATCGTCGCGGTCGTCTCGGCCGCGACGATCGTCGCTTCCGGGCTAGCCTCGACGGGCGGCCTCGGCGCAGTCTCCGCCGCCGCGCCCCAGCCAGGCCACGCCATCGTCGACCCTGCTCTCGAGGCGGTCCTCGCGCGCCTCGGTCCGACCGACCGGGTCCGGGTCGTGGCCACGCTGCGCGAGCAGGTCGACACTCGCTCCATCCGCAGCTTCGATCGGCGCCAGCTGAGGCGCGACCTGGTCGCCGCCCTGCATGCCAAGGCCGACACGACCCAGGCCGGGCTGCGTGCCGCCCTGGTGCGGCACGCAGCCCGAGACGTCACCGCCGTGACCCCGCTGTGGATCGTCAACGCGGTCGCGGTGACGGCGACGCCGAGCGTCGTCCGTGAGCTCGCGGCGCGCGCGGACGTCGCACGGATCTCGGCCGAATCGACGATCGCCGCGCCCGAACCGGACGTCGTCCCCGCGACGGCCGGGGTCGAGCCGAACCTCGACCAGATCCGCGTCCCGGAGATGTGGGCACTCGGATTTGGCGGCACGGGCGCGGTCATCGCCAGTCTTGACACCGGCGTGGACCTGGCGAACCCCGACCTGGCGGCGGCCTGGCGCGGTGGTGCGAACAGCTGGTTCGACCCCTATGGACAGCACCCGTCGACGCCCGCCGATCTCAACGGTCATGGGACCCAGACCCTGGGCATTGCGGTCGGTGGCTCCGCTGGTGGGACGGCGATCGGGGTCGCTCCGGATGCGCGCTGGATCGCGGCAAAGATCTTCAACGACAGTGGAACGGCCACCTCGACCGCCATCCACCAGGCGTTCCAGTGGGTCCTCGACCCCGATGGGAACTCGCTCACCGACGACGCCCCCGACGTGGTCAACAACTCGTGGGCCGTCGGCGCGCCGACATGCGACCTCTCGTATGACCCGGACATCGCGGTGCTCGTCAGTGCCGGGATCGTGCCAGTGTTCGCAGCCGGGAACTACGGCCCCAACGGCGCCACCTCGGCCAGTCCGGCGAACGGACCGGGGGCCTTCTCCGTCGGCGCGGTCGATGGATCCGACACGATCGCCGACTTCTCCAGCCGCGGCCCCACCAGCTGCGGGCGGACGTCGCCCACGACGTTCCCCTCGGTCGTGGCGCCCGGCGTCGGCATCCGGACCAGCGACCGGTTCGGGCTGTACGGCAGTGGCTCGGGCACGTCCTACTCGGCGCCTCACGTGAGCGGCGCCATCGCCCTGCTCCGAGGGGCGGTCCCCGCCGCCACCGTCGACCAGCTCGAGCAATCGCTCGTCGGCTCCGCGGTCGATCTCGGGTCGCCCGGCTCTGACGACACGTTCGGTGCCGGTCGGATCGACGTCCGGACGGCCTACGACCTGCTGCTCGCCCAACCGACGCCAACGCCGACCCCGACCCCCACGCCGACGGCGACGCCCGGCCCGACACCTGTCCCGACCCCCACGCCGACACCTGTCCCGACCCCCACGCCGACACCTGTCCCGACCCCGACTCCGACACCTGTCCCGACCCCGACTCCGACGCCGACCCCCGGCGGCGACGCCGAAGGCCCCCTGGCCGGCTCCCCGGTGATCGCGCCCAACCCGGCCAACGGCACGGCCAGCGTCGTGGTGAGTGCGGTCATCGACGATCGGACGACCGGAGCTTCGGCCATCCAGGCCGCCGAGCTCTGGGTCGACGGGGTGGTCCCCGCCGGGTCGGGCACGGCCATGTCGGTCGCGTCGGATGGCGGACCGCTGGCCACCGCGACCGGCTCGCTCTCCACCATCGCCCTGGCCGGGCTGGCCGAGGGCATCCACACCGTGTCCGTGCACGGGCTGGACGGCGCCGGCAACTGGGGACCCGTCGCCTCGGGATCGCTGGTCGTCGACCGGAGCGGCCCCTCGATCGCCAACGGTCACGGAGCGCCGGATCCGACCCAGGGCGGCAGCTCGATCACGATCCAGGCCGTGGCGACAGACCTGGCCGCATCCACGATCGTCGCTGCAGAGTGGTTCAGCGGACCCGATCCCGGCGCGGGCCTCGGGACCCAGATGGACCCGGCCGACGGCGCATTCGACGCCTCGGTCGAGTCCGTCGCATCTATCCTGCCGGCTGGCGCGACCTTCGGTGAACGGGTGATCTCGGTCCGGGCGCAGGATGCGGCCGGGAACTGGGGGCCGATCAGCCGGGTGTCGTACCTGATCACTCCGGCCGACGGGATCTTCGCCGACGGCTTCGAGTCCGGGACGGTGGCCGGGTGGAGCTCGGCGACCGGCTCCTCGCGACTCAAGGTCAAGACGTCTGCCGCGACCGGCGGTCGCCTCGGGCTCGAGGCCGGCCTGCGCGGAACGCTGGCGGCGTTCGTGAGCGACGCCAGTCCGGTCGCCGAGACCTCATACCACGCACGGTTCACCGTCGACGCCCATCGGACCAGCACCCGCGGGCGGGCGATCCGGCTGTTCGCCGGTCGCGATCGGCACGGGTCGACGATCTTCATGATCGAGTACAGGCGCGGATCGTCTGGCTTCGCCTGGATCCGCGCCGGCGCCCGCCGTGCCGGCGGGACCAACTACACCGGCTGGACCCGACTGCGCAGCGGTGCCCACACCGTCGAGCTCGGCTGGACGTCGGCCCGCTCGGGTCGGATCCGCCTGTGGATCGACGGCGTCGCGGGCCCGTCCCGGTCCGGGGTGAACACCCGCGCCTACCGTCTCGAAGGTGTTCGCCTGGGACCGTCGGCGGGGCTTGCCCCGGGGCTGCGCGGGTCCATCTCACTCGACCGCTTCGTGTCGAGTCGCGGTTCTTGGATCGGTAACTGATGGAGGGGAGGAAGACAATGCCGCGACGACGCCGAGTGGGGCTCTCGCTGATCATGATCGCGCTCGTTGTGGTCGAGCTCCTGGGCGCCGCTCCGACGGCGGTCCTCGGCGCAGAGCGCAGCCACGTCAAGGTCGCCATCATCGTGGGCCCGGTCGGCTCGATGACCGACTACTACCGCGGGCTGGCGAATGAGGCCGCGGTCGTCGCGCGCCGGTCCTCGGACAACGTCGTGACCGTCTACACCCCGAACGCGACCTGGCCGAAAGTGCGCCGGGCCCTCCAGGGGGCTTCGATCGTCGTGTACCTCGGGCATGGCAACGGCTTTCCGTCGCCGTATCGCGACGCGCCCTTTGCGCCGACCCAGAACGGCCTCGGGCTCAACCCCGTGGCCGGCGGCGGCGATTCGACGCACCAGTACTTTGGCGAGAAGTACCTGGCGGAGTCGGTCGACTTCGCACCGGGTGCCGTGGTCATCCTGAGCCATCTCTGCTATGCCAGCGGGAACCCCGAGCCCGGGGGCCCGAATCCGACCCTGTCCGTGGCCCGTCAGCGGGCGGACAACTACGCCGCCGGGTGGCTCGCGGCCGGCGCCGCGGGGGTGATCGCCGAGGCCCACGGCGGCCCCGCCTATTACGTCGACGCCCTATTCCGCCGCGACGTCACCCTCGAGCGGATCTGGCGAGCAGCGCCGACGTTCCACGACCATGTCCTCGAGTTCGGCAGTGAGCGAACCGCCAACGCCAAGGTCATGCTCGACCCGGACCGGGCCCGCCAGGGCTACTTCCGATCCCTCGTCACCCGGCCTGATGCCCAGGCCGCCGACGTCCTCGAAGGTCGGGCGCGGCCGGCGTCCCCGGGACGCACCAACCCGCCCGACGCCGAGCGGATCTCGCTCGCCGCGCAGGGCGCGACCTTCGGCACGCCCAGCCTTGCTGGCGCGACGGTGGGCGGCAGTCGGACGATCCTCACCCTGCCACTCACGGGCGGCACCCGCGATCTGCTGCCCAAGGACCCTTCGGTCGGCGTTCGCTGGGACCTGCTCGTGGCCGACGGGCCGGATCCGGTCAGCTCGACCCCCCAGGGCCAGGCGCCCGCGTCGGGCGTTCCGGCCGTCCGCGCGACTCCGGCCCCGTCGATCAAGCCCGTGCCTGTGACTGCTCCGACCGCCCCGACCGCCCCTCCGGCGACCCCGGGTCCGCTCGCTGCTCCCTCTGTGACGAGCCCCGATCCGATGGTGGAGCCGCCAGGGATCCAGCTCGTCGCACCCGAGCTCCCCGGCGTGGTGGTGGTGACCGAGCCCAGCGCGATCCGGGCGACCCGGCTAACCGTGCCCGTGACCCTGCCCGCGCGGCCGGGGCTCTATCGCCTGTCGACCACCGTGCACGACAGCGACGGGGTCGCCTTCGACGCCGCGACCCAGGAGCGAATCCCGGCGCTGCTCGTCAACATCACCGGCCCTCTCTGGGCGACATACGCTTCCGCCGACAGCGTCGGGACGACTGCCGGAGCCTCGCTCACGGTGCCGATCCGGGTGGCCAACACCGGGAGCGAGTCATGGAGCGGCGCCACGGTCGACGTGCCCGGCGACCCGGCGTCGAGCGGCGTCGAGCGTCGGCCGGCCCGCCTGGTGGCCCGCTGGGTCGCGCTCGACCGAACCTCCGAGGGCCCGTTCCTGGCGATCGACGTCGGTGGCCCACCTGTCTACCTGACCCCTGGGGCGAGCACGGTCCTCCTGTTCGATCTCGTCGCGCCGACGGACCCCGGCCACTACCTTCTGGTCGTCGACGTGGTCCTGTCGGACCGCGGCTCACTGACCGCGAACGGCGTGCCGCCCGGTCTCATAAGGGTGAGCGTGGGACCCAGCCTGCCCGATCCCTTGACCGGCGGTGCCGCACCCCGCGACTGATCGGCGGACCCGGTCCGTATTGCGAACTATCATCCTGGCATGAAGGTCTCGAGCCGGGCCCTCGCGGCGGTGACCATCCTGGTCGTCGTGGCCATGATCCTGGGGCCGATCCTAGAAGTCGCCGGCTTGATCCGCTTCTAGGTCGGGCCTTGGTCCATCGGGGCTGGTGTCTACTCGCCCTGGCTGCTGTTGGTCAGGGTCGTCCAGCGGATCGCCGAGTGCCCGTCCAGCCCAAAAGGGCGGTTCGCGGCGAAGATGGCCGGCCAGACGGCCTCCCGCCAGTGCTGGTAGGCGATCTCCCACATCGGGCTGGGCGTGGGCACCCGCGCCGCGGGGTCGAATGGCCATTCGGCCGACCTGAACCAGTACCTCGCCAGCAGGTCGATGGCGGTCTTCAGGGACGCGCCGCCCTTGCCGACGTAGGACCATAAGTCGAACCCTCGCAGCTCGGCGATCCGCGCAGTACCGACCTTGTACTGGAGCGCCTCCTGGGTGTAGGACATGCCGTCCTTTCCGCGGCGGACCTCGTCGGGCAGCTGGCCGTCCGAGGGGACGGCGTCGAGCCGAGCTCGCCACTCCTCGAGGGCCTTGGCGAACCCGACGCTGTCGCCCAGATAGTCGGTCAGGGCCGCTCGGGCGAAGTTCCCAGCATCGCCCCAGTTGCCATCGCGGGTCGGCAGGATCGGCAGGATGAGGTCGCGCAGCCACGCCCGCAGGGCGGCCTCGTCGGCGGCGGACAGGACGTTGGCCGGTCGGATCAGGTCCGCGGCAAAGACGAAGCCGGGCACGACCCGGGCCACGATCAGCGACGTCTGGCAGCCGCCGCCACTGGGGCATGCGTTGGTCAGCTTGCTCGTCGTCTGGACCCAGGCCTGGAGGTACGCCTTGGCCCCCTCGGCGTAGCGCACGTCGCCGGTCGTCGCGTATGCGAGGGCCAGGCCGTAGGCGGTCGCCGTGTCGTCGACGAACGGACCTTCGGTATCCGGGATATTGAGATCGGCCATGGGCTGGGGATCGGCGGGCAGGGCCGCGTCGGCATCCGCCAGGAGCTCCGCCAGGGCCCCGGCCAGCGCCTCGCTGCCTGCCGCCGCCTGGCGGGCCCGCTCGCTCAGGTCCGCCGGGCGGACGAGGAAGCCCGTCGCGGCCGACCCTGGGAGGGGCACGACGAAGGTCGACTCTGGCAGCGCGGACGGCGATGAGGACGGTGCCGACCGGTCGCGGCCCGCGAGGCCCGCCCCGACGATGACGATCCCCACGAGGATGATCGCGATGCCCACGATGGCGACGCCCGAGTGCCGAGGTGGAGCCTGGCGAGCGGGTGTCGTCGCGGGTTCATCCATCCGCTCGATTCTAGCGGCCGTGCTCCGGGGACCGGCGGGGCCGGTCCGGCTGGGTCCGATCGGTCGGCTACTATGGCTCGGCGACCGTGCGTGCGTCGTGCCGTCCGGCACTCGTGGAGGACACCATGGCCGACCCGATCATGCTCCTCGTGGGCACCAAGAAGGGCGCCTTCATCGCCGAGTCGGACCGGGCCCGGCGGGACTGGACCATTCGCGGTCCGAGTTGCGAGGGCTACCCGATCCAGGACATCAGTCGAGACCCGGCCACCGGCACCCTCTACGCCGGGGGCGGCTCGCAGTGGTACGGCCCGACCGTCTTCCGCAGCGATGACCTGGGCGAGAGCTGGACCCAGTCGAGCGACGGGCTGACCTACGGCGACGACGGTCCCAAGATCAGCGCCGTCTGGAATGTGACCGCCGCCAACGGCTCGGTCTATGCCGGAGTCGGTCCGGCCGGCCTGTTCCGGAGCGATGACGGCGGCCAGACTTGGGCCCATGTCGAGGGCCTGACCAACCACCCGACGCGGCCGACCTGGGAGCCCGGCGCGGGAGGGCTCATCCTCCATTCGATCGTCCCGCATCCGACCGACGCGGATCGGATGTGGGTGGCGATCTCGGCCGTCGGCACCTTCGAGACACGCGATGGCGGGGCGACCTGGGAGCCACGCAACCGCGGCGTCCGGGCGGACTTCCAGCCCGAGCCGATGCCGGTCACCGGGCAGTGCGTGCACAAGCTGGTCATGGCCGCCGGAGAGCCCGAACACCTCTACCAGCAGAACCACTGCGGACAGTACCGCTCGTTCGACGGCGGTCTCACCTGGCAGGAGATCACGTCCGGTCTTCCCAGCGAGTTCGGCTTTCCGATGGTCGCCCATCCTCGCGATCCCAACACGGTCTGGGCGATCCCGCTCAACGGCGCCGACCGCGGCCGGTACATGCCGGACGGCCACGCCTCGGTCTGGCGGACCCACGACGGCGGGGATTCCTGGATCCGCGGCGACACCGGGCTTCCACAGCATGACGCCTACATCGGCGTGCTCCGTGAGGCGATGGGCCGCGACGAGCTCGACCCGGTCGGTGTGTACTTCGGGACGAGCACGGGCCAGCTCTTTGGCAGCGCGGATGGCGGCGAGAGCTGGGCGTCGATCGCGGCGAACCTGCCGCCGATCTGGTCGGTCGAGGCGATCGTCGTCTGACGCCGATGGCGGTCGTCATCCTGCCCCGCTCGCTGGCCGCCCTCGTCCCTGGGGTCGAGCATCGCACGACCGTCGCGGCCACGACCGTTGGCGAACTTATCGCGGCACTCGATGTGCGCTGGCCGGGGATCGCCGATCGGTTGTGCGATGCCGGCCCGTCGATCCGTGAGCATATCAACGTCTTCGTCGATGGCGAGCGGACGACCTCACTCGACGAGCAGATCCGACCCGAGGCGACCGTCCACGTCATCCCGGCCATCGCCGGCGGGGCCTGACCAGCGCGTCAGCGGGCGGCGAGCCGCTCGGCGAGGCTCCGGCCGGTGGGCGGCTTGCCCGTCCGCTCCGATCTCGCGTCCAGGCGCAGAAGCGATTCCTGGACGAACCGGACCCCAAGCCAGCGGAACGGCTCGGGCTCCCAGGCCGGCGACCGGTGATCGACGAGGGGCAGCTCGGTCAGGTCCGTGCGACGAGCGGTGATCAGATCGGCCAGCACGCGGCCGGCCAGGTTGGCCGTGGCCACGCCGTGGCCGGTGTATCCGCGGCCGGAGGCGATCCCCGTCCGGGCGTCGTACGAGAACGTCGGGAGCCAGTCTCGCGGAAAGCCGAGTGGGCCGCCCCAGGCGTGGCTGAACCGGATCCCGGCCAGGCTCGGGAACCACGCCTTGACGAAGTCGCGGAGCATGGCGTGGGTCCGCTCGTCCCGGTCGAACCCCGGCTCGATCCGAGAGCCGTAGCGGTAGGGCGCCCCACGCCCGCCGAACAGGATCCGGCCGTCCTCGGTCCGGGTCAGGTAATCGATCGACAGGCGATAGGAAGCCAGGCACTCGCGGTTCCGCCAGCCGATCGTCGCCCACTGCTCGTCGGTCAGCGGCCCGGTCAGGACGATCAGCGAGTAGGTCGGCAGGAGCGAGCGGTGCCACGGCCGCAGCTGGGTCAGGTACGCCTCGCCGGCCAGCACCACGGTGTCCGCCCGCAGGTCGCCGCGCTGGGTCCGAAGCGCCGGTCGGCTCGCGCCCGAGCCGGCCCCCGCCTTGACGTCGATGACCGCGGTCTGCTCGTGGATCGTCGCGCCCCGCCGCTCCACCGCCCGGGCCAGGCCACGGACGAGCTTGCCGGGGTGCATCGAGGCGTACTGCGTCCCGAACACGCCGCCGAGGGAGCCCGCGACGTCGATGCGCTCGGACACGCCGGCCGCGTCGAGCCGCTCGTAGTGGCCGGCCCGGCCGGCCGCCACGAGGTCCGCCCAGTGCGCCTCCATCGCCGGGACCTGGCTGGGGCCACGGGCCACGACGAGACTCCCGCCCTTCACGTAGCCCGCATCGATGCCCTCGTCGGCGCAGACTCGGCCGATCTCGTCGACCCCGGTGTCGACCGCGTCCTCGATGGCCGTCATCCCGGCCCGGCCGAAGCGGCGCTCGAGCGTGGCCGATGAGACCTGCAGGCCGGCCGCACACCAGCCGCCGTTCCGCCCGGAGGCGCCGAAGCCGGCGATCTCGCGTTCCAGGATCGTGACCTTCAGGCCGGGTTTGCGGCGCAGAAGCTCATAGGCGGTCCACAACCCGGTATAGCCGGCGCCCAGGATGGCCACGTCCACGTCGGCCGAGCCATCGAGGGCCGGACGCGGGGTCAGGTCGTCGTCGCAGGTCTCGAGCCAGAAGCTCGTCGCGCCATAACCGAGCGGGTCGAGTGTCACCGCCGACCGACTTCCACCGGGGCCAGCGGGTCGAACGACTCGGTCCGCTCCACGACCATGTCCGCTCCGAGGCGGCCCCGGCCGGTCGGTCGGGCCGACTCGCCCAGGATCGACGGCCAGCCGCTCCCGGCGATCCGCTCGAGCGTCGCAACCGCCGCGGTCACCGTGCCGCGGGCCATCGTCAGGGACGGACCGCGAGGCCGGAGCGGGCCAAGCGAGCCCGAGGCCTCGCCGGCGACCGACGCGGCGGCCCGGGTCGCCGCAACGGCCTCGCTCACGTCACCTCCGTAGGCCGACCGGATGATCAGCCCCGCCGGTCCGGCCAGCGCGAGGGCGGCCCCGAGAACGGCCGGCCAGGCCACGGCGGCTCGGGTGCCGGGCGTCGGCTCGTCGAAGGCCAGCGGGTGCTCCGCGAGGACGGCCCGCCGGACCGCCACCTGAGCGATCGCCGCCGCGGCGGGTCCACGCTCGTCGATCAGCCACGACGGCAGGGCGCCGACCAGCAACCGGACCGGCGGGACACCGTGGAGTCGGGCCAGGAACACGCCCACCAGCTGGAGAGCCAGTGCCCGCCCCGCCCGGGTGATCGCATCCGATGGCACGCCGCGAGCCAGGTCGGGGCCGACCACCAACGGTCCCGCGCCGACGAGGATCGTCGCCCCCGATCGGGTCAGGATGCGGTGCGCGAAGGCGTGGTCGGCCAGGGCCCGATCGGGATCGACATTGCCGTCGACGATCTCGGCGACGACGTCGGCGGCGACGACGTCGATCCGTTCGAAGGCGGCCACGACCGCCTGCTCGGGCGCCGCCAGGGGCATCCCCACGGTCGCCAGGCGCGCGTAGGCCCGTCGCTCGGCGGCCGCCCGGTCGACCGCCTGACGCAGCTCGGCCAGGCCCCGCTGGCTGCCCGACGGCGCGGGCTCGGCGCTCGTCTCGGGACCGCCGAGCAGACTCCCGGGACCCGGGCGCGGCCGCCAGAACGGTACATCGATGCCTTCGTCGTGGAGCCGTTCGGCGAGCTCCCGGATAGCCGGCACGTTGACCTGGATCACGTCCACACCGGCGGCGGCCATCGCAGCGGCCTCGCGGGTGCCCGTCGCGACGCTCGTCGCCGCGAGCGACGCCCCGATCCAGGGCTTGTCGGCGTCGCCGATCACCGCCAGCAGCTCCAGGCGAGCCGTCCGATTGGCGTCGATCCGGTCGAACGCAGCCGAGCCCATAGCCCGTGCCGCGAGCTCGACCTTCGCCCGCCGATCCGGATCGCGCAGCACCTCGGACTCGAGCCCCAGGTCGACTGCCCCGGAGGCCACGTCGAGGGCCAGCTCCTGGGGCGTCGTCTCGTATTCGAGGAGGGCGGCGGCGAACGGCAGGATCACCCCGGCGGCGAGGCGCTCCGGTCGGCCCGAGACGTAGCGGTCGACCACCTCGCCGGCCAGCGGGCGGCCGGATCGGTCCACGCCCGTGACCCCGAACATCCGCAGGAGTGCCCGCTCCTGGCCTCCGGTCGTGCAGATCCGCGCGCGGGCGCCCCACGCGCCGGCCAGCGTCTCGGCCAGCTCGACCAGGCGATCGATCGGGCCCAGATCGCCCAGGCCGCTCATGCCAGGCGACCCGCGGCTCGAAGCAGCTCGAGGGTCCGCTCGACGGGCAGACCCGGGACGATGTGGCCATCCCGCCCGATCACCGTGTCGGCCACGAACAGCGAGTCGATGACGGCTTCTTCCGTCGCCTCGACCGCCGCCATGAAGAAGCGGTCGAGAAAGTCGTCGTGGACGTGGGTCGTGGTCGTCAGGGCGGCGACCGGGTCACGGGCTACCCGGTAGCCCGTCGACACGGCAAGGAAGATCTCGCCGGAGCCGTGGCCGGCCGTCGAGCCGGTCCGGGCCAGGCCGAGGCCGGCTCGCCGGGCGAGGCGCTCGAGCTGATGGGGCAGGAGGGGCGCGTCGGTCGCCACGACCACCATGCAGCTGCCGCGTTCGCGAGGGATGACCGGCCGGTCCCGGTCCCGGGTGCCGCCGCCGGCTGCGGGCCAGCCATCCGCCGCCAGCGCTGCGCCGACCGGGACCCCGTCCACGGTGAGCCGCTCGAGCCAGCCGAAGTTCGTCATCGCGATGACGCCGACGACAAATGGCCGGCCGTCGCTGCCTGCCTCGTTGCCATACCGCGGGAACGGAAGCACCACGCGCGACGCGCTGCCGATCCCGCCCTTGAGCTCGAAGCAGACCATCCCGGTGCCGGACCCGATCGCCCCCAGCCCGGGCCGCCCCGCGGCGGCGCCCAGGGCGCCATCGATCGCGCTGGCCACGTCGGCTGCGTCGATCTGGACCGTGCGTGAGTCGTTCAGATCGCCGTCGTCGCACTCGGCCACGACCGGCATCAACGCATCGTCGACACCGGCGCCTACGATCCTTGGCACAAGCAGCCCGACGACGGCGTCGTAGGCCCTGCCGATGGCCATCGAGCTGGTCAGGACGATCGGTGACTCGATGACTCCCCACTCCCGGATCGTGGTCAGGCCGATCGCCTCACCGGCGCCGTTCAGCACGGCCGCCCCGGCCGGGACCCGTGCCTCGAACAGCTCGGCTGCCCCGAACGGGACGATCGCCGTGACCCCGGTGCGGGCGACGCCCCGACCGTCCGGCGGACGGGGCTCGTCGCGCCACACGGTGGAATGGCCCACGGCAATGTGCGCGACGTCGACGATCGAGTTGGTCGACCCCGGGGTCAGCAGTCCGATCCGCACCCCGAGGTCTCGGGCACGCGGTCGCGGGGCGGGCGGCTGCGAGACGGGCGACACGCATTCCTCCTGGTCCAGCGGCGGGAAGCTCGCCCGGCCGGCGGGACAAGGATACGGACGCGCGCCAGCGGCCGTCGGCCGACCTCCGGCATCCGGGCGGGGCCGCGGGACGGTCGACCGCGCCGCCGCCCGGCCCCGGTCAGTCGACGAGGCCGGCCAGCCGAACCCCGGCCAGGAAGCCGCGGTAGGCGACGACCGGATCGTCCGCCGCGAAGCGAGCTCCGGTCTCGCCGACACGCTCCGCTCCGGGAACGACGCAGGCGTAGTCGGCCTGGAGGGCGTTCTGGTAGGTGACCTCGATCGCGTACGGCGGGTCGAGGACGAGCGGCCGCATCTCGCCGGCGATCGCCCGCCGCACGGCACGCTCCGATCCGGCTCGGACGCGCTCGCGGGCGACCGTGGGATGGACCGACGCGGCGGCCTTCCATCCAGCGCCCTCCTTGACCGCCACCCGCTCCGCCCACGGGAACCAGCCGGCCATCTCCTCGGCCAGCACGTCGTCGCCGGTGACCAGGCCCACCGGGACGCCCCACGCGCCGAGCGCGATGGCGTTAATCGCGGCCTCGCCGGCCGGACGGCCATTGAGGGTGGAGCGCACGGGCTGGAACGAGTAGGTGTGGGCGATGGTGCCGAGCAGGTTGCCGGCCCGGGCGTGGTAGCCGACGAACAGGGCCACCCCGAAGCCACGATCCGGCCCGGCTCCGGCGACCATCGACCAGGCCTTCTGGCCCTGGAGCAGGGTCGCCCTTGGATCGAGCGTGAGCTGGTCGAGGTTGTGCATCCCGCCGTGACTGTCGTTGACGAGGACCTCGGTCGCGCCGCCGTCGAACGCGCCAGCGACCGCGGCAGTCGCCTCGCCGGTCATGAGCTGCACCGCAGCCGGATACTCGCGATCCTCGCGCTCGGTCGGGCTGTGGTGGCTGATCCCGGCGATGCCCTCCATGTCCACGCTGATGTACACCTTCACGCGCCCTCCTTCGGCGGCTCTGCCGCGGTCCGTGCCGGCGTACCGATCCAGATGTGTCCGTCGCTGAACCGCTCTGCCTTCCAGATCGGCGCACGGGCCTTGGTCTCGTCGATCGCGTAACGGGCCGCCGCAAAGGCTGCATCACGGTGTGCCGCCGCCGCCACGACCAGGATGCTCACCTCGCCGAGCGGCACCGGTCCGAGCCGATGGACGATGGCGATGCGGACGACGCCGAAACGCTCGGCGACCTCGTCGGCGATCCCGCCCAGGACGCGCTCAGCCATCGACTCGTGGGCCTCGTACTCGAGGGCGTCGACGTGGCGGCCGGCATGGCGCTCCGCCTCGGCCTCCTGTCCGGGAGCGGGCGTGCCCGGCGTCTCGCGGGTTCGACCGGCGAAGACCACGACGGCGCCGTCGGCGGGCGTCGTCAGGCGGCGTCCGAGCTCCTCGCCGAGGCCCGCCGGAAAGGCCGCGCGGCGCAGCTCGATCACGCGGACGCTGGCGCCGGGCCCCTGGTCGTGATCGCCGCCACCGCTGACCGGCGGGATGCAGGCGAGCTCGTCACCGTCGGCGAGCTCGGTGTCGGGATCGGCGTACTCGCCATTCCGGGCGAAGCGGACCGAGGGCCGGCCCGGGGCAAGGACCGGGAACAGCTCGACCAGGGCGCGCCAACCATCCTCGATCGTCGCGCCGTCCCTCAGCTCGAGGGCGACCTCGCGCGATCCGGCCAGCTCGCGCTGGATGGCGAACAAGCGGACCCGGATCCGCATCGCCCGGCCTAGCCGCGGTACGACGCGATGAGCATGCCGTCGCCGACCGGGAGGATCGTCGCCCGGAAGCGCCGGTCCCGGAGGACCGCGGTGTCGAAGGCACGGATCGCCTCGGTCGAGCCGCCGGCTCGCGACGACGGCTTGTCCCCCGAGACGGCGCCCGACCAGAGGACGTTGTCGGCAACAACCATGGCGCCGGGCAGGAGCCGGGGAACGACCGCCTCGAGGTAGCCGGGGTATTCCGCCTTGATCGCGTCGATGAAGGCGAAGTCGAACGGGCCGACCAGGGCCGGCTCGTCGGCTCCCGCGGCGAAGGCTTCGAGTGCGGGCCGATTGACCACGACGATCCGCTCGTCGGCGATGCCCGCCTGGCGCCACCAGCCGCGGGCGAGGTCGGTCCGGCCACGGTCCGGATCGATGGTCGCGATGGTCGCGTCGCGGGCCGCACCCAGCGCCAGGCACAGAGTCGAGAACCCATAGGCGGTGCCGACCTCGACGATCGCGTGCCGGCCGGCCGCTAGCACGGTCAGGATCCGGCCCGACTCCCGGTCGAGGATGGGGATGTCCTGGGGTTCCGCCGCGGTCTCGATCGCGCCCAGGGCCGGGTCGATCGGTGCCGCATTCGACTCGATCCAGGCTCGGTCGACGGGGCTCGGGATGTACCCGCCCGAGGTGCTCATTCGATGGTTCTCCTTCGCGATCAGACGAGCAGGCCGGCGCCGAAGTACAGGCCGGAAGCGACGATAGTCGCCGAGGCGATCGTCCCGACGTTGATATACAGCAGCCCGGTCGCCGATTCCATCGAGCGCGTCCTGGCGGTCTGGATCGCCGCCCAGGAGACGATCAGCGGGAAGACCAGGCCGACCAGCAACCGGAGCCAGACGAACAGAGCCCAAGGCCCGGTCAGCGGCGCGAATGGCGCGCCGCCCAACCCGCCGCCGAACGCAACCGACACCAGGAAGAACACCAGTTGAAGCGCGACGACACCGAGCAGGAGCCGAGCGAACAGGACCAGCGGGCCCTCGGGCAGCTTCGGGGTGACCAGGTACCAGTGACCCAGGATCATCGAGGCGAAGACGCCGCCCGTCGCGGCGGCGAGGAGCAAGCTCTGGCCGAGCAATGCCACGAGCGTCGGGAATCCGCCGCCCCAACCGAGCGCACCGAAGACGAACGCGCCGATCCCGGCGGCCACCCCGGCGATCCCCAGCAAGGGCGCCCGGCCTCGCCGCGCAAGGACGACGACATAGGCCACGGCAAGGACACTGAAGGCGAGCAGGCAGGCCCGCCGGGCACCGTCGAAGGCCGGGTCGATCGCGACCGCCGCCGTCCCCCCGATGCCGGTGGGCAAGGCGCTGTCGGACAGGTACGCCAGCAGGCCGAAGACGGCCGCGCAGGCCGCCGTGAACGCGAGGTAGCCGCGGGTGGCGTCGGTCGCCAATCGCGCCAGCACGACCGCCGCGAAGGCGCCCAGACCGAGCGCGCTGAGGATCGTCCAGTTGATGAACGCCAGGTTCTCGGCGATCCGCTGGGCAGGCACGGCCCGAGTGTAGCCGGGCGCCCCTGGCGGCGCCGCCGAGGGCTAGGATGGAGGTCGGAGGTGACCATGGCACTCGGTCGAGATACGAGCATCACCTGGTACGGCCACTCGTGTTTCGAGGTGCGCTCGCCCGGTGGCAAGACCATCCTCATCGACCCCTGGTTCGGCAACCCGTCGAGTCCCAAGCCGGCCGACCAGGTCGACGCTTGCGACGTGCTCCTGGTGACCCACGGACACGACGATCACATGGGCGAGGCGGTCTCGATCGCCAGCCGTCTGCGACCGATCTGGCCGTGCATGCACGAGATGAGCCTGTGGCTTGCGCGCCGGCTGCCTGGGGGCGGCGACGCAGTGATCGGCATGAACAAGGGCGGGACGGTCTCGGTGGCCGGCCTGAGGATCACGATGAGCCAGGCCGACCACTCCGCCGGCGACTGGAACCCAGATGGCGGCGTCCCCCTCTATCTCGGCGAGCCAGCCGGCTTCGTCATCGAGATGGAGAACGGCTTCCGCCTCTACCACGCCGGCGACACGGCCGTGTTCGGCGACATGCGCCTGATCGGCGAGCTCTATCGGCCGGACCTGGCCCTGCTCCCGATCGGCGGGCACTTCACGATGGGCCCGCGCGAGGCGGCCCTGGCCGTCGAGCTCCTCGGAGTGAGCGACGTCGTGCCGATCCATTACGGCACGTTCCCGATCCTGGCCGGGACCCCGGCGGCCCTCCGCGCCGAGCTGGCCTCGCGCAAGCTCGGCCGGGTGACGGTCCACGCCCCTGAGCCCGGGGGGACGTTGAGCTAGGCTCCGTCGCCGCCCGACTCGCTCGCGAGGAGCCCGAGGACGGATGCGAATGCCTCGTGGGTATCCCCGGTGTACAGGACGAAGGTCGTCCGCTCGAGGTTCGTCTCGCCGGCCAGGTGATCCCGGGCGGCGCCCAGGCCGATCCGTGCGGCCTCGCCCAAGGGGTAACCGTAGACCCCGGCGCTGATGGCTGGAAGCGCCACCGTTCGTGCCCCGGCCTCGTTGGCCAGGTCCAGGGCCGAACGATAGGCCGCCGCCAGGAGCTCCGGCTCGCCGTGCTGGCCACCGCGCCAGACCGGTCCCACGGCATGGATGACCCAGCGCGCCGCCAGGTTGCCGGCACCGGTGAGCACCGCGCTGCCCTTGGCGCAGCCATCCGGGTGCCGGCGACGGAGCTCGGCCATGATCGAAGGCCCGCCCTGGGGGTGGATCGCCCCATCGACCCCACCGCCCCCGGCCAGCGCCGAGTTGGCGGCATTGATAACGGCGTCCGCCTCGAACGCCGTGATGTCGCCCCGGGCAAGTGCGAGGACGCGCTCGCCGACGCGGAGCTCGTCCATGCTCCGGGACCTCGCGACTACGGACCGGTGACGATCACCAGCTCGGGCTTGTTGGTCGCGGAGTCGTCGCTGTTGAAGTAGACGCTGGTCGAGCCGGAGCTCTTGAGCGCGAAGCTATACGTCGTGTTCGAGGCGATCGGCGTGGTCAGGGTGAATTCGACATAGGCGCCGGCCGTGCCGGCCACCCCGGATCCGATGGAGCTGACTGGCAGGGCCGGGGCGGTCGTCCAGTTGACCCCTGTCTCGGTCCAGCCGTTGCCGACGAGGAAGACGCTCTGGGTGACCGACGTGCTGGCGGTCGTCACATACAGGCGGAGCTTGACCGAGGAAACGGACCCACTGAAGGCCGGCACGTTGAACTGGAAGTACGGCCGATACGTGTTCGCCCCCGTGGAGTCTTCGCGCGTCCGGATCGGCGTCAGGTTCCCGTAGTTGGTGCCGACGTTGGCCGAGTTCACTTGGGCATCGAACGCCACCGGGACGGTGATCGTCTGGCTGCTCGAGGTCACGGTCAGCGTCACCGTGGCGGATGGCGAAGTCGCGGTGCCGTCGGTGACCGTGTAGGTGAACGAGTCGGGCCCCGTGTATCCGGCCGTCGGGGTGTAGGTGACCGTCGCGGAATCGGTGTTGGGGTTGCCGTTCGCACAGCCGACATTGGCGAGGCTGCCGACGGCGCCGTGGCTCGGTTGGGTGAACGCGAAGGTCAGCTCGCAGTCATCGACGTCCGAACCGCTGAGGGTGATCGACTTCGCCGTGTTCTGTGGCGTTGAAGCGCTCTTGGCAACTGCGCTGGGCGTGTCGTTGGCCGACGTGACCGTCAGCGTCGCGGTGGCCGGCGACGACTCGTCCGTCCCGTCGTTGACCTTGTAGGTGAACGAGTCCGGGCCGTTGTAGTTCGCAGCCGGGGCGTAGGTGACGCTGGCCGAGTCGGTGTTCGGGCTTCCTGGCAGGCAGGCCGCGGGCGTGATCGAGCCGAGTGTGCCGTGGGCCGGCGCGCTGACGATCGAGAACGTCAGGTCGCAGGTCTCGATGTCGCCGCCCGACAGTGCCATTGTGCCTGAGCCATCCTCGCCCACCGTCGCGCTCGTCGCGTTGGCGGTCGGAACGTTGTTTGGCGCGGTGATGGTGATCGTCACCGTGGCCGAGGCAGAGTCGGCCGCGTTGCCGTCCGTGACCTTGTAGGTGAACGAATCCGATGTGCCGACCGTGGCCGTGTAGGTCACGGTGGCGGCGTCGGTGAACGGTCCGCTCCCGGCGCACGCCTGGTTCGTGATCGTCCCGCCGCCGGCGAGCGTGCCGCTCGTTGGCTGGGTCACGACGGTGAACGTCAGCTCGCAGGTCTCGACGTCCGCGCCGCTGAGCGTGATGACCTTCGGCGTCCCGATCGAGGCGGTCGTGTTGACCGCGCCGGCAGTCGGGATGTCGTTGTCGGGCGTGATCGTCACTGAAGCCGTCGCCGGTGCCGAGTCGGCGGACCCGTCGTTGACCTTGTAGGTGAACGAGTCGGAGCCGTTGGCATTCGGGTTCGGGGTGTAGGTGACGGACGCGCTGTCGGTATTCGGGGTCCCCGCAGTACAAGTGGCCGGCGTCTGCCCGGTGAAGTTGACCGTTCCCTTGGTCGGCGGGGTCACGAGGACGAACGTGAGCTCGCACGTCTCAGGATCGCTGCCCGACAGGGCGACCGGCCCCGAGCCGTCCTCGGTCACGGTGGCGCTCGTCGCATTGGCCGTCGGTGCGGTCCCGACCACCGTCTCGGTGATCACGAGCTGAGGCGCGTGGGCGCCTTCCTTGCTCGAGAAGTAGGCCGACGTCGTGCCGCTGCTCTTGAGGGCGAAGGTGACCAGCCCGTTGCCACCGATCGACGATGGCAGGAGGGCGATGTCCTTGTAGGTGCCGAGCGGGCTGGCGGTCGACGATCCGTAGGCCGTGCCCCCGATGGCGGGCGCATTCGTCCCGTTGGTCGTCGACTCGGGCCAGTTGGGATTGCTGGTCGTGTTGTACACGGTCTGCGTGTTCGAGCTGGCGGTGTCGACCCACAGGCGCAGCGTGACCGTGTTCACGGTCCCGGTGAGACCCTGGACGTTGAACCGCAGGAAGCTGCGATACGTCGCGCTCGCGACCGGGTTCTCCTCCCGGGTCCTGAGCTGGATGTTGGACCCGAGGTTCGTGGTCGAGCCGACCTTGACCTGGGTGTCGGCGTCCGCAGGCAACGTGAGCGTGCTGCCGCCGCCACCACCGCTCGTCACCACGATGTAGTTCGTCTTGGTGATGCTGCCCGGACCCGAGCCGTTGGTCGCTGTCAGCGACACGGTGTACGACCCTGCCCCGAGGTACTGGTGCGGCGGGTTCTGCACGGTCGACGTGTTCAGGGCGCCGGACGACGGGTCGCCGAAGTTCCAGGCCCACGAGGTCGGCGAATTGCTCGAAGTGTCGGTGAAGTTGACCGTGACGCCCGGAGCACCGCTGGTGACGTCGGAGGTGAAGTTGGCCACCGGGGCGCCACCGCCGCCGCCGGCACCGGCCTTGTAGTGCCAGTAGTTGCGATGACCGGCCGGGGTGCTGCTGTCACTGTCATCGGAGGCGAGCACGACGACGCCGGTCGCCGAGCTGAGGTTCTGCTTGGTCGACGACGGGTTGTTCATCCTCGGACTGACGTCGTCGCGGATGCGCGCCGTGCCCGTACCGGCCGGAAAGGAGATGCTCGACATCGACGATGTCTTCTCGAAGATCGTGCCGCCACTGACGCCGGTGGTGTCGGGCGGGGTCGGACCGGTCAGGTACACATAGACGGTGTTGGACGACTCGTCGAGGAGCACGATCGGCCGCGTGTGAGTCGTGCCGGTCGCAACCACCGACTCCGACCAGCTGCCGCCCCCGGCGGGCCGGACGAGCAGCTCGATGTTGGGCTTGCCGCTCGCGTCGTTGCTGTTCTTGACGACCGCGAAGACGCGACCCGTGGAATCCGCCTTCAGGTTCAGATGGTCGTCGGCCGGGCTGGCGTTGTTCGTGCTCGCGGCGAGGGCGGTCTCGAGCGTCCAGGCGTTGTCGGCGGCACTGTCGACGTGATAGGCAAAGTAGTCCTTCTTGGCGGTCTGGTTGCTCCAGAACACGCCGACCGCGTTCTGGCTGCCGTTGAGCTTGAACGAGATGATCGAGGAGATGTCGTCGCCGCTGGTCGTGGCGGCACTTCCGACGGGGAGCGCGACCCCGCTCGTCCAGCTCGCGTCGTTGCCACCCTGCGTGTGGTTGGTATAGACGACGCGGTTGCTGCCGGAGGTCTGGGTCCAGGTCGCCCACAGCGTCCCGCCCAGATCCTGGGCGATGACCAGGGTCTCCAGCTTCGAGCCGGTCCGGATGATCGCGAAGGCGTTGGTGCCACCCGCATCGTTGGTATACGTCTGCGACCCCGAGTTATAGCTGAAGCGGTAGAGCCTGGCCGGGTTGCTCCCGGCCGCCGCAGTGTCGCTCTGGAGCTGCGACGCGACGTACAGGTGAGTCCCGTCCCAGAGGGTGTCCGCGCGGGAGCCCTTGCGGTCATCGAGCCGTGATGCCGTCTTGATCCAGTTGTCGGTCCCCGGATCCAGCTTGTAGATGTAGAAATCCTGGGTCGTGTCGTCCCACAGGCTGCCCCACCAGAGCCCGTCGTTCCACCACAGCTTGCTCTCGGGCTTGGAGCCCGAGATCCCGCCGGAGCCGTTGACGTAGGGGCCGTCCTTGTGACCCAGATCGGCGGCGTAGGCGGCGGCCGAGGCGAGCGCGAGCAGCACGAGGCTGGCCACGAATGCACGGGCCAGCCTGAACGTCCATGAGGTCATCGACGCCCCTCGGCGCGAATCTCTGGGCATTTCCGGGCCTCTTGCTTCCCCCGTCACCGTTAGGCGCCGGATCTCTTGAAAACGGCTACGACCGTCCACCACAGGATCTTGAGGTCGAGCCCGAGTGACATCCGCTGGAGGTATTCGACATCCAGCCGAAGCCGCTCATCGAAGGTCGCAGCGTTGCGTTCCTTGACCTGCCACAGACCGGTGATCCCGGGCGTGGCCTCGAGTCGCTCGGTGTGCCACAGGTCGTAGGTGCTCGCGGCGAACGATGTCGGGCGCGGCCCGACGAGGCTCATCTCGCCGCGCAGCACGTTGAGGATCTGGGGCAGCTCGTCGAGGCTCGACTTGCGCAGGAACCTGCCGACCCGGGTGATCCGCGGGTCGTCGATGATCTTGAAGTCCGGCGGCGGCAGGATATTCAGGTGCATCAGCGAGGCCTTGAGCGCCTCGGCGTCGCGGACCATCGTCCGGAACTTGAGCATCCCGAAGCGCAGGCCATGCTGGCCGGTCCGTTGCTGGGTGAAGAGGATCGGACCGGGAGAGTCCAGGCGGACGGCGATCGCGCACACGAGCAGGACCGGCGCGACCAGCGGCATGACCGCCAGGCACAGGGCGACGTCGAACAGGCGCTTGAAGGGACGGTACGCTTCGCGGCGCGCTACGGACGGGACGATGACGTCAGCTCGAAGACTCACGACGATCCGTCAGCGGGGGGTCGGGCACGAGATGCGGGCGCAGCTCGATCACATCGGCCGGCAGGTCGACCGGTCGACCGACGCCCTTGGGGACAGGCACGGAGACCATGGGCGTGCCGTACAGCGCAGCGAGCAGCGCGCCGCTGGTCAGGCCGTCGGCCGGGAAGGTCGCGATATTGGCGCCACCGACCGCGTCGGGCTGGCGCTTCCGAAGCCGTTCGACAAGGATCTCGGCTGCCGATCGATCTGCCTCCGGCAGGAGGACATTGACGTCGCCGTGCTCGGACCAGGTTCGGTCGATCCGGCGCAGGTACGGAGCGATCGCGGCGGAACGAGCGGCCGCGTCGGTACCGGAGGCGCCGGGCAGGCGAACGATCGCCAGCGGGCGTTCGTGGCGGCGAGCACGGGCCAACTCCCGATGGACGTCCTCCCAGCCGGTGGTCGTCAGGGCGGGCGCAGCTCTCGGGCCGACGCGTCGGTCACTCAGCCGGGCGCGGGACATGAACCCGCCGATGAGCACGATCGGCACGATGACGGCGATCGACCAGAAGCTGCCCGTGGCAAGGCCCCAGCCGGCGAAACCGCCGGCGATCGCCGTCAGGACCGCAAGGCTCATCAATAGTCGCCGAGGATCGTGGCCTCGGTCAGGCCCAGCGCCGCGGCCGATGCGGTCCGCCCGCCAACCACCGCCGGCATGGCGGAGCTGATCGCGGGTGCGCCGATCTCCTCGGGATCCATCCGGCCACGGCCGAAGGCCACGTAGGTGAAGCCGGCCCGGGAAAGGACGTCGGGTGCGAGCGCGTTCCGCCCGTCGACGATGAGCGCTTGGCGCATCGAGGCAGCCACGCTGTCCCAGTCGAGGCCGGCGAACTCGGCCCATTCAGTCACCAGGGCCGCAGCATCGGCATCGGCCAACGCCTCGGCCGCCGAGTCGACGACGATCAGGCCCTCGACCAGGGCCGCGGCCCGGCTCCGGGCTCGCGCCATCGGGTCGTAGGCCACGACGGTTGCTCCGCGCTCCATGAGCAATGTTGCGACGGTCAGCGCCGGGGCCTCGCGGAGGTCGTCCGTGCCGGGCTTGAAGGTCAGACCGAGGAGGGCGATGCGCCGGCCCGCGAGCTCACCGCCGGTCAGGGCCTGGACGCGATCCACCAGCTCGACCCGCTGGTCGTGGTTGATCTGGTCGACCGCGGCCAGGAGCGGTGTGGCGACGCCGATCCGCGCCGCGTTACGCACGGTCTGGGTGACCTGGTGGGGAAGGCATGATCCGCCGAAGCCGACCCCGGCCTTAAGGAAGCTGCCGCCGATCCGGGCGTCGTAGGCCATCGCGCCGACGACGTCGTCGACTCGACCGCCATACGCGTCGCACAGGCGAGCAAGCTCGTTGGCGAACGAGATCTTGGTTGCGAGGAACAGGTTGGCGCCGAGCTTGGACAGGGACGCATCGACCCCGCGCATCACGATGATCGGAGCGTCGACCCGGTGGTAGACGCGACGGATCGTGCGCACACCATGGCCATCCGGATCGCGGATGACGCCCGCGACCACCCGGTCGGGTCCAAGGAAGTCGGCCACGGCCTGGCTCTCGCGGGTGAACTCCGGGTTGAGGATGACCGGCACGCGCGGCCGACCTGCCTGATCGCGGATCTCGTCCACGATCGAGCCCAGCTGGCGCACGAAATCCGGCGGGATGGTCGAGCGGACGACGAGGACCGCGTCGTCGGCCAGCAGCGGCACGGCTTCGGTCAAGCAGCGCAGCAGCGTGCCCGTCTGCCAGTTCCCTTCGGCGTCGGTCGTGCCGACGGCGAGCATGACCACGTGGGCCGAGGTCAGTGCCTCCGCCGGCCGGCCGCTGAACCGTAGCGTGCCGGCGGAGGCGTAGGTTTGGACAAGCTCATCGAGACCGGGCTCGTGGAGCGGGACGTGCCCGTTCAGCAAGCTGGTCAGACGATCCGGGTCCGCTTCGAGGCCGATGACCTCATGATCCCAACGGGCGAGACCCGCGGCGGTCACCAGACCGACGTACCCGAGTCCCACGACCGTGATCCGCACTATGCCCTCCCCCGAGGCTTGACGCTCGACCCGAACAGCTCACCCTGTTCGCCGATACATCCCTCGTTCCGTGGATACGGCCTACCTGGCCGCCGGAGTCGGTGAGCGCCTGTCGAGAGTCCCGGACGATTCCGGTCTGTGCATGAGTGTTGACGGGCAGTGCTGAGGCTGGATGAAGAAGAGATATGAGTCCGTTTTTGCCCGCCGGGATCCGAGTCTCCTCGGACACTTCCACCGACTCACGGAGTCTAGCGACGCGTACCTTGCGGTCGCAATAACAAACAGGTTGTTCATGGGACGTTAGTACTATTCGACCGAGCTCGGAACGGGTTTCGCGGTGCGTGCGCGCACCGTTCGGGCCACCAAAGGTCCTATGGCTCCCGACTGCCGACAGATGCGGCTAGGATGGGTGCCCCGCCCCGAGACGGGGAACCGTGGAGAGAACGACCATCGATCTAGCCCTACCGATCCTGTTCGTCGTATCGGCGATCATCTTCGGGCCGTTATCGGCCTGGCTGGCCATCGCGCGCGAGCGCAGCGCGACGATCTGGTTCGCCTACGGCCTGCTGATCGGTCCGATCGCGCCGCTGCTGATCGCCTCCGCTCCGCCTGGCCGATGCAGGGTGTGCGGCGAGCCAGGTCGGGGCTGGCTGGGACGCTGCGACTGGTGCGGCGCGGCCCTCGACGGGTCCGAGCGGCCGGCGCTGATCGTGCCCGGCCCCGGCAGCCGACCGGCCGCGCTCCCCGACGTGACCTCGGCGCCAGGGACCGGCCGCAGTGGGTCGAACCTGGCCGCCGTCGGCGCGGTCTCGGCCGCCAGCATGAACGCGGCACCTTCCACCTCGGTGGCCAACGGCCAGGCTTATGAGGGCATGCGCGGAAGCACCGACATCGAGATCCTGGCGACCGGGGTGTTCGTCGGTGGGTCGGTGCACCTGTCGCTCGGAGCGCGCTACGCGATCGCTCGTCGGAAGCGCACCTTCGAGGTGCTCGGGCCGGTGGACCTCGCGCCGGGCGTCCTCCGCCTGGAGCACCCCATGGCCGGTCTGGATGCCACGGTCGTGGCGGACCGCCTGGTCGTGACCGAGAAGACGACCGGCCGGCCCACGTTCGTCATCGTGTTCCAGTCGCTGACGGTCCAGGAAGGTGTCGACCTGGAGTCGGCCTTCGGCGCCAGGCGCCGCGCACCACGCCGGGCGACTGGCTGATGGCGGTCGCCGGACGGTCGGCGTGACCGAGCCGAACATCCAATCCGACGACCCGGTGCAGCGTCCCGTCGGTGGCGGGCTTGGCGCGGCGATCGCGCCCGAGGGCGTCGCGGCGGTGGTGGCGATCGCCGTGGTCGCCGCTCTGCTTACCGTTCGCCTTGCAGGTTTGGGCGCAACCGGGCAGGCCCCGACCCCGCGCCCGACTGAGACAGCCAGCCCGGGGCCGACCGCCCCGGCCCCGCTCTTCGATCGGGTCGCGGTCAACACGGTCCTGGGCGTGAACCAGCGCCTGTTGGACTACGGCCGGTCGATCCAGGTCGAGCTCGAAAAGCCACCGATCAGCACGACCAACGTCAGGCAGACGATGGTCCAGATGAACGTGCAACTCCTCGCGGGTTTGCCTGCGGTGACGCGTCTGCTTGACTCGCCTGCCACGGCCCTCGTCGGGGCGGACCTGGGCGCGGTGTACGAGGAGCTCCGAGCGGAGATCGCCCTGGCAACCGCCGTCAAGCTCGCCGACGAGCCTGCCTGGCGAGCGGCAGCGACTGCGGTCGTCAAGTCGCTCAACGCGCTCCCGTCGATCGACCTGCGACTTGAAGCGATCCGGGCCGGCCTGGCCGACCCGGCCGGCCCGGTGCCGCCGTCCGTTCCGCCGACATTGGCGCCGACCGCCAGCCCAGCTCCATCTGCGTCGCCGGTCGCGACCCCACCGCCGACTGCCCCGCCAACGACCCAGCCGACCGCTCCCCCGCCACCCGGATCGTCCGGCCAGCCCTCATTCGCTCCGACGCCCTCGCCACCGCTGGCCGAGCCCAACCAGCTCGAGAACCCCGGCTTCGAGACGGGCGTCGGTTCACCGTGGGTGCTGATCCGGGCGAGCGTGAACGCCCAAGGCACGGTCGGGGCCGACACGACCACGCCGCACAGCGGCAAGGTCTCGGCCCGGATCGACGTCACCGCCACCGACGGGATCCCCCAGAGCATCTACCTCAAACAGGACGGAGTGACCATCGAGCAGGGCGCGACCTATCGGATCTCGATCGCGCTGCGGTCGAGCGCCGCTCGCCAGATCCGTCTCCGGGTGACCTCGGCCACGGCGCCCGACCGGACCTACGTGTCGCTGGCCCCGCTGGTCGGGCCGACATGGGCCGTCCAGACCTGGGATGTGCCCACGTTCGTCGGCGGCAGCGGGCTGGTGTTCAGGATCGAAGTCGGCCAGGTCGACGGCTCGGTCTGGATCGATGACGTGTCGATCGCCCGGGTCTCGCCGTTCGCGCCCTAGCCCGATCACCCGGCCCGACGCCCGTCACCTGGGCACGCCCCGTCAGCCGGTCCGCAGGCCCCGATGCCAGTCCACCTGTCGGCGCAATCCCTCGCGGGCGCCCACGGTCGGCCGGTATCCGAAGGTTCGCTCGGCGCGGGACGTGTCGGCACCCGTCCGGCGCTGGTCGCCCGGCTGGGCTTCGGCGCGCTGGATGATGGGTTCCACGCCGAGGACCTCGGCGATGGTCGCGATCGCCTGACTGACCGTCAGCGACTCACCGCCGCCGATGTTGTAGACCTCGCCGATCCGGCCGCCGTCGAGTGCCGCCAGGGTGCCCTCGACTGCGTCCGAGATGAACGTGTTGGAGCGGGTCTGCTCGCCGTCACCGAACAGCGTGATCGGCAGGCCCTCGAGCATCGCCTCGATGAACCGGTGATAGGCCATGTCCGGGCGCTGGCGCGGGCCGTAGATCGAGAAGTAACGGACGAACACGGCCGGGAACCCGAACGTCGCGACGTGGGCCTGGATGAGGTGCTCGGCAGCCAACTTGGTGACCCCATAGGGCGAGATGGGCCGCAACGGCATCGTCTCGTCGCCGACGGCCTCGAGACCGTAAACCGACGAGGTCGACGCCTGGAGGAAGCGCCGGATGCCGGCCGACCGGCAGGCTTCGAGAAGGCGGGCGACCCCGAGGACGTTGCAGTCGAGGTATGCCTCGACGTCCGACCAGCTGCGCGGCAAGCCGGGCATCGCGGCTTCGTGGATGACGGCTTCCACCCCGTCGACGGCCGGTCCCAGCGGATCCCGTCGCAGGTCGAGCTCATGGAACGTGAAGCCGGAATGCTCGAGCACCGGCGCTAGGTTGCGCTCCTTGATCGGCCGCGGGTAGTAGTCGGTGAACCCGTCGAGACCGATCACGTCGTGGCCGTCGGACAGCAGTCGCTCGGCGACGTGGGAGCCGACGAAGCCGGCCACGCCGGTCACCAGGATGCGCATGGCCGGCAGCCTAATGGATGACCGAGATGTCGTCCCAGTAGAGGCGGATCCGCGGCCCACCCGTCGCAGTGCGCAGGCACACCTTGTCCATGGGCAGATTCGTCGCATCCCGCCACGGAACGTTCCTGACGGCGATCAGCCGGCGCCGGACCTGGTTGTACAGCGACCAGTCGTAGGTGTGGGTCTTGAGGTGGACGACCACGACGGAGCGATACCAGACGGCGGGTCGGGCTGGGACCAGCGTGCGGATCTTGGTCTGCCCGCTGAAATACGCGAACATGCCGTTCTGGCCGAAGCGCACCGTGGCGGCTTCGACCCCTTCGCCTCTGACTTCGGTCAGGACGGTGTCGGAAGAGCCGGTCCGGACGATGCGCACCCGGACGTCGATCGTGAGGTCGCCGGTGGTCACGGGCGGGAAGGACTTGCAGGCCCGGACATCCTTGCCGACCGTCCGTGCCGCCAGGGAGCCACTCTTGTTAGTCCGGGTCGGCAAGGGCTGGATGTTGAATGCCCCGACCGGATCGGTCGCCCGGAGCACCCAGCCGATGTTCGGGCTCGAGCCGATCTTCCACGGATCGAAATCGTCGTGGAAGATGAGCTGCCGGGGCGCCCCGACTCCGGCCGCAGGCAACGGACCGGCCGCCACGCCACCGCCCAGGTCGATGATGCCGTGGACATAGCGAGTGGTCGACGGGTCGTAGGCAAGCACCACCACGCCGGTCTCCGGCGAGACAGCGCTCTTGGCCGACGTGCCGCGCGATGTCAGGGGAGCCGCGGGATCGGCGATCAACACACTGCCGATGCCGGTGGTGAACGACGGTGAGTCGACCCGGCTGCGTTTGAAGTTGATCGCGCCGCCCTTCTTGGGCGTGGTAGCCATCACGTACACGATCCCGTTCGCCTGGTCGACGGCGAGCAGCGGCGACGCGTTCTGGTCCCGGAGCTGGCTGACCAGGGTGCTGGACCAGGTCCCATCGACGGCCCGGGTCAAGAGCAGGATCTGGGGTGCGGTGGACGGCGATGCCGGGTCGTCACCGAGCGCAGTCGTGACCACGGCGAAGAGCCGACCATCGTCCGTGGTGACCACCTTGAGCTGGCCGGCCGCGATGCCCCGGTCCTGGATCGCGGCCTCGGGCGCCGCCCAGGCATCGTCCGGATCGCCATCCACGTGGCTTGCCAGGTAGAACGTGCCGGTCGACCGGCTGCTCCACATCACGCCGATCCGCCCGGGGCCGAAGGCGACGACGGTGGCGACATCGTCGGCAGTCACCAGGCTGCCGGGCGCCGGAAGGGCGAACGGAGTGCCCCAATGGAGATCGTCACCGAGCGTCCGGTTGACGCTGACCTGGCCGTCGTCGGCGACGTAGGTCGTCCACAGCTGTCCGGTGCTGTCCTGGGCGAGGACCATCGAGACGACTCCGGTCGCGCTGATCGGGATCGGGAAATTCCGGTCGAGGACGAACCGGCGGACCTTCTCGTCGAAGCTGTAGCGGACGAGCCTGGCAGCGCCATTTTCTGTCAGGGATGGGGTGGCGCTGGCGATGTACAGATGGGTCCCGTCCCACAGGCAGTCGGGCTGCGCGGAGCGACGGTCGTCGATCAGAGTCCCGGTATCGCGCCACGACTTGCCGCCGTCGACCAGCTCATAGATGTGGTACTGGAGGCTCCTGGGCTCGACCATCGCCGCCCACCAGGCGCCGCCGGCGATCCACAGCTTGGACTGGGCCCGATCCCCGGTGGGCGACCCTGGAGCGGTCCCGCCGAGGACCTGATCGAGGTAGGACGCCGTCTTCGGTTCCGCCGGAAGGCCGGCCGTCGCGCTCGGCCGGCTCACCGACGGAGTGGCGCTGGGGCGGGGCAGCGACGGGCCAGACGAGGAGTTCCAGACGATGGCCGCGGTCAGGGCCGCGATGGCGACCAGCCCGAGGAGCTTGATCCGATTCGACATGCGCTCCGATCTCCCTGCCCACGCCCCCGAGCTCGGACGGGCGGTGGCGGCGGCGAGTATACGACCACGTCCGTCCTGGTCCGGTCCGTGGCGGCGTGGACCTCGGCGCCGGGCGACCCTATAGTGGCGCGATGCAGCAGGTCATCCTCCTGACCGGCTTCGCCGGGCTGATCGGCGGACTGGCGCTCGTGGTCTCTCGCTGGTCGTGGGACGGTGGGTCGGTGCCACGCCGGATGATGCTCGGCATCGTGCCCGGCATCTGTGGCGCGATCCTGATCGGCTTCTGGCAGCTGGACCTCGTGCCGGACCAGTTGGAGGCGGCCCTCCTGCCCGTCGCGCTTGCGATTATCTCGTTCGGGCTGGGGTTGCTCGTCCTCGTCGAGCTGCGCGCACGCTAGCGGGCCGTCCGCGATGAGCGAGCGGAACGCCGGAGGACCGGTGGATTTCGACTTGCACGGCGCGGTCGGAGTCCGGCTGGTCGGGGCGACGTCCGCGGACGCCGATGCCGTCCGCCGCCAGCTGGGACCGATCGAACGGACCCTCGATCGGCCGCCCGAGATCGAGATCGCGTATGTCGAGCGGATCCAGCCCATGGGCCCATGGCGGTCGATCGGGCGCGACGACGCCGCCTTCGATCGGGAGTCGTTGGTCATCCTCCGCGGTCGGTTCAAGGCCTCCGTCCGGGTGGGCATTCCCCTCGACCGCGTCGGAGGACCGTGCCGCATCGTGGCCGAACGGGGCGTCGGACCGATCCCCTTGCTCGTCCCGATCGTCAACCTCACCGCCCTCCACCGGGGCCTCCTGCCGATCCACGCCTCGGCGTTCGTCCACAACGGCCTGGGCGTGCTGGTCACCGGCTGGGCCAAGGGTGGCAAGAGCGAGGTGCTGCTGGCCTTCGCCGCCCGGGGCGCCGCGTACGTCGGCGATGAGTGGGTCTACCTGGCCGACGACGGGTCGCGGATGGTCGGCCTCCCTGAGCCCATCCGGCTCTGGGACTGGCAGCTCCGAGCCATGCCCGAGTTCGCTGCGACGGTTCCCCGCAGCCAGCGCCTTCGACTGGCCTTGACCCGCGCCGTCGGGGCGGTCGTCGGGGGCGCGGCTGAGGCGCCGGTCATCCGTCGCACGGCCGGGGGCCGGACGCTCCGGCGGCTGCGCCCGTTCGTCGACCACCAGCTCGACGTCCAGGTCCCACCGGCCCGGCTGTTCGGTGGCCGGCTGCTCGGGGAGGGCGCCCCGCTCCACCGGGTGGTGTTCGTCGAGAGCGCCGACGTGCCGGGCACGGTGGTCGAGGCCATCGATGGCCGCGAGATCGCCCGGCGCATGGTCCACTCGATCCGGCACGAGTGGCTCGACCTCTGGACCGCCTACCTGAAATGGCGCTACGCCTTCCCCGATCGGCCGAACCCCTTCCTGGAGGGCCTCGAGGACACCCTCGCCGGGCGGCTCGAACGGGCCCTCGCCGGCCGCCCGGCGATCCTCCTGCGACACGCCTATCCACCGGACATCCCGGGCCTCGCGGACGCCCTCGCGGAGCACCTGCGGTGAGCCGGCCCACTCGGTGACCCGGCGCACCGGTTCCTGTCCAAAGGGCCCATCCGAGGACGGCCTAAGGTCCCATGTCGCGCACGATTTCGTACACTGGGCCCTCCGCGTCCAGGAGCCGTCCAGTGATCCGACGCGGGAGCCAGGAGGATCCGTGCCCAGCGATCGGGGGAGACCGAGGCCGAATGTGAGCGTGGGCGGCCTGCGCCGATGGTGACCGTCGCGCTGGTGGGGCCCGATGGCGCCGGCAAGTCCACGGTCGCCCACCGCGTGGTCGAGGCACTGCCCTTCCCGGCCCGTTACGTGTACATGGGCGTGAACCTCGAGGCCAGCTCGACGATGCTGCCGACCACCCGACTGGCGCTGATGGTCAAGCGCGCCCGCGGCGGTCGTGCCGACATGACCGGCCGGACAGGATCCGGACCGGGCGAGTCGAGCCATCGTCGACGGGGCGCGCTGGCCGAGCTCCGAACGAGCCTGCGGATGGCCAACTGGATCGGCGAGGAGTGGTATCGCCAAGTGATCGCGGCCGTCCACCAGCGACGCGGGCGGGTGGTCGTCTTCGACCGCCACTTCTTCTGCGACTACTACGCCCATGACGTGGCCGACGCACGACCGGGACGATCGCCGTCGAGCCGGGTTCACGGGTTCAACCTGCGCCGGCTCTACCCGCGGCCCGACCTGGTGGTCCTGCTCGATGCACCCGCCGAGATCCTCCACGCTCGGAAGGGCGAAGGCACCGTCGAGTCGATCGAGGCACGCCGCCAGGAATACCTCGCCCAGGCCGACCTGTTCGAGCGGTTCGTCGTGGTCAATGCCGGGCTGCCGACCGACGAGGTCGTCGGCGAGGTTAGCCGGCAGATCGTGGAGTTCGTCCGGGGGGCGCCGTCGGTGCGGGCCGCCGCGGCCCTCAACGGAGGAGGCCAATGAAGATCCTCGTCGCCAGCCCCATCGACTCGGACGCCCTCGATCAGCTGCGCACCCGGCATGACGTGGTGGTCGCCTTCGGCGCGCCCGAGGAGGAGCTCCGCCGACTGGCAGTCGATCGCGAGGCGATCGTCTTCAGGAGCGGCGTTTCCATCAGCTCGGAGGTCCTCGCCGCGGCGACGGACCTGCGGCTGCTCGTCCGGGCCGGGTCGGGTCTCGACAACCTCGATCTCGAGCAGGTCCGCCGGCGCGGGATCGAGCTCCGGCGCGTTCCGGGGCCGGGCGCCCAGGCCGTCGCCGAGCTGACCTTCGGGCTGATGCTCAGCCTCGCCCGTGGGATCACCCTCGGCGACCGCCTGCTACACCAGGGCCACTGGGCGAAGAGCGAGCTCGTCGGCTACAACCTCACCGGCAAGACGCTGGGGATCGTCGGGCTGGGCTCGATCGGGTCGCGGGTCGCGGCCCTCGGCTCGGCCTGGGGGATGCGGCCCGTCGGCTGCGTCCACACGCCGAGCCCCACGCGGGCGGCGGAGTTCGCGGCTAAAGGCATCGAGCTGACCGACCTGGACAACGTCCTGGCGGCGGCCGACTTCCTGACCATCCACGTTCCCCTCGGGGCCGAGACCCGGGGCATGATCGGCGCCGCCGAGCTGAGCCGGGTCAAGCCCGGCGCCTTCCTGGTCAACGTCGCTCGCGGCGGCGTGGTCGACGAGGCAGCGCTCCTCCACGAGCTCCGGCCCGGCGGCCGCATCCGCGGCGCCGGTCTCGATGTCCACGTCAACGAGGGCGAGGGCAAGGTGTCGCCGCTGGCGGGTCTGCCCAATGTCGTCCTCACTCCACATATCGGTGCGGCGACGGTCGACGCACAACGCGAGATCGGACAGGAGGTCGTCGCGATCGTCGACGGCACCGGTCCGACCCGGGAGGGATCGGTCATGGGTCAAGCCGCCGCCGAACGAGCATGAATCGAGCGGATCGAAAGCGTGCCGCGCTTCGCTCGGCGCTGAATGAGCCGCGGGCGGTCGTCGCCGTGGGCGCTCACGATGCCATGAGTGCCCAGCTGATCGGCCGCTATGGGTTCGACGCGGTGTGGGTCAGCGGCTTCGGGGTGGCCACCATGGCCCACGCGATGCCCGACCTCAACCTGACCACGATGACCGAGGCGCTCGACGCCGCGATCGCGATCGATGCCGCGACCGAGCTGCCGGTCATCGCCGACGTCGACAACGGCTTTGGGGGCCTGGGCAACGTCGTCCGGACGCTGGTCGACTACGAGCGGGCGGGGATCTCGGCCATCTCCCTGGAGGACAACCTGTTCCCCAAGCGGAACAGCCTCTACACCGGCGAATCCAAGCGCGAGCTCATCCCGCGCGAGGAGCAGGCCCGGCGGATCAAGACGGCCAAGCGCTTCCAGGACGGCGATGGCTTCGTGCTCATCGCCCGGGTCGAGAGCCTGATCGCCGGTCACGGAGTCGAGGACGCCTGCGCCCGGGCCGACGCCTACGTCGAGGCTGGCGCCGATGCGATCCTGATCCACTCTCGGGACAAGAGCCTGGCCGAGATCGAGGGCTTCCTGGGCGCCTGGAAGGGCCTCGGCTCCGTGCCCCTGGTGGCCGTCCCGACGCTCTTCCCGAGCTTTACCTCGGAGGAGCTCTATGGGAAGGGCTTCAACCTGGTCATCCTGGCCAACCATCCCATGCGGGCCGCGGTGAAGGCGATGGAAGAGACCCTCGAGGGTCTGGCCCGGGCCGGCCGCGCCGCGGACGTCGACCCGCACATCGCGACGGTCGACCATCTTTTCGAGCTGGTCGGCACCAAGGAGGCCATCGCCCTCGAGGACGAGGTCGGCTGAGGGCATGTCTCGGCGCTCCAGGGGCTCCAGCACCGCATCCGCGGTGGTGGTCGCCCTCGACTGCATCACCGGGCTGCAGACGGCCCGGATCCTCGCCCGGCGGGGGATCCCCGTGGTCGGCCTGGCAGCCGACCGGCACCACTTCTGCGCCCGGACCCGGGTGGTTCGGGAGGTCATCGAGGGCCCGACCTCGGGAGAGGGGCTGATCGCCGAGCTGGAACGGCTGGGTCCGAGGCTGGGCGGCCTCGCAACCGGCGGGCCGGCCGTCCTCGTCCCCTGCTCGGACGCGTCGGTCCTGGCGATCTCGGCGGATCGGGAGCGACTTGCCCCCTGGTACCGCTTCGTCCTGCCGGCCCACGACACGGTCGAGCTGCTCATGGACAAGATCCGGTTCACCGAGCACGCCCAGGCCCACGGCCTGGCCATCCCACCGACGCGGATCCTGCGCGATCGAACCGACGCGGAGGCGGCCGCCGCCGAGCTCAGCTACCCAGCGGTCGTCAAGCCCGGGCTCAAGACGGCCCGCTGGCAGGCGGCGACTCGGGCCAAGGTCTTCCGGGTCGAGGACCCGACCGAGCTCCTGGCCGCCTACGACCGCTGCTCGGCGTGGGCGGACGTTCTCATCGCCCAGGCCTGGGTCGATGGCGGAGAGGGCGACCTGTTCTCGTCGAACGTCTACTTTGACCGTGCCTCCCAACCGCAGGTCACGTTCGTCGCCCGGAAGATCCGCCAGTGGCCGGTCGAGACCGGCACGAGCTGCCTCGGTGAGGAGGTCCGCAACGACGAGGTCCTCGAAGAGTCGATCCGGCTGTTCGGGAGCGTGGCCTACCAGGGGCTGGGCTACCTCGAGATGAAGCGTGACGCGAGGACCGGACGCCATTTCATCATCGAGCCGAACATCGGGCGGCCCACCGGACGCTCGGCGATCGCAGAACGGGGCGGGGTCGAGCTGCTCCTGACCGCCTACCGCGATGCACTCGGCCAGCCGCTGCCGGCGGCCCGCACGCAGGGCTACGCCGGCGTCAAGTGGATCTACTGGCGCCATGACCTGCAGGCGGCCCTGGTCGGCGCACGGCGGGGTCGGCTTTCGCCCCTCGACTGGTGGCGGTCGGTTCGCGGACCCAAGGTCGAGGCGGTCGGATCGTGGCGCGACCCCCTCCCGTTCCTGGTGGACGCGTGGCACACGCTGGCAGTGATCGGCGGTCGCCGGCGGCGGGGCAAGCAGGCGCCTCGGGCGACTCCCGGGACCGCGCACGGCGATGCCTGAATGACCGGGGCGCGCGTCGCGGCGGCTGCCGTGGCCGCCGGCCCGCTGTTCGGTGGCGTGGTGCGCGCCCTCGAGGCGGTCGACCGCGACCGTCCCGACATCCTGCCGGTGCTGACATATCACCGGGTGGCCGAGCCCGATGACGACCACTACCCGGGCCTGATCAGCGCCAGCCCCGAGGGCTTCGCCCGCCAGATCGACGAGCTCGGCCGGCGGTTCTCGTTCGTCGGGCTGGAGGCGGTCCTGGCCAGAGCCGCAGGTGGCCCACCGATCCCGTCCCGGGCACTCCTCATCACGTTCGACGATGCCTATCGCGACTTCGCGGCATCGGCCTGGCCGATCCTGCGGGTACGCGGAGTCCCGGTCGTGCTGTTCGTCCCGACGGCGTTCCCCGACCGCCCGCTGGCCTTCTGGTGGGACCGGCTCTATGGGGCATTGATCCGGACCGAGCGCACCGATCCGCTGGACACGTGCGGCGGATCGCTGCCCATTGCCACCCGGGCCGAGCGGCTCGGCGCCTTCCGGGTCCTCCGCTCGCGGCTCAAGACCCTTGCCCATCCCCTGGCAATGGCCGAGGTGGACGAGCTCGTCGGCGTGCTCGGCGGCCCACCCTCGGGATCGTCGGTGCTCGGCTGGGACGAGCTTCGGCGGCTCGCCGCCGAGGGCGTCACGCTCGCTCCGCACACGCGCACCCACCCCCTGCTCGAGCGGGTCGACCCAACCGAGCTCGACGACGAGATCGACGGCTCGCGGAGCGACCTGGTCCGAGAGATCGGGTCTGCGCCGCCGGCATTCGCCTATCCCAGCGGCAGTCACTCCGACCGCGTGGTCGAGCGCGTGGCGTCCCTTGGGATGCTGGCGGCGTTCACGACGATCCGAGGGGTCAACGACCTCCGCCGAGCCGACTGGCACCGCCTCCGACGGATCAACGTGGGCGGGCGCTCGAGCCCGGCGCTCATCCGGGCCCAGGCCCTGGGCTGGTTGGCACGATGACTGGGCCGAGGACAGGTTGATGGTAGGCTGCGTGCTCCGAGAACCGTCCCCGGACGGTCCCGGGTGCCCGCACGATGGAGGGATCTAGGTGGAGCTCTCGGGATATTTCGCGGTCGCGCGACGCTGGTGGTGGACGCTGCTCGTGGCGGCCTGGGTGGCCGGACTCGCCGGGTTCTACGTCGCCAGCCGGATCCCGCCGACGTACGAGTCGTCGGTCCAGCTCCTGGTCGGGCCGATCAACACCGATGCCGCGACCGTGGGCGCATCGGCCAAGCTCATCCAGACGTATGCCCAGGTCATCACCACCCCGACGATCCTCGACCCGACGATCAAGGCAGTCGGCGTGCCCATGACGGCCAACGAGCTCGCCACGAACACTCGGGTCACGGCGAACGTCGACAGCCGGATCCTGAGCATCCGGGTCCAGGACAGCGGGGCCCAACGGGCCGCCGACCTGGCCAACGGAATGGCCGCTCAGCTTGTCGAATTCACCAACGCCGGCGTCAGCCGCCCGGAAGGCACCCTCGTGGTGGTCCGCTTCGCCGAGGCCGTTCTCGATCCGGTCGCCCCGCAGATCTCGCTGATCGTCCTGCTGGCGACGCTGGCCGGGATCATCGCCGCGATCATCCTGGTCCTGCTCATCGAATACTTCGGCCGGAGCATCCGCAATCGCGAGGAGCTTGCCCGCCTGACCGGCGCGCCCGTCCTGGGCGTGGTGCCGGCACCGGCCAAGTCGTTGCCCCACCCGCGCGATCTCGTGGACGACACTTCGTCCGCCGCGACGGCCTACCGCCTGCTGGCCGGCCGGATCGTCTATGGCGAGGCCGACGACGTGCTGCGCAGCGTGGCCGTGGTCGACGTCCAATCGGATACCGGCGCGGCCGTCGTCGCCATCAACCTGGGTCGCGGGCTGGCCCGACTCGGCCGGCGAGTCGTCGTGATCGACAGCGGCTCACGGAGCACCCTGGCCGGGTTGTACGGCATCGAGCCGGTGCCCGGGGTCCGCGACGTCCTCAACCGCGAGGCCCAGGCGCGATCCGCGGTGCGGGTCATCGCCGATCGGCTGGGCCTGATGCCGGCCGGATACGAGGGCAGCGAGGTCGTCGATCCCGAGCGCGCCCGAGCCGTGATCAGCGAGCTGCTCACGTCGGCCGACGTCGTGATCGTCGCGAGCCCACCCGTCCAGGCTGGGCCGGCAGCGCTGTCGTGGGCCCGCGCGGTCGACGGCACGGTCCTCGTCGCTCGGCGCGACCACGCCCGGCGCGAAGATGCCGAGGCGGCCGCCGAGACCCTGGTCCATGTCGGCGGCAATCTCGTCGGAGCGATCATCACCGAGCGCCCGGCGCCGCTGTCCGGGCTGTTCGGGCGCGGCCGGTCCACTCGGCCAGTGGCGCCGCCGCCGCGCACGACGCCGATGGCATCACCGATGCCGCCCCCATCGGCCGCTTCGACGAGTTCCTACCGCCCGGCCGCGAACCCGCCACCGCCCAACTCGATGACGTCGGCGATCCGGCCCACCGTCGTCCGGGCGAGCGCTCCGGTCGCGTCGCCGCCACCGGAGCCCGAGCCCGAGCCGCAACGGCCCGGACGCTCGACCACGGGGCGATCGCGCTCGACGGGCAAGACGGGGACTCCGCGGACGCGCCCGACCGACCTCACCTGAGTCGACCGCGTGCGCGTCCTCGTCACCGGCGGCGCCGGCTACATCGGGTCCGAGACCGTCCGACTCCTGGCCGCCCGTGGGCACGAGCCGGTCGTCCTCGACACCCTTGAGCGCGGCCACCGGGCGGCGATCGACGGCGCCCCGCTGGTGGTCGGCTCGGTCACCGACGGCGCGCTCGTCGAGGGGACGATCCGCAGCCACGGGATCCGCTCGGTCATCCATTTCGCGGCGCTCAAGTCGGTCGAGGACTCGTTCCGCGATCCGGTCGGCTACTTCCAGACGAACGTCGGAGGCTCGTTCGCGCTGCTCGGGGCGATGGGTCGAGCCGGCCTGACGGACCTGGTCTACTCGTCGTCATGCGCCGTATACGGGACGCCGTCGGACCTGCCGGTCCGTGAGACGAGCGAGCTCCGGCCCGAGAACCCGTACGGGGAATCGAAGCTCCTCGTCGAGCGTGCGCTGCGCTGGTTCGATGGCGCCGGGATCCGCTCGGTCAGCCTGCGCTATTTCAACGCGGCTGGGGCGGCCCTCGACGGGCGCTACGGGGAGGACTGGACCGATGCCCCGAACCTCGTCCCGGTCGTGATCAAGGCAGCTCTCGGGCGAGGACCCGCGGTCCGGGTCCTTGGCACCGACTATCCGACGCCGGACGGAACGGCGATCCGCGACTACATCCACGTCTCCGACCTGGCAGAGGCCCACGTGCTGGCTGTCGAGGCGCTCGCGGATGGCCTCGCGGGCACCACCCTCAACCTTGGGACGGGGCAGGGCTCGTCGGTCCGCCAGGTGATCGATGCCGTCGCCAGGGCGGCCGGCCACGACGTGCCCACGGTGGACGCGCCGCGGCGGGCCGGCGACCCAGCCGCCATCTGGGCCGATGCCAGTCGAGCCCACGCCGAGATCGGCTGGCGCACGCATCACGGCCTCGACGCCATCGTCGACACGGCGTGGCGCTGGCACGCGACTCATCTCGATGGCTACGACGCCGATCCCGAGCCAGCCGCGATCTCCGGCGACGCGACGGGGGCGGCGTGACCGCGCTCGCCGCCCCGGAGGCGACGGCCCGTGACCGGCCGGCACCGGAGACAGCCCCGCTGCGCGTCGCCTATGTGATGTCGCGGTTTCCCAAGCTGACCGAGACCTTCATCCTGTTCGAGATGGCGGCGGTCGAGCGGCAGGGTCCCGAGATCCGGCTCTTCCCGTTGCTGCGCGAACGGGAGTCGGCGATGCATCCCGAGGCCGCCCCCTACGTCGCTCGGGCCACGTATCTGCCGTTCCTGTCGCCGGCCATCCTGGGCAGCCACGGGTACTTCCTGCGTCACGCGCCGCGGCGCTACCTGGGAACGCTCGGGGCGATGCTCCGCGGGACCTGGCGCAGTCCGAACTTCCTCCTCGGCGGGATCGGGATCTTTCCCAAGGTCGTCCACGCCGCGCGCCTGATGCAGCGCGACGGAGTGAGCCATGTCCACTGCCATTTCGCGACCCACCCAGCCCTTGCCGGATTCCTGATCCAGCGCCTGGTCGGGATCCCCTACTCGTTCACCGCGCACGGGTCGGACCTCCACGTGGACCGGACCATGCTCTGCCGGAAGGTCGCCGAGGCGGCCTTCACCGTGACCATCTCGGATGACAACCGCGCGGTCTTCGAACGCGAATGCGGCGGGCCCATCACAAGCCTCGAGGTCATCCACTGCGGCGTGGACACGACCGTGTTCCACCCCGTCCCACGGATGGCCGCCTCCGATCGGCCGCTGGCGATCCTGGCCATCGGCACGCTCCACGAGGTCAAGGGCCAGACCCACCTGATCGAGGCCTGCCGACTCCTCGCCACCGCCGGCGTCCCGTTCACCTGTCGGTTCGTGGGCGAAGGGCCGGACCGGGCGGCCCTCGAGCACCAGGTCGCGGACGCCGGGCTGTCCGATCGGGTCGAGTTCCTCGGGCGGCGAACGCGGGCCGAGATCGCCAGCCTGATCGGCTCCAGCGACGTCCTGGTGGCGGCCAGCGTCCCGACCAGGAGCGGCAAGCGCGAAGGGATCCCGGTCGTCCTCATGGAGGCGATGAGCGCGGGCCTACCGGTCGTCGCGAGCGCGCTCTCGGGCATCCCCGAGCTGGTCGTCGACGGCTCGTCCGGGCTGACCGTGCCCCCGGGCGATGCCGCGGCGATCGCTGCGGCACTGCGTCGGCTGCACGTCGACCCGGAACTCCGCACGCGGCTCGGGGTCGCGGCCCGGGAGCGGGTCATGGCCGAGTTCGATGTCGATCGGAATGCACACCGCCTGATCGAGCGGTTCGCCGCGGTGGCCTCCGAGCTCCGCGATCGCCCGGCTCACGCGTCCGCGCCCGGACCCACCCGGGCCGCCCGATGATCCGGCTGCTGTTCTGGTCGGCGCTGGCCACGATCGCCTATACCTACCTCGTGTTCCCCCTCCTGGTGTTCGCACGGGCAGCGCTGCGGCCGCGGCCCCCGCAGGCCGCCCCGATCGAGCCGTCGGTCAGTGTCGTCATGGCTGCCTACAACGAGGAGGCCGCCATCGCGGCCCGTCTCGAGAACCTCCTCGCCGTCGACTATCCCACCGAGCAGCTCGAGATCATCGTCGCGTCCGACGGGTCGGATGACGCGACGGTCGAGATCGTCCGTGGCTACGGTGCCCACGGCGTGCGGGTGCTCGCACTTCGCCGGGTGGGCAAGGCCGAGGCGCTCAACGCCGCCGTCGCCGAGGCCCGCGGCGACATCCTCGTGTTCACCGACGCCAACACCATGTTCGAGCGCGGTGCGCTCCGGGCGCTGGTCGCGCCGTTCGCCGATCCGGAGGTCGGCGGGGCGGCGGGCGATCAACGCTACCTGCCGGCGACCGGCCAGGAGAACGATGCCGGAGGCGAGCGCAGCTACTGGGATTTCGATCGCCGGATCAAGCTGGCCGAGAGCGCCGCGGGCAGCACGGTGGCGGCGACTGGAGCCATCTACGCCATCCGCCGGGAGCTGTTCGAGCGGGTGCGGGCGGGGGTCACCGACGACTTCATCACCTCCACCGCGGTCGTCGCCCGTGGCCGTCGCCTGGTGTTCGCCGCGGACGCGGCCGCCTGGGAGCCCGTCGCGCCGTCGAACCGGCTGGAGTATCGGCGCAAGGTCCGGATCATGACTCGCGGCCTCCGCGGGGTCGCCGCTCGGCGGGCCCTGCTCGACCCGCGCCGGACGGGCTTCTACGCGATCCAGCTCGCGTCGCACAAGATCCTGCGACGGTTGATGGCCGTGCCCCTCTTGATCGTCGCCCTCGGCGCCCCGCTCCTGTGGGGGCAGGGAGCGTTCTATCAGCTGGCGACGATCGGGGCGGTAAGCGTTGCGGGGCTGGGGGCGATCGGTCTTGGTGCCCCACGATCCCGCCTCGGTCGCCACCGCGTCGCGGCCATGGCCGCGTTCTTCCTGCTGGTCAACGTCGCATCGCTCGAGGCGGTCTGGAACCTCCTGGCAGGTCGCCGGATCGACCGCTGGGAGCCGCGCCGGACGGTCGGCCAGGGAGCCGACCCGGGCCGCCCCTTGGCTGCCGCCGAAATCCCTGAGCCGGTCGATGTGGCGGGCCGCGGATGAGCGGACGCTCCGTCGCGGTCACGCCCCCGCCGGCAACCACGCACGTCCCGGTCGCGCCGCGATTCCGCTGGCCGCCGGTCATCCTGACCGCCCTGGCGATCGCCGCGTGCATCGCCATCGGGTCGAGCACGGCCCAGCAGCCACTGATCGCGGTGGCCGGCCTGGTCGGCCTGCTCCTGGCCCTGGCGGCGACGATCCGCCCCGAGGTCGCCACGCTGGTGGTGGTCTTCCTGCTCTACAGCAACGCGGCGGTGGTGCTGGTGACCCGGTTCGGGGCACCCCTCCTCATCGGTGCGATCGTCCCGATGATCCTGGTCGTGCCGCTCGGCTACGAGCTGCTGATCAAGCGCCAGAAGGTGGTCATCACCCCGGCCTTTCCCTGGATCGTGGCGTATTTCCTGGTCCAGATCCTGGGCACCTTGTTCGCGCGCGACGTGCCCGCTGCAGCCGGCGAGCTGTTGAACTTCGTGGTTGAGGGCCTGGGCCTGTACCTGCTCGTGATCAACGTGGTCCGGACGCCGTCTGCGATGCGTCATGTGATCTGGACCCTGCTGGCCGTGGGTGCCTTCCTTGGCGGCCTGTCCGTCTTCCAGGCGGCCACCGGGACCTACGCGTCGGACTACTTCGGGTTCGCCCAGTCCGACGCCACCAATGACCTCGGGATCAAGGTCGGGGGCGACATCGCCCGGCTGGCCGGGCCGATCGGCGAGAAGAACCGCTACGCCCAGATCATGTTGATGCTCGTCCCGCTGGCCCTGTTCCAGGCCTGGAGCGAGCGGCGCCGGCTGCTCCGCCTGGCCGCCTACGGCGTGGCGGTGCTCGTCTCGGGCGCGGTCATCCTGACCTTCTCGCGAGGCGCGGCGGTCGGATTCGCCTTGTTGATCGTGCTGATGACCCTGCTCCGCTACGTCAAGCTGTACCAGCTGGCCGCAGTCGGGTTGTTGGTCGCCGGGCTGCTCGTCGCGGTTCCCCAGTACGCCGACCGCCTGGCGACGTTCTATGCCGTCGTCGGGGCGGTGACGGACAGCGAGTCGGCCATCGCGGCCGACAACTCGGTGCTCAGCCGCGCGACCGAGAACCTGGCGGCCCTCAATGTCTTCAGCGACCACCCCATCATCGGGGTCGGGCCGGGCCAGTTCAGCTCGTACTACCGGGAATATGCCGACGACATCGCGATCAGCGTCAAGGCCGAGGACCGGCAGGCCCACAACCTGTACCTGTCGACGGCCGCCGAGACCGGCGTGCTCGGACTGGTCTGCTTCGTCGCGATCCTGGGGATCACCCTCTGGCAACTTGCCCTGGCCCGTCGGCGGTGGGTCGGCCGGCGGTCCGACCTGACCAACATGGTCACCGGCCTCGGCCTGGCCGTGGTCACCTACATGACGACCGGGATCTTCCTGCACCTCTCGTACATCCGCTACTTCTGGTTGATCATGGCTCTGGCCGGAGCCGCTGCGCTGATCGCCCTGCGCGAGCCCGATCCGGATGGCGAGGACGCCATCCGCGAGGCTGCCGCTCGTCGAGGGGGCTGACCGACCTTCGGTCCCGCGTGGACCCGCCGCGAATCGAACGACGCGGCCCGTGCCCCCGAGGGGGTGGGCCGCGTCGTCGGACGCTGCAGAGTGGCGACGACTACGGCACGAAGTAGCCGGTGACGTCGAGCAGGAGGTGGGTGGTCGCGCCGGTCGATGACTTGTAGACCGCGCCGAGCTGGCCCGTGCCGCTGAGCGCGACCGTGACCGCGTTGGCCCGGGTGTCACCGACCGGGAAGTTGATGGTCGAGGAGGTCGGCGTCACCGGGGCCGTCGGGCCGAGGAAGACGAAGCCGCCGTTCGACTGGTTGACCACAGTCAGGTTGCCCGTGACCGCGACAGCGGTCAGGGGGACGCCACCGCGGCCGGCCACGTCAAAGGATCGCGGCAAGCTCGAGGTGAACTTCCCGGTGAGCCCGTTGTTCACCCGGGTATCGAGCAGACGGATCGGCTCGAGGGCGATGTAGCGGGATCCGGTCAGGTCGGCCACGAAGTAGCCGGTGACATCGAGCAGGAGGTGGGTGTTCGCGCCGGTCGACGACATGAAGACCGCGCCGAGCTGGCCCGTGCCGCTGAGTGCGACCGTGACCGCGTTGGCCCGGGTGTCACCGATCGGGAAGTTGATGGTCGAGGAGGTCGGCGACGACGTGGCCGTGGGGCCGAGGAAGACGAAGCCGCCGTTCGACTGGTTGACCACGGTCAGGTTGCCGGTGATGGCCACCGCACCGGCGGGGACGCCCCCGGCACCGGTGACCTGGAAGTTCCTGGGCGCACCCGACACGAACTTGCCGGACAGGCCGGTACCGACGCGGGTGTCGAGGACGCGGGCCGGTGTCAGCTCCTTGTACGTTGCGCCGGCCGTGTTGCGGACGAAGTAGCCGGTGACGTCCAGCAGGAGGTGCGTGGTCGCGCCGGTCGACGACTGGAAGACCGCCCCAAGCTTGCCGTCGGGATCCAGGGCGACCGTGACCGCGTTGGCCCGGGTGTCACCCACCGGGAAGTTGATGGTCGAGGAGGTCGGCGTCGTGCTGGCCGTCGGGCCGAGGAAGACGAAGCCGCCCTTCGACTGGTTGACCACGGTCAGGTTGCCGGTGATGGCGACGGCGTTGCTCGGGACGCCACCGACTCCCGTGACCTGGAAGCTCCTTGGCATACCCGATACGAACTTGCCGGACAGGCCGGTGCCGACGCGGGTGTCGAGGACCCGGGCCGGTGTCACCGCGGTGTAGGTGGCAGCCGTCGGGACCGACACGACGACGTAGTCAACCTTCACTTCGGCATCACTGCCGAGCACGTTGGTCACCGTCAAGGACACGGTCCAGGTCCCCGGATTGAAGGTGTGGCTCGGGTTCTGGAGGGCAGACGTCGGCGAACCATCGCCAAAGTCCCAGAGCCAGGTCCCCGGGTTGCCGGTGGATGCATCCGTGAACTGGACCGTGAGCGGGCCCTCACCGGTCAACGGCGTGCCGCTGAAGGCGGCGACGGGAACGGCGGGGCAGATCGAGCCGGCGCAGCCGTGGAGGTAGCGGCGGATGGTCGCCGTTCGATCGGACGCGAGGACCACGATCCCCGAAGCGACGGTCGTGACCTGCTTGGTCGAGGTGGGATCGTTGATCAGGGGATCGGCCGTGCTCCGGATGAAGGCCGGTCCGGAAGCTGGGGTTCCGAAGTCGAGCGTGGTCAGGGGAGCGGTCCTGCGGGTGGTGAACCCTCCGTTGACCTGACTGGTCATGAACACGTTGGCTTCGTTGTTCTCGCTGTCGATGACGAGGATCGGCCGGGTGGGATCCGGGCTGCCGGTCGAGTCCGCGACCGTATGGATCGGCTCCCATGTCCCCGCCGCTGTCCGCCGGAGGACGCCGATGAGTGGGTTCGCTCCGGTCTGACTCGTCTTGACCGCGGCGATGACGTCCCCGTTGGTGTTCGTCTTGACGCTCATGTGGCCGTCGGCCCCGGACGTGGGGTTGTACGCCGTTTCACGGGGCTGCCACACGTTCGGGGCGCTGGGATCGAGGTGGACCTGGAAGTAGAACGCGTGGTCGCTGACGTTCTGGTTGCTCCAGAACACGCCGACCCCGCCGTTCACGTTGGTGATCGCCGCGAGGTCGTTGGTGCCGATCGCGGCGGTCCCGCCGGGCAGCTCGAACGGGGCAGTCCAGATCGTGCCGGCTGACGTCGTCGATGAGACCACCCTGACGTGAGCGGTCGTGGCCGGCGCGGCGTCATCCTGGGTGTAGGCGACCCACAGGCGCCCGTTGGGAGCCATGGCGATCGTGGCGGCATCCGTGCCGCCCTGGGCGACCACCTTCGGGAAGCCCGCGACGATGGTGTACTTCTTGGTCGTGGCGTTGTAGGTGAACTTGAAGACCTGGAGGTCCCCGTTCGGAGCCACGTTCGCGCCCGATTTGTGCGACGAGGCCATCCACAGCGTGGTGCCGTCGGAGAGGACATCCGCGTGGGACTTGTTGCGCTTGTCGGCCTGGGTGGCTGTGGCGCCGGTCGTCCAGGTCTGGGTCGCCATGTTGAGGCTCTGGATCCGGTAGGTCGGGTTCGCGGCGTTGGTCTTGTCGAACATGACCGCCCACCACAGGCCGTCGTTGAACCAGAGCTTGCTCTGGTTGCGCGAGCCGGTGACAGCGTCGCCGCCCGTGGAGCTGTCGGGGCCGGGGTTGTACTGGAAGTCCTGGAAGCCGGGGCCGGGGACGGCCGGGACGGCCGCTGCCGGGATGACCCCGAGAATGCCGACCGCGAGGATCGCGACCATCGCGGCGACTCCCGCCGGGAGGGCGATCCGCGGGCGGCGGACCGAAGGATGGGCGGACGACATCGGGAAACCCCCTCGAGGCTGCTGGTCGGCGCGGGGCGCCGGACGTGGGTCGATCCGGCAATCGTACCGAACGACCGAGGACAGGGGGACAGCCTACATCAGCTCCGGGTGCCTTCGGGAGTCCTCGGTGCAGTCAAGCGCCAAAGAGATCGATCTGGGGCAGTCCGGTGGCCGAGTCCTACGACGCGCCGACGGCCAGGGCCCCCAGGCGCTCGGTCAAGCGCAGATTCTCGCGGTAGTCGATCGGCACGTCGACCAATGCGGGACCAGGGACTTCGAGGGCCCGCATCAGGGTGGGATACAGGTCGGCCGCGGAGCCGACCCGGAAGCCGGCGATCCCGAAGCTCTCCGCGAACGCCACCAGGTCGGGGTTCCCGAAGGCGACCCCGAACGGCCGCCCGTACTCGTTCTGCTGCTTCCAGTCGATCAGGCCGTAGCTGTCGTCGCGCCAGACCACCACGGTCACGTTGGCACCGATCCGCCTGGCCGTCTCGAGCTCCTGGCTGTTCATCAGGAAGCCCCCGTCGCCGCACAGCGCCACGACCCGCCGTTCGGGATGGACCATCTTTGCCGCGATCGCGCCGGGCAGCGAGATGCCCATCGCCGCGAAGCCGTTGGAGATGATCACGGTATTCGGCTGGTAGGCCTGGTAGAGCCGGGCGACCCAGACCTTGTGGGCGCCGACGTCGGACACGACGATGTCGTCCGGCTCGAGGGCCCGACGCAGGTCGGCGATCGCCTTCTGCGGTCGGACCGGGAAGCCGTCGTCGGCCTCGAAGGCCTCCAGATCGCGGAGGAGGGCGAGACGGAGGTCGGCGTTGACCAGGATCTCCTTGGACTCGTGGCGTGCGGTCGCGTCGCGCCCGCCGATGCCGAGCGGGAGCAGGGCCTCGAGCAGGCGGTCGAGCGTCCCATCGATGTCGCCGATGAGCTCGACGGCCGGCCGGTAGTCGGCGTCGACCTCGGCCGGCTGGGTGTCGATATGGACGATGGGCTTCGTGCCTTCCGGGTTCCAGCCGCTTGGGGCGTACTCGACGAGGTCGTAACCGACGGAGACGACGAGATCGGCTCGATCGAACCCGGTCATGACGTGGTCGCGAGCCTGGAGGCCGACCGCCATCAGCGACAGGTGTGAGCGGTCATCGACGGCCCCTTTGCCCATGAACGTGACCGCGACCGGGACGTGCAGCCCGCGGGCGAACGCTCGGAGCGATTCCGACGCCCTTCGCCGCAGGACCCCGTTGCCCGCCAGCACGATCGGCCGATGAGACGCGGCGATGATCCGGGCAGCGTGAGCGATGGCCTCGTCGGTCGGCTCGGGGAAATAGGCTCGAGTGGGCGCGAGTGGGCGCGTGGCGTCGCCCGACTCGGGCGGCATCGCGGCGAGGTTCTCGGGCAGCTCGATATGGGTCGGTCCGGGCTTCTCGAGCTCGGCCACCCGAAAGGCCTTGCGGACGATCTCCGGGATCGCGTCGATCCGTGCCACCCGGGTGTTCCACTTCGTCACCGGGCCGAACATCCGGACGATGTCGACGAGCTGGTGGGCCTCCTTGTGGAGCTTGTCCGAGCCGACCTGGCCCGTGATCGCCACGAGCGGCGCGCGATCGAGATAGGCATCGGCCACGCCCGTGATGAGGTTCGTGGCGCCCGGGCCGAGCGTCGCCATCGCCACTGCGGCCTTGCCGGTCAGCCGGCCGTGGACATCAGCCATGAACGCCGCGCCCTGCTCATGTCGCGTCGTGATGTGGCGGATCCGCTCGGACCGGCTGAGCGCGTCGAGGATGCCCATCGTCTCCTCGCCCGGGACCGAGAAGACGTACTCACAGCTCTCGGCCTCGAGGCACTCGACCAGGAGATCGGACGCTGTCCGAACGCGGCGCGCAGGCTTGGGCATGGCGCGGAGTGTACCTCGCGACCCCGGCTGGACTCTTGGCCAGGTCAGACGTCGGGCGAGGCGGCGAGGACGACCAGCCCGTCGACGGCCAGGGCGCCGTCCGGCGTGGCGACGACCGGGTTCAGGTCGATCGCCGCGATGTCCGGTCGCTCCCAGGCCAGCCGTCCGACGGCGACGATCAGGTGGGCCAGCGCGTCACGGTCGACCGCCCTTCGTCCGCGGGCACCGGCCAGGAGCGGCGCGCCGCGGAGCGACCCGAGCATCCGGAGCGCCTGCGCCCGACCGAGCGGGGCGAGGCTGATCGAAGCGTCATCGAGGACCTCGGTGAAGACGCCTCCGAAGCCGACCACCACTGCGGGCCCGAACTGCGGGTCGCGGATCATCCCCACGATGAGCTCGAGCCCTTCGGCGGCCATCGACTGGATGAGGACGCCCCGCACGTCGAGGCCGGCGCGGTGCCCGATGTCGAGCAGCTCACGCGCGGCCGCTCCGACGGCCGCCGGCCCGAGCAGCCCCAACCGGACACCGCCGATGTCGCTCTTGTGGGCGAGCCCCACGGCGTCAAGCTTCAGGGCCAGGGGGAAGTCGCCGAGTCCTGTGGCGATCTCGGCGGCCTCCGCCTGATCGACCGCGGCGAGGACATCGACCACGGGCACGCCGGCATCGCGCAGCAACGAAAGACTGTCGCGCTCGGATAGGGCCCGCCCGGCGACCGGGACGGCCGGGGCCGACGCCTGTGCCAACGGGTCGGAGTCCACCGCCTCGGGGTCGTGACCATATACAGTCCGATCGGCGGCCAGTACCGGCCAGGTCGGTCGGACGGGGCCGTCGGCCAGGCGCTCGGCTCGGCGGCGCTCCCACCACGCCCGACCGGCAATGGCGAGCTCTGCTTCGCGGGCACCGCGCAGGAGGGGAACCCCGCCGGCCGCGTCGAGGAGCGCCTGCACCTCGGGTGTCGGCTCGCCGCTGGTCAGCGAGATGTAGACCGGCAGGATGTCCCGGTCCGCGGCCGTCGCGTCGATGAGCGCGCCGGTGACGGTCCGGGCGACCTCCACCTCGGCCGGCAACGAGCGATACGGGAAGTCGTGGACGATGGCCAGGACGTCGTAGGCACCCGATTCCGCGAAGCCGCGCAGCACCGCCGGGTAGCAGGTCGCCTCGTCTGCGGCGCCCCACGGATCCATCGGGTTGCCGATGTAGCCCATCGTCGGCAGGTCGCGCAGGATGGCCGCCCGGGCCGCGTCCGGGACCGGTGGCAGGTCCAGGCCGGTCTCGACCGCCAGGTCGGCGATGAGCGATGCCTCGCCGGTCGATACGGTCACGATCCCGGTTCGGCCGCGACCCACCGCCCGGTCCATTCGCCGGCAACCGGCATGCAGCTCGGCGGCCTCGAGCAGCTCGTCGAGGTCGGCGCAGCGGACGACCCCGGCCGCCGCCAGGGCGGCATCGGTCACCCGGTCCTCGCCGGCGATCGAGCCACTGTGGGCCACGGCCGCAGCCTGGGCCTGGTCGGAGCGGCCGACCTTGACGGCCAGGATCGGCTTGCCCAGCTCGAGCGCGCGGTCGGCCAGTGCCAGGAACCGCTCCGGCCGCTTGAAGCCCTCGACGAACAGGATGATCGTGTGGGTCTCGGGGTCGTCCAGCGAGTGGGCCACGAAGTCGCACAGGTCGAGGACGACTTCGGCGCCGGTGCCCACGATCCGGCTGAAGCCGATCCGCGTCCCGGAGTGGATGAACGCATCGGTGACGCTGCCGCTCTGGGCGATCCCGGCGACCCCGCCGCGCGGCAGCCACGGGTTCACGTCGCCGATGTAGAGCGCCGAGTTGGTGGTCAGGTCGACCACACCCATGCAGTTCGGTCCGATGACAGCCAGGCCGTGCCGCAGGGCGATGTCGCGGACCTCGCGCTGCATCTGCGCCGCGGCCGCACCGCCCTCGACGACGCCGCCGCCCGGGATGAGCACGGCTCGCGCGCCGACATCGGCCGCCTGCTGGGTGGCGGCCGCGGCTCGCAGGGGATGGAGAGCGATGAGCACGGCGTCGGGCACCTCGGGCAGGGCCGCCAGGTCGGGGAAACACGGCTGGTCCCAGGCGCGGTCGTACTTCGGGTTGACGAAATGGATCCGGGTCGGACTGCCCATGACCGCCAGGTTCTGGCGCACCGTCGGAGCCAGGTCGGACCTCGGGGACGCGCCGATCACGGCGATCGAGCGCGGGGCGAACAACCCCTGCAGGTCGATGTCCGGGCGGGTGGCGTCGCCCGTCCCGGGCTGCCCAGCCGCTCCGGGCGGCCCAGCCGTCCCGGTGCCCCGTGATGCGGCAGCGTCGATCATCCCTGGCCGACGACCCGCTCGACGCCGCGCTTCTCCAGGGCCCGGGCGATGATCAGCCGCTGGATCTCGCTGGTGCCCTCCCAGATCCGGTCCACTCGCAGCTCCCGGAAGAAGCGTTCGGCGGCGAACTCGCGCATGTAGCCCCGGCCGCCGAAGACCTGGACGACCCGGTCGGCGCAGCGCCAGGCCGCCTCGGACGCGAACAGCTTGGCGAGCGATGCCTTGGC